>CAYPVD010000152.1:0-7218 GCA_964414055.1 uncultured Fibrobacteraceae bacterium
GGGCGGGTGGCACCGCCCTTGCAGATCAACCCTGGTGAGGCCTGAGAACAAGAACCAAGGAGTAGTCGGCGTGGGTATGATGGGCGGCATGAAGCGCGAATCGGCAGCGGGGTTCCGCTGGGTGGTCCTGGGTGTGTTGATGGTCATGACGGCGGCTTCGGCGTGGGCCGGTTCGCAGGACAATCCCCGCCTTTCCCTGCCGCATTCCCATCTGGGTCTGGATCCGGACAGCCCGGTTTTCCTGGTGGGGTACGTCGGCACCGGCGGGGCCTTCTCCAATTCCAACGGCCAGTTCGGCTACGGCGGCGCCGTGGTCTTCCATCCGGACTATGCGGCGAATTTCCTGGACTTCCTGCGCCGGTGGAACGCCGGCCTGGTCCTGCAGGTCGATTACCAGGAACTCTACACCCACTACCGCATCCGTTCGGGCGATTTCATCCTGCGCAAGTACCTGGGCGCCGTCGATCAGGCGACGCGGCACTGGGTACCCTATGTGAGCGCCGGCATCGGCATGAGCGAGATCAGCTTCCATGAAGGCGACGGTCGGGGGACCGAGACGGGCTGGGCGCCCCTGGCGGCTTTCGGCTGCGAGGGCACCTTCGGCGGCCGGTACCTGGTGGATTTCCGGGGGCAGTACCGGCAGTACAAGCGCCATGGGCACGACTACATCGACTGGACCGCGCGGCTGGGGCTGGGGGTAACGTTGCCCTGGTAGATTTCTGGGGGCGTTCCGGCCTGGTTGGGTTATAATTTCCTCGACCCCAGCTTTCTGCTCTCGTGAAAGAGGTTGCCCATGAGCCCGGCCGTTTTCCGTCCTTGCCGCCTGACGTTGTCGACCCTTGCCGTTGCAGGTCTGCTGACCGTTCTGGGCGGCATGTTTCCCGTCTCCGTCCTTTCCGCTTCGGATGAGCTCTCGTACCGGCAATACCGTGACCTGTCCTGGTGCGCCCTGCGCCTGGGGCACCTGGCCCAGTTCGAGCCCCTGGACGGCGAGGCGGGCATGTACTTCGCCGTCGCCGAACGCTTCGGGACGGTGCAGGTGCTTAAGGTGACCGGCCGCGGCATCGAGCAGGTCTGGAAGAGCAAGACCTTGTCGGGTGTGCCCGAGGAGATCCTGGTCGTGGACCTGTCCGGGGACGGCCTGGATGATTCCCTGCTGTGCCGGACGGCCAACGGCATGCTCTATACGTGGTCCCTGGATCAGTTCCACCCCCTGTGGGAGTCGCTGACGGGGGAGTACAAGAAGATCTCCTGCTTCACGGCGGCCAACCTGGACGACGACCAGCAGACCGAGATCGTCATGATCGCCGACGGGCACCTGGTCCAGATCGACGGACAGAACTTCACCAAGGACAACACCAGCATCGACGTGTACACCGCCACCCAGATCCGCTGCGGCGATGTGGATGGCGATGGCCGCAATGAGGTCGTCCTGAACTCGGGCAAGGTGATCGATCCCATCAGCGGCAACGTGGAGTGGGAGGACGAGAACTTCTACAGCCGCATCGAGCTGCTGGACATCGACGGCGACGGAATGCCGGAGATCCTGACCGAGAACGAGACCGGCGGCCTGTTCAAGGCCTTCGACGTCGACAGGCGTTCGGAGGTCAGGTTCCAGTAGCGGACCAGACGTGGATGAACGAAACCGCCGGCCGCCCACAGGCGGCCGGAGGTTTCTTGCGAAGGCTGGCTCAGCGCACGGCGCGCAGGATCTCGAGCATCTTCTCGGGCGGCTGGAAGCCCGTGCTCAAGCCGTCCATGATCCGGCCCCGGCTGTCGATGAACACCACCCGCGGCAGCCCCGGCACATGGAACTCTTCCTTGATCGTTTCCATCTCCGCGTCGTCCGGCGCGGTGGCGTCCACCTTGATGGCCATGAAGCGGGCCGCCTCGGCCGCCACGGCGGGATCGTGCCAGACCAGCTTGTCCAGCTTCTTGCAGTACACGCACCAGTTGGCCCAGAAGTCGATGAGGATGGGCCTGCCGACGGACTTGGCCTCGGCCCGCTTGCGGTCCATGAAGGCGCGGACGTCCTGGCCCGTCTTGATCACGGTGAACTCGATTTCCTTGGGCGCCTCGGGAACGGCCTCCGCCTGCTCCCGGGCGGCGGCCCCGGCCGGGGAGGCGGCGGTGTTCTCCACCGTGACCGACACGGTGCGATCCTGCCCCGCAAGTTGCTGCGGCGTCCATCCAGTGTAGTAGGAGTAGCCCAGCAGGAGGATCAACAGCCCCGCCACCAGGGTGCAGATGCCCAGCCCCTTGCGGACCTTGCCCCACCAGTGGGTCTCGGCGGTGATGCCGTCGAAGGCGCCCATGAAGACGGCCACCAGGACGGTGGTCACTCCCAGCAGGGGGTAGAAGTACCGGCCGGCGAGCACCGCGCCCGGCCGCACGAAGTAGAAGGCCATGGCCAAAAGGATCAGGCCCATGGCGTTGCGCACGGTGACCATCCAGCCGCCGCTGCTGGGCATGGAGCCCAGGAGGGAGGGGAAGGTGCCCACGCCGATCAGCAGCATGCCCATGCCGATGCCGAAGGTGAACAGGGAGACGAAGCCCAGCACGACGTTGCCGGTGGTGGCCACCCAGACCAGCAACGCGGCCAGGAACGGCCCCACGCACGGCGAGGCCACCAGCCCGGCGACCATGCCCATGACCAGCACACCCAGCAGGTTGCCGCCCTGGCCGCCTCCGCCGCCGCCCTGCAGCTTGTCGCGCAGGAAGGCGGGGGCCTCCAGCTCGTAGGCCCCGAACATGCTCAGCGACAGCACGGCCATGATCAGGGCGATGGGCACCAGGACGGCGGGGCTCTGCATGAAGGCGGTGATGCCGCTGAACACCGTGGCGCTCAGGGCGCCCAGGACCGCGTACACCAGCGCCATGCCGATGACGTAGGTGACCGACAGCATCAACCCGTGGGCCGGACCCTTGTCCTGGCTGCGCGCGCCGATCACCGCCAGGGTGATGGGGATCATGGGGTAGATGCAGGGGGAGAGGCTCATGAGCAACCCGAACCCGAATACCGCCAGCAGGAACAGGCCCAGTCCCCGACGCTCGATGTACGAGGAGATCTTGTCGGCGGTCCACTCCTGGCCGTAATCGACCTGCACGGGGCCGGACCAGGTCAAGGTCGCCGGGTCGCCGTCGCTCCAGCGGCCGGTGAACGTGACGGTCAGGTCGCGCTCGCCCACCGCACTGGCAGGCAGGACCGGAGCCGCCCACTCGAAGCGCGCCGGGGATGGCAACGTCTGGCCGTCTGCCGGCGTCAGGAGCTTGACCGGATACGGTTCGTCCAGGAAGGGTTCGCCCTCGGTGTCTACCATCACGGCCCAGCCGTCTGCTGCCAGGTGCCTGCCCTCTGGCGGGGTCACCGTGATGTCCAGCTGCAGGTTGCGGCCGATCTCCGCCAGATCCCCGTGGACGGCGACGCCGAGAACGTCGGCCTCGGACTGGGCTATGGCTCCATGGGGGGCCGCGAGGGTCAGGACCATGCCGAGGGCCAGGGCCGAGGGCGGAAGTTTCAGCAACCGATTCGCTTTCAAGTGTTCACCTCTTGTCGCCATGCAGACGGATGGATACGGTTCCCGTGGGGGTTCCCACTAGAATACGAAGGAACGGGCCCGGCACAAGTTCCCTTTTGGGATTCCGGGAAACAGGGGAAACAGGGGCTGGATACGGCCGGTTTGCCGACCCTGAAGGATTTTACCATATTGCCTCGCACGCGCAATTGCCCGCACATGCCGATATGCGGTTGGACATGCAGGAAGGATGAGGACGTGCACAAGACCTGGAAATTGATTTCGATGCTGATTCTGGCCCTGGCCGCCGGCGTGCTCTGGGGTTGCAGTCACGAGTCCCATGACGCCCAGGAACAAGCCCCGACGAGCGGAGTCCTGCAGGGATTCAACGTCGGCCAGGTCGCGCCCTCGTTCACCCTGGACCAGGTCGGCGGCGGTAGCCTGTCACTGGAGGATTTGCGGGGCAAGGCCGTGTTGCTGGACTTCTGGGATACCTGGTGTCCCCCCTGCCGCCGGGCCATGCCTCATCTGCAGGAGCTCAGCCGGGAACATCAGGACAAACTGGTGGTGGTGGGCGTTGCCCTGGGCCAGGAAGGTGCCGCCAAGGTCAAGTCGTTCATCGCCCAGCGAGGCTTCACCTTCCCTTTCGTTTACGGCAATGTCGCGGTGTTCCAGAGATTCGGCGTCCAGAGTCTGCCCACGACCATGCTGCTGGACAAGGACGGGGTCATCGTCAAGAAATGGATCGGTGGTTATCCCAAGAGCGCGTATCAGGAGGAGATCGTGAAACTGCTGGGGGAGTGATGATTCCGGCAGGCGGATCCAGGGCATGATAAAGCCCCTGACACCGGCGCGAGCCTTGAGTCAGGGGCTTAGATCGAGGTGATCATTTTCTCAACCACCAAAAGAGATCGATCAAGGAAAGACCCACGACAATGTAAGTTTCAGGTCCCATTTTCGATCCCCCCTTTCCTGTCCTAAGGGTTTTCGGATCGCTGTCATTACTATTGATCGACCGTTTGCGCCCCGACTTTAGGATTCATCAGAAGTCGTCCGTTGCCCTCCCATTGCCGCCTACGGCAACGGGCGGCCGATCCTTGACGGATCATCTCTTGCAAGAGGGATACCGGGAAATCTTTATACTGGTAAGTTGTTGATTTGTAATATCATTGCTGTCTTGTCGTCGGGTTCTCCATCGGTGCCGAACTCCTCCACGCTGCAAAATATTCTGTCAAGTTTTTCCCCGCTGGTTCCCAGGGGCCGGTCCTGGATCACCGCGCAGAGGCGTTCGATATCGAAAAATTCCCCTCCGGAATTGCGTTGCTCGGTGAGGCCGTCGGTGTAGAACAGGACGCAATCCCCGGCCTGGAGGGTCAGACGACCTTCCCGATACTGCTGGTCCGGGCTGACGCCCAGGACCGGGCCCCCGCGGCGCAGGGTTTCCCGGACCTTGCCGTCGGCCCTGAACAGCACCGGCGGGTCCATGCCGGCGTTGCAGTAGACCAGCAGGCCGGTGCGCGGATCGAGGATCCCGTAGAAGAAGCAGACGAAGCGCCCCTGGGAGACGAGACCGTGTACGGTATGGTTCAGCCGGGTGATGACGTCCCGAGCCCCGGAGGCGGGGTCGGCCTCGCTGCGGAAGGCCACCCGCAGGGAGGTCATCAGCAGGGCGGCGGGGATGCCCTTGCCTGCCACGTCGCCTATGGCCAGGGCGAGGGTGTCGTCGGGCCTGATGAAGTAGTCGAAGAAGTCCCCGCCCACGGCGCTGCAGGGCTCGTTGCGACCGGCGATGACGAATCCGGGACCGACCAGGGGCTCTACCGGCAACAGTCGGGACTGGATCTGTCGGGCCACTTCCAGTTCAGCTTCCAGCCGCTTGCGGTGCAGGCTGTCGCGGTACAGCTGCCTGCTGTCGATCAGGGGCGCGGCCTGTACCGCCAGGGCCTGCAGGTTGGCCAGGTCTTCCTGGCTGTACAGGGCCTGACCCTTCTTGTCGCCCAGGGTGATGAAACCCAGCAGGCGATCCCCCGTGACCAGCGGCACCAGCAACTGGACCTTGAGCACGGTCAGCAGCCGCATGGATTCCTCGTCGCTGCCGGTGGCCAGCAGCAGGTCCTCGACCTCCTCGGCGAACAGAGGATGGCGTATGCGGTTGAGCAGGTGGACCAGGGTGCTGTCCCGGGGAAGATCGGGCATCGGCTGCGGGTCTTCGTCATTGTCGCAGTCCATGCCCCGGTAGGCGTCGTCTTCACGGGCCAGGTAGACGGCGATCCCGTCGGGTTGGAACAGGTCCTGCAGGCGGCGATGCAGCAGGCAGGTGGCCTCGTCGGCGTCGATGATGCCCGTCAGTTCCTCGGCCAGGCTTGTCATGGCGTGGCGGTTGGCCTGCCGGGCGGGGTAGAAGGTACGGTCCACCCATCTCTGAGCCAGGCCCTTGAAGGGGAGCACGAGCAGGCCGCTGACCGCCACCAGGGCCAGGGTGATCTGATCCGAGCGCACCCCCAGCAGGCGGCCGAAGACCAGGCCGGCGCCGACCACCACCACGAAGTAGCCCAGCAGGACCATGGCCGTCAGCAGGGCGTAGGTCAGGCTCGTGCGGACGATGAAGTCCCGGTCCAGGGCGCCCAGCCGCATGATGGCCAGGGCGAAGCTGGCCGGGACCAGCAGCAGGGAGAAGGCGAGATACTGCCACTGGGGCAGGGCGGAGCCGGGGGCCAGGTTCCCCACCACCGCGGCCGTGAGAAACGGCACCAGGCCGCAGACCACACCGATGAGGACCGCCCTCATCTTGGTGTGTTCGATGGGACGGTCCCGGCTCCGGATCTTGCGGCCGAAGATGACCAGGCCGGCCACGATGAAGCCCACCATGTAGAGCAGGGAAATGCCCTCCAGCCAGGCGGCGATGCGGGGCAGCCGGCCGGTCCAGCCCGTGACATCGCCCAGGGTCGCCAGCAGGAACAGGCTCCAGCCCGGGATCAGGAGCCAGCGCAACCGGTCAGGCTGTCCGGAAGCCCGGCGCCGCGGGGCGGGGAACTGGATGAAGAATCTCAGAAAATATGCAGGGAGAAGGAGTTGCAACAATCCTCTGATGCTTTCCTTCAGCCACATGTAACCCAGGTAGGGACGGTCGGGAACCTCCAGCAGGAAGAAGGCGAAGATCACGCACAGGGCGAAGAAGTTACGGGCCACCGGATCATGGCGGCGCCACAGCACCCACCAGCCGATCATCAGGAAAGCCAGGCCCACGACCCACTGGCTGTAGGCGCGGGTCAGGCGGGCCTGGGACGGTGGGTGCGACGTCAGGACCAGGGGCATGAGCCGGCCTTCACGGTCGACCTCCAGAGTCAGGGAGCCGCGTGTACGGTACCGGGCCAGGGCGGCGTAGTAGCCGGGCATGGAGGTCACGGGCCGGCCGGCGATGCTGACGACGATGTCGCCGGTCCGCATACCCGCTCCGCGGGCCGGGCCGTCCGTCTTGACGACCTCGAGGCGGCGCACCGAGAAACCGAAGTCCGGCTTGACGGGAATCTCCAGCAGGACGGCCAGGCCGAGGATGAACAGGGCCGGCGACAGGACGTACAGCGCCAGGCGGCGGGTCAGCCGTTCGAATCGCGATTCGGTGTAGACGGACCGGTAGCGCATGGTGTCCTCGCTCGGGTTGTCCGCCGCGAGGATACCAGAATTCCCACCGGTCGTCAGGTTG
>CAYPVD010000153.1:0-7216 GCA_964414055.1 uncultured Fibrobacteraceae bacterium
TGACATTTCGGCGTTTCTTCGACACGTCCTAATGATGTGTCGATGGCATCGACACGTCAAGAGAAAGTGTCGATGAATCGCCAGAACGTCGCCATATCTGATCGTAGCAAACAGGCCATGGGCTCAGGCGGCAATGAGAAGAGCCCTGTCCTGCTGCCCCACCAGGGGACGTCCCCGGCCCTTGAGCGCCCGCACGGAATCATCGCTGTTGACCGCCACCACGAGGGTGTCGGCGGCCGCGGCGGCGGTCTGCAGGCTCGTCAGATGGCCGCGATGGACCAGGTCGAAACACCCGTTCGTGAAGGCGATGGTCCGTCCGGCGGCATGGACCTCGGCGGCCCAGGCGGCGAGCTGGGACCGTTCCAGGATCAGCCCCGTCTGCCCGGGGGCGCTCACGTCGGATCCTCCTGTTCGAGGACCGCGGCCAGCTGCTCCGCCGAGACCGCGGCCGTGCCCAGCTCGCGCACGGCCAGCCCGGCGGCGTGGTTGGCCAGCACCGCGGCCGCGGCGAAATCGGCTCCCGCGGCCAAAGCCGCGGTGTAGACCGCGATGACCGTGTCCCCGGCACCGGTCACGTCGAAGACCCGCGTGGCCTGGGTCGGCAGATGATGTTCGGCCCCGCCCTTTTCGAACAGGGCCATGCCCTCCTCGCCGCGGGTGACCAGGACGGCCTCCGCCCCGGTGCGGTCCAGGAGGCGACGACCGGCCTCCCGCAGGCCGGCGGCATCGCTGATGGTGGTGGTGCAGGCCTGTTCGGTCTCCTTCTGGTTGGGCGTCAGCGAGGTCACACCCCGGTACTGGCTGAAATCGCCCTGCTTGGGATCGACCACCACGGGAACACCCAGTTCATGCCCCAGGGCTATGACTTCCCGCAACACTTCCGGTGTCAGGACACCCTTGCCGTAGTCGCTCAGCACGATCCCGTCCAGGCGCCCGGCGCCCTCGATAGCTGCCAGCACCGCCGCTCCGGTTTCCTCGTCGATGGGCGCGCTGAGCTCGTGGTCGGTCCTGACCACCTGCTGGTTATGGGCCAGGATGCGCGTCTTGACCGTGGTGGGGCGATCCCCGCATCGGGTCATGGCGCCGGCATCCATCCCCTTTTCCAGGAGCAGCTGTTCCATCTGGTCGGCCACGGCATCCCGCCCGCAGACGCCGCACAGGACCACGCCGGCCCCCAGGGCGCGGATGTTCGCGGCCACGTTGGCGGCCCCGCCCAGCTTGGCGGTCTCCCGCTGGATCCTGACCACGGGCACGGGCGCTTCGGGGCTGATGCGGTCCACCGTTCCCCACAGGAACCGGTCCACCATGCTGTCGCCGACCACGGCCAGACGCGTCCGGGCGATGGCGGCCAGGATCTTCTTGTATTCCTTGTTCATGAGCACTTTCTTGGCGTCAGGGAAGAGTTCAGGACGTGCGACCGGTGCCGCGGAAAATTATCATTCCGCTTTCCCGGTGTCAACGGAGCCGCAGAACCCGCAAGGAGCGTCGACCATGAACAACAAGCCGCAGCAGCAGCGAATCACCCTCGATCTCGGCGAAAAGGAAGCCGAGGGCATCTACGCCAACATGACCTTGATCAGCCACAGCCCCGCCGAATTCATACTGGATTTCGCGCGTCTGGTTCCGGGTCTGCCCAAGAGCAAGGTCCACGCCCGGATCATCATGACCCCCCAGGCCGTCAAGGCCCTGCAGCGTTCCCTGGTCACCAACATCGAGCGCTTCGAGTCCACCTACGGCGAGATCAAGCTGGCCGGCCAGCCCCAGCCGGGCCAGAACATCGGGTTTCACACCGAATGAGCACGTTCACTCCGTCCCACCCGACGGGGGTTGCGTCTTCCAGCGCCGATGAACCCAGAAATACTGCTCGGGAGCGCGGCGCACCGCAGCCTCGAGGCGGGCTGCGTGATGGCGGGTCAGTTCCCGGACGGCGGTCTCCTCGTCCCAGGAAGGATCCACCCGCACCGGAGGCTCGAATACGATCCGGTGGCGCAAATCGGGCAGGCGCTGGATGAATACGGTCACCAGGGGCACCCCGGTACGGTAGGCGAAAAGGGCAGGTCCCTTGAAGAAGGAAGCAGGCCGGCCGAGGAAATCGACGAAGAATCCCTCGCTGCCGGCATCCTGGTCGGCCACCAGGGCGATCATCTCCCCCCGCCGGATGGCCTTGAGCATGGCCTTGACCCCGGAATCGGTCCGCAGGATCCCCACCCCCGCCCGGCGCCGGATATCGTTCTGGATGCGATCGACCATGGGGTTTGACTGGGTCTTGGCCGCGGCCGTGACCTTGAACCCGGCGGCGGCGGCCCGGGCCGCCAGCAGTTCCCAATTGCCGTAATGCCCGGTCACGAACAGGCCTCCGCGACCCTCCCGGGCTACGGCCTGGATGTGCCGGGCCCCCTCCACCTCCACCAACTCCAGGAAATCCCTGCGCCGCAGGCGGGGAAACACCAGGAACTCCATGAGGGTCATGCCCAGGTTGCGGTAGAACCGCAGGGCCAGCCGCCGAAGCCCGGCCTCGTCCTGTTCGGACCCGAAGGCGTGGCGCAGGTTGTCCAGCACGACCTCCCGACGAT
The DNA here is from genome assembly GCA_964414055.1 of uncultured Fibrobacteraceae bacterium. Classification (GTDB taxonomy): domain Bacteria; phylum Krumholzibacteriota; class Krumholzibacteriia; order LZORAL124-64-63; family LZORAL124-64-63; genus JAHJTW01. The sequence continues at coordinate 2,574 of CAYPVD010000153.1, forward strand.
AGCCGAAGACGTGCCAGGTCAGGGAACCCAGGCCACGGCCCACCGCCAGCAGGAAGCGGCGCGGAAGGGGACGGGCCAGCAGGAACAGTCCGTACAGCAGCAGGAAATCGAACCACTGTCGCGGTCGGGAGGTCATCACGACTCCAGGGTCGGGGAAAAGATTTCAGGCGGACCAGATACTACGGGCCAGGCGGCCTCCCGGCAACCTCCGGATCAGGCCTGAGATTTCCAGGACCAGCAGCCCCTCCTGCCAGCAGTCCTCGCTCCCGGGCCAGTCGCGGCGCAGGTCGTCGCGTGGAACACCATCCAGGTCCAGCCGGGCCAGGATCCAGGCCGCGGCTCCATCGGGTGCCGGAGACGCAGGCATTGCCGGGGTTGAACCCTCCGGATCGATTCCGGAGGCGGTACCCAACCCCGCAGCCACGTCGGCCCATGATTCCACCAGCGTCGCTCCCTGCCTCAGCAGTTCGTGGCAACCCCGACTCACCTCGCTGTCCACGGGGCCCGGCACGGCCATGACCTCTCGATTGTAGTCAAGGGCCAGGCGGGCCGTGATCATGGCTCCGCTGCGCAGGGGGGCTTCCACAACGAGAACCGCCCGCGCCAAACCGGCGATCAGGCGGTTGCGCCGGGGAAAATGATGCTTGAGAGGCCGTGTTCCGGCCGGAAATTCGGTCAGCACGCAACCCCGGCGTTCCATCCGGCGGCGCAGGTCCCGGTGCCGGGAGGGATAGGTCCGGTCGAGGCCCGTGGCCATGACGCCCACGGTGATCCCGCCACCGGCCAGGGCTCCATCATGAGCGGCGGCATCGATCCCCAGGGCCAGGCCGCTGATAACCGTCCAACCCTGCAGGACCGCCTGGAGAGCCAGCCCGCGCGCCACCGCCAACCCGCGTGCCGTGGCCCGGCGTGTCCCGACGATGGCCAGGCATGGTGCGCCCAGCACCGCCCAATGGCCGCTGACGTCCAGCCAAGCAGGGGGATCCGGAATCTGGTCCAGCAGTTCAGGCCATCGGGATGTTCCCGGTCGCAGCCTGGCGACCGGCGGCGAAACGGCCATGTTCCGGATCATCCATCCCGGGAGGAATTTCAGTCCGTGCTCTGGGAATAGAGCCGCAGCAGCAGCCGGCGCAACGGGGTCAGGCCCGTGCCGGTGGCCGAGGAGATCACCAGGGTCTCCAGGGCGCCGTGGGTCCGGCTCCAGTCCCGGACCTCCGTCAGGATCTCCTGGACCGCCTCGTCGGGCAGCAGGTCACCCTTGCTCAGTACCACCGCGTAAGGCAACTCGGCCAGGCGATTGCCGTAGGCCTGCAGTTCCCCCCTCAGGTTGTCCAGGGTGTCCAGGCAGGATCCCCCGGCGGCATCGACCAGCAAGAGCAGTGCCCGTGTCCGCTCGATGTGCCGCAGGAAGTCATGACCCAGGCCCTTGCCTTCGCTGGCACCTGTGATGAGGCCGGGAATGTCGGCCAAGGTACAGCTCTGATATTCGCCCAGGTCGATGATTCCCAGGTTGGGGATGAGGGTCGTGAAGGGGTAGTCGGCGATCTTGGGTCTGGCGGCCGTCAGCACGCTCAGCAGGGTGCTCTTGCCGGCGTTGGGCTCCCCCACCAGACCGATGTCCGCCAGGAGTTTCAGCTCCAGACGCACGGTGCGGGATTCGCCCGGCCGGCCGGGCTGGGCCCTCATGGGCGTCTGGTTGCGGGCGTTACGGAATTCCCAGTTGCCCTTGCCCCCGCGGCCCCCCGCGGCCACGCAGAGCCGCTGGCCGGGTTCCACGAGGTCTCCCAGCAGCAGATCGCTTCCGGCCTCGTACACCAGGGTGCCGCACGGCACCTTCACCACGACGTCCTCGCCGTCGGCGCCCGATTTCCGGCGTCCGGAGCCCGCGCTCCCGTTTCCGGCCTGGTACTTCCGTCGGTAGCGGAAATCCTGCAGGGTGGTCATCTGGGGCGTGGCCACGAACCACACGGAGCCTCCACGGCCGCCGTTGCCGCCGTCGGGCCCGCCCCGTGGCACGAACTTCTCGCGCCGGGTCGAAACGCAGCCGTCGCCGCCCTTGCCCGCGTTGACGGTTATTTCCGCAATGTCCAGGAACATGGCACCCCTTGCCGATGGTAGTCACCGACGGTTTACGATCCGGCCGCAGGTGTCAGCCGTCGGAGAAATCCTTTTTCAGGGCCACGGCGATTTCCGCGGGCACGAGCTTGTCCAGGGGGCCGCCGTACTTGATGACATCCCTGACGAGGGTGCTGCTGACGGCCGCGAGTTCGGGGTTGGCCAGCAGATAGACGAATTCGACCTTCCGTCCCAGCAGGGCGTTGACGCCGGCCATGCTCCATTCGTGCTCGTAATCGCCCGCACACCTGATGCCGCGGATCACCGCCACGGCCCCCATGTCCGCCACCGCGTCCACCAATAGCCCGTGGAACGGCCGCACGTCGACTCCCCGCAGCCGGGCGGTGGCCTGTTCTATGAGCGCCACCCTCTTTTCGGCCCCCAGCAGTCCCGCCTTGCCGTCCCCGGCGACCAGCACGGTCACCCGCCCGAACAGCATAAGCGCACGGCGCAAAATATCCAGGTGACCCAGGGTGAAGGGATCGAACGAACCCGGATAGACGATCGGATGAGCCTGCGACTTATTCATGGTCAGCTCCTTGCTCCAGACCACGCACTACAGCCAGCACGGTCTTGCCATATCTTCGCCGTTCGAGGGCCACGGTGTCCGGGGCCGCCACGGGATGCCCCCTTCCCATCTCCACCACGGCCATCAGGAAATCCGGATCCTCGAGCCAGCGCCCGCGTGCTTCGAGGATCCCCACCGCGAGATCGGAGTCGTAGGGGGGATCGCAGACCAGGATCCAGGGCCGGTCGCCCCTGCCTGACAACGATTCCATGTAATCCAGTGCGTCATGACGGATCAGGGACCAAGTGCCCGGTCGACTCCCGCATCGTTCCAGGTTGGCCCGTGCGGCAGCCAACGACCGCCCGGAGCTGTCCACGAAAACGGCTTCTGCCGCCCCGCGGCTGAGGGCCTCGATGCCCAGGCTGCCCGTGCCGCAACACAGGTCGAACACCCTGGCCCCGTCCACGCGGGCACCCAGGATGTTGAACATGGCTTCCTTGACCCGGTCGGTGGTCGGGCGTACCTGCTGCCCCTTGGGGCAGACCAGTTTCCGGCCCTTCCATTTGCCGGCGATGACCCTCACGTCAGCGCCGCCTCGGGGATCTCCGCCCGGAATCCCAACATGGCCTGGCTCACAACCCGCTCCACGCCCGCCAGGTCGGTGCGGAGGCGGAAATCCGCCGCCCGGGCATATCGTGCCCGGCGTCGCAGGTACAACTCGTGGAGTACCTCGGGGGACAACCCGGCCACGAGGGGGCGCGCGCCCCCCGTCCGGTGCAACCTCTGCCAGACGGCATGCCAGCCCGTGTCCAGCCAGAAAACGCGCCCGCGCGTGCGAAGAAAATCAGGTTCGTCCAGAGCATCGAGGGTCCCACCGCCGGTGGCCAGGACGATTTCCTCATCCTCGGGCAAACCACGCAGGGCCTGCCGTTCCCGTTGCCGGAAACCCTGTTCCCCCTCGGCGGCGAAGATCCGGGTGATGTCCCTCCCTGCCTGTTCGGAGACCAGGCCATCGAGGTCCACGAACCGCCGACCGCTCAGAGCCGCCACGCGACCGCCGACCACGGACTTCCCGGTGCCCATGAAGCCAATGAAGATCATCCACATGCCTGCATGCTAATACAAAGCTCCCCGGGACACAACGTCCCGGGGAGCGGTATGGAAAGGCCTGATGGGCGCCTAGAACCCCTTCAGGTGCTCGGGGTCATAGGTGGCCGTGGTCTTATCTGTGAGGGTCGTGCGGTTCATGTAGTCGTCCCGCACGATGCGCGGCGTGACGAACACGACCAGTTCCCGGCTGTCCTTGGCGTTGGTGCTGTGACGGAACAGGGCGCCCAAGACCGGCAGGTCCTGCAGGATGGGAATTCCCGTATTGAGGGTGCTTTCCACCTTGCGCACCAGCCCGGCGATGATGGCCGTCTGGCCGTCCTCGACCAGCACACGGGTATCGGACTCGCTGGTGTTGATGATCACACCGCCCTGCACCGTGGCCTGGCTAGACAGATCGCTCACCTCGTTGTGGACGTCGAGGGTGATCCTGTTCTCGTTGTTGATGTGGGGCGTGACCTTCAGCATGATACCGATGGTGGTCAGCTGGGTGATGGCGTTGCCGGCCTGGTCCGAGACGATCAACGGGATCTTCTGACCCACCAGGATGCTCGCTTCCCGGTTGTCGGTCGTGGTGATGACGGGGTTGCTGATCAGATGGGCCTTGTTGTCGTTCTCCAGGGCCTCGATGGCAACCATCAGGTCGCCCCAATCCTGCACCGTACCGACCCTGACGTTCCCGGCCGGGTTCTGGACATGGTTCGAGATCTCGCCGCCTCCGTAGATATTGTTCCCCGGGCTCTGGAAATTGGACAGGGACCAGTTGATGCCCAGCTCCTTGGTGGCCTTCTGATCGATGTCCACCAGCCGGGCGTTGATTTCCACCTGGGGCGTCTTGGAGTCGAGTTTGATGGCCATATCCTTGATCAGGTCGACCCGTTCCTGGATATCGTTGATGAGCAGGCTGTTGGTC
>CAYPVD010000154.1:0-7186 GCA_964414055.1 uncultured Fibrobacteraceae bacterium
CAACTTTTCCCGGAAGAGGTCCCTTCGTGCATGAACTGATCAACATGATGGTGCTGGCGGTGGTCCAGGGTTTGACCGAGTTCCTTCCGGTCAGCAGTTCGGGTCACCTTGTGCTGCTTCAGCATTTCCTGTCCACTCGCGAAGGGGATCTGTTCTTCGACGTGGTGCTGCACGGAGGCACGCTGTTCTCGGTGCTCGTGGTCTACCGCAAGGAACTGATGAGGTTGCTTAAGTTCGACGGCAATGCGGTGCGCTACATCCTGGCGCTGGCGGTGGCGACCGTGCCGGCGGTCTTCGTGGGCCTGCTGGCGCAGGATGTCGTGGATCGGCTCTTCGGGGCGCCCAGGCTGGCCAGCCTGGGGCTGGTCTTCACGGGGTTGGTGCTGCTGTCGACCAGGTTGACCCGGCAGGAGCAGGATACGCAACAGGCCGAGTGGGCTCCGCATCCGGTGGCGTTGCCCAAGGCCCTGCTCATCGGTTGCGCCCAGGCCCTGGCCATCTGCCCGGGCATCAGCCGTTCCGGCTCGACCATCGCCGCCTCCCTGTGGCTGGGCCTGCCGCGCCGGGAGGCCACCCGCTTCAGCTTCATGATGGCCATTCCCGCCATCGCGGGAGCCGTGGTCCTGAACCTGCTGGACATCGGCAGCCAGACGGGGCTTCAGGTCGTGCCCCTGTTGCTGGCTGCGGTCGTCTCGTTCGCGGTGGGTCTGCTGGCCATTCGTCTGACGGCCCTGGCGGTGGTCAGGGCCCACTTCTGGAAGTTCAGCTTCTACTGCCTGGTGATCGGATCAGTTAGCTGGATCGTTCTCGGCTAGGCGGGGCTCGTCTGCAGGATATGCTGCAGGGTGGCGATGATCCGGGGTTCGTCGAAGGGTTTGATGACGAAATCGCGGGCGCCGGCCTTGATGGCCGCCAGCACCAGATCGCGCTGGCCCAGGGGGCTGACCATGACGACCTGGGCCTCGGAATTCGCCGCCAGGATGCCCTGCAGCGCCTCGATGCCGTCGGTGTCGGGCAGGGTCGTATCCAGCATCACGAGATCGGGTTCGAGGCGGCGGTATTCCTTGAGGGCGCTTTTGGCGTCGGCGGCTTCGCCGACGACCTTCAGACCCATATCTTCGAGTATGTCCCTGAGCATGGCACGCATGAAGTCGGCGTCGTCCACGATGAGTACGGTGATGCCCAAGGTGTTTACCTCCGCGATGCTGATATGAGGGCGCCGAGGGTAAATCCAGCGCCGGGAACCGAATCCATGGTTGCCTGTATGAACAGGACGGGTTCATGATCGGCGTGATTCCGGTGAACTTTAGGAACGGGTTGGCAACAGGTTGGACCTTGGCCGGTGTCCGTCGGCGGGGATGGCAGGGAGGGAACGCAATGCGTGGATTCTTTAGATTAATGGTGGGGTTGTCCGGGATTCTCATGTTGGGGGCGATGGTTCCCGGGACCCTTGCCGCCGGGGGGGTGCCGCCGGTGGTGCAGTCCTCCGGCGCGGATCTGCAGCAGATCGATGTGACGGTCTACAACAGCAACCTCGCTCTGGTGCGCGAGGTGCGCCGGATCGATCTGCCGCGGGGTGATTTCACCCTGGAGTACCGCGGCGTACCCTCGTCGATCCAGCCGACGACCCTGCTGGTCAGCGCCGACCCCGACGCCGGCCTGCTGCTGTACGACCAGAACTACGAGTACGACCTCATGACTCCGGACAAGATCCTGCAGAAGTACGTGGGCCGGGACATCGCCTGGATCCAGGAGGACGGTTCCCGCATCACCGGGCGTCTGCTGGGCGTGAACTCCAAGCCCGTGTACCAGGTCGGGAACGAGATCCTCTTCGAGGTTCCCGGACGGATCGTGCTGCCCCGCATGCCGGCCAACCTGCGCGCCCAACCCACCCTGGTCTGGAACGCCCACGCCGACAAGGGCGGGGCGACCACGGTGGAGACGTCCTACCTGGCCGGGGGCATGAACTGGCACTGCGACTACGTGCTGCAACTCGACCGGGCGGGCAGGAAGGCGGGGCTGCAGGCCTGGGTCAGCCTCGACAACCGCAGCGGCGCGGGTTTCCGGGATGCCAACCTGATGCTGGTGGCCGGGGACATCAACCGCGCCGCGCCTGAGAACCTGATGAGAGAGGACATGGTGCCGGTCAAGGCCATGGCCGCACCACCCCGATTCCAGGAGGAGAGCCTCTACGACTACCACCTGTACACCCTGGATCGTCCCGTGGATCTGAAGAACCAGCAGACCAAGCAGGTCTCCCTGTTCGAACGGCAGGGGGTCAAGGTGATTCGCAAGTACCGGCTCGACGGCAGCTCCCGGTTCTTCCACGGCTTCGGACGCATGCAGTCCGAGGGCAAGGTGAAGGTGTTGTACAGCTTCGAGAACAGTGCGGACAACAAGCTGGGCTTGCCCATGCCCGCGGGCGTGGTGCGTATCTACGGCCTGTCCTCCGCCGGGGGGCGGCAACTGCTGGGCGAGGACCGCATCGGGCATACCCCGCAGGACGAGACCATCGAACTGACCGCGGGCTCGGCGTTCGATGTGGTGGCCGAGCGGGTGCGGGAAAAGGTGGAGAAGATCAGCGACCGCGTCACCCGCAACTCCTTCCGCATCACCCTGCGCAACCACAAGGACGAGGACATCACGGTAGAAGTGCGCGAACCCGTGGGGGGGCAGTGGGAAGTGCTGCAGAGTTCGTTCCCGGTCCAGCGGCTCAGCGCCAACGAGATGAGCTTCCAGGTGCCGGTCAAGGCTCACGGCGAGGCAGTGCTCACCTACCGGGTGGAGGTCCGCTACTGAGCGGGGTCAGCGGCCGCGCAGCTCCCGGAGCCTGCGGCGCAGACGCTGGTCCTGCGGCCTGAGGGCCACGGCCTTTTCAAAGGCGGCGATCGCCCCGGTGCGGTCGCCGCTTTTCATCCTGGCGGTTCCCAGGTCGGCCCAGCCCTGGAAGTCGTCCGGGTCGATGTCCACGGCCCGCTGGAACCAGCGGGCCGCCTTGCCGAAGGCGCCCAGGCGCAGGGCGCAGACCCCGGCGTTGAGGGCCGATCCGGCCAGCCTCGGGTTGTGCTCCAACGCGCGGGCGAAGTGATCTCCGGCGGCCGAGAAATCCCCGGCTGCCAGCTCCAGGTTGCCCAGGTTGTGCAGCAGGCTCGGGTGATCCGGGCGCCTTCGCAACCCCTGGCGCAGGGCCCGCGCCGCCAGGTCGGCATCCCCAGCGAGCATGGCCAGACGGGAGGCGGCCAGGCAGAGATCGGCTGCCCGGGTGGGGCCGGTCTCGACCGTGGCCTGCCGCAGGGCGGCCGCGACGGCTTGCTGCAGACTGCAGGTATCGCTGGGGGCCGCTTGGCCCTTGCGCCACCACAGTAGGCCTCCGGGCCCTGCGGCGGCCATTTGCCACCTGTCCGGTGAATCCAGCAAGGCTTCGGCCAGGCCGCCCGCAGCGCCGCTGCCCTGGGCCAGGCAGACCGCCTGCACCCGCGCCTGTACCAACTGCTCCAGGGCGGGTGGGCCGCCGGCCCTGATTTGTCGGTAGCTGCTCCAGGCCGCTGGCGGGTAGGCCTCGGTGCGGCCGTCGATGAACAGTCGACAGGAGGTGTTGCCCAGCACGAAGGCGGCGGCATCAAGGTTGGCGAACACCCGCTTGCTGCCCTGCTCGACAAGGGCGTCTATGGCCGCCAGTGGGTACTGCCCCGGGGTCAGACCTGAACCCCAGCGGCGTCCCACGCCTTCGTGGAGGTAGAAGGAATCGGTCACGATCCGAGGCCCCCAACACAGGCCCAGTCCGAGAACCAGGATCACGGGTACCGTTACGGCCAGGCTGCGGCCGGGTCCACTCCCGGTCATTCTGCGCCACCAATCGGGACCGGGTCCGGTATCACCGCGCTGCAGCAGGACCAGGGCCACGGCCATGAAACCCAGATTGCGCTGACCGGCCCAGGCAGCGGCGGCCGTGGCCAGGAACAAGGCGGTACGCAGCAGGTTGGGCCGGGGCCAGGACAGGACGATGCGCACGATGCCCCAACCCAGGCAGACCCAGTACAGGTCAATGGTCCAGGCCAGGCTGTCGGGGGCCCTGGTCAGGGGGACCAGTTCGCTGATGATCCCCTGCAGATCGGGGCCACCGCCGGTAAACTGGCCCACGACCGCCAGGGGGTAGGTCCATCCGCGCCAGCCGGCGGGGGTCAGGCCCAGGGCCAGGCAGGTCAGCAGCAGGGTGCGGCCCCAGCGGAGGCGAGGAAAGGGGGTGCGGCGCCCTTCCAGGCGGTTCTGCACGGGCTGCAGCAAGCCCGCCAGCAGGAGCAACAGCGGTGCCAGGACGGCGAAGCCGTGCAACTGGGCCCACAGCAAGGTCAGCCAGAACAAGCGTCCGCAGGGATCGTGCGGTGAGAAGGCGGACCGCCAGCTATTGGCGGGTTCAGACCGGCTGGACAGGCAGCTTTCCACCGTCGGTAGGGTCAGGGCCAGCAGCAGGTAGGAAAGCAGTTCCGGCCGGATGGTCATGCGGGTCCACAGCAATCCCAGGGCGAGCATCAGGGCCGCCAGGGTCCAGGCATGGTTGAGCGGTTCCGCGTCCCGGTTCCGCGGCAGGGGGCGGCCCAGCACCAGCACCAGGGCCATGACCAGCACCGAGCGCAGCGCGTTCCAGCCGGCCGCCAGGGCCTGGGCACCCTCGGCGCGGACTAGCCAGAGAGCGAACTTGCCAGTCAGGGCGGCCAGGACCTGGAACAGCCACTCGTGGTCCACCCACGGGCGATCGGGAAACGTGAAGCTGTAGTGGTTGGTGCGGGGCAGGTGGCCCGCCAGGATGTCCTGCCCTACCCGCCAGTGCAGCCAGATGTCCAGATCGCTCAGGGAGTGGCGGGAGAGCAGGAAGGCCGTCCCCAGCACGGGCACCAGCAGCAAAAGGGGCCAGGGACGACGCCACTGCGACGAGGTGGGGGCTGGAGGAGACTCATGGGCCAAGGGCGAACCTCTTCGGGCCGGGGAACGATGATACCCCCGGAATCTAGCATCAGCACGCATCACCGCGAACATCAAAAAAATTTTTGACAACCTGACCCGCGATACAGGGGGCGGATTGTCAAATTGTCAAAACCGGACCGTACTTGTGTCGACAAGAATCAAGCCCAAAATAACCTAATTTCTAACGTGCTGGTAGTAAGGCAGTTAGATTGACGGAAAAATATAAAGAAATACCTAATTAATGGTATGGGATTTGTAATAGGGGCACACAGCGTACCCCACCGGTAACCGGATTTCTAGGGGGAATGCAAAAACCCTGGGAAGGATGGTAAACATGGCCAAGGCCCGCAAGACTCCTGCAGCCCGTAAAGTGAAGAGGGCTGCCAAGACCACCAAGGCTACCCGGAGCGCCAGCGCCAGGACCAACGTGCCTGCCGCGCAACTGATGAGCAATCTCGACCTCTACTTCCAGGAAGTGAAGGCCTATTCCCTGCTGACCAGGGCCGAGGAATGCGAACTGGCCCGTGGGATCCACAGCAACGACAGCGAGAGCCTGCACAAGCTGGTCAAGGCCAACCTGCGGTTCGTGGTCTCCATCGCCAAGGAGTACGCCCACTACGGCGTGCCCCTGGAGGACCTCATCAACGAGGGCAACCTGGGGCTGCTCAAGGCCGCCCAGCGGTTCGACGAGACCCGCGGCTACAAGTTCATCTCCTACGCCGTGTGGTGGATCCGCCAGTCCATCCTGGCCTCCCTGGCCAACCACAGCAAGATCGTGCGCATGCCCCTGAACCGGGCCCGCGTGCTGAACCAGATCAAGAAGGCCAGCGGCGAACTGCAGCAGAAGCTGCGCCGCAAGCCCGAGCCCGAGGAGATTGCGGCCAAGCTGGGTCTGTCCGTGGACGAGGTCAAGGACACCCTGCCCCTGATGCAGGACAACTTCTTCCTCGATGATTTCGTCGGCAACGACGAGGACAGCACCTACCTGGATTTCCTGGAGGACACCACCAGCGAGGGTCCCGACAGCCGGGTCATGGAGGATGACCTGAACCAGAGCATCGACCGCATGCTGGGCGATCTGAAGGATCGCGAGGCCAAGGTCCTGCGTCTCTATTACGGTCTGGGCACCGACCACGAGATGACCCTCGAGGAGATCGGCAAGATCATGGGCCTGACCCGTGAGCGGATCCGCCAGATCAAGGAAGAGGCCTTCGAGAAGATCCGCACCAGCAAGGCCTTCCGCTACATGCACGACTACGCGGAGGAGACCCGCATCTGATCCTACCGTTGAACAAGGCGAACGGATGAAGACGGCCCCGGCGGTGAACGGGGCCGTCTTTCATTGTGGCCGGTGAGGGTGATCGACGGCTTGCTAGAAGCTTTCCGGCTCCTCGTGCAGGGACACGGTCCCGGCGGTGCTCTCGGTCAGCTGCCGGGCGAAGGGTTCGCACTGGGAGTGGGGCAACCAGATCCGCCAGTGGATGATCTCGCTGTAGGACTCGTCTTCGATCTCGCCCCGGCATCGTTGCAACAGGTGGTCCAGGGTCTTGCGCAGGGCGTAGGGGAAGGTGAGCTCGAAACGGCGGCCCAGCAGCACGGTGCGCGTACCGGCGGCGGTCACGGCCAGTTCGGCCGCCTCGCCGTAGGCGCGGGACAGCCCTCCGGTGCCCAGCTTGATGCCCCCGAAGTAGCGCACCACCACCACCACCGCGTCGCTCGCTTCGGCCTTGCGCAGGGCCGCCAGGATGGGTTCGCCGGCGGTGCCCGAGGGTTCGCCCGCGTCGCTGCGGTTCTCCAGGATGTTTTCGTGATGGCTTAGGCGCCAGCCGTAGCAGACGTGGCGGGCGTCGTGGAAGCGTCGTTCCTGCTCATGGATCCACTGTCTGGCGGCGGCCTCGTCCGCAGCCGGCGCGGCCAGGCCGATGAACCGGGAACGCTTGATCTTCAGCTCGTGCCGACCTTCGCCCGCCAGGGTGAGGTAGTGGTCCTCGGGCGGGGGCGGGGAAGACGGAGGTGTGGGCATGGGATCCCTCGCTGCACGAAATTCATCCAGAGCCCCCAATGGCTCCGGATGTCAAGAAGGATACAACTTGTTTGCTGGCAAAGCAATAACCCGCTTCCGGTACTTTGCCCCGGTGGCACCGCCCTTGCAAATCAGCCGTGGTGAGATCTGAGAACAAGAACCAAGGAGTAGTCGGCGTGGGTATGATGGGCGGCATGAAGC
>CAYPVD010000155.1:0-7111 GCA_964414055.1 uncultured Fibrobacteraceae bacterium
GGTTCTGGCGGGGGAGATCGACAAGGTTCTCAACGCCCTGCGCCAGCTCCAGTTCGCGGTCCGGGGGCTCGGGGAAAGGGCGGAGACGGTCAAGGGATGTCTTTTCCTGATTTCCAACCTCATCACCCTGGGGCGCAGCGAGGACGAGGTGGCGGAGGATTTTGCCGTCCATGTAGGCAAGATTGTTCTCCATGAGCGCTCGGCGCGCCGCCAACTCTATCGCTCCGACCCGGTGAGCCTGGAGGATCTGTGCCACCGCTCCCTGGCCGTAAGCCGCGAGGCCCGCCTGATGTCCCTTCAGGAGGGTTTCGACAGGCTGTCGAACCTGAGACTGGGGTCGGCGCTGGGTATCCTGCCGGGTGTGAGCATGACGGATCTGAACGTCGTTCTGGTGTCCCAACAACCAGGGCATCTGGAGCTGGAATCAGGCAACCAGTTGCAGGGCAAGGAATTGATGGCTGCCAGGGCTGCCTTGTTCCGCACTCGTTTGCAAGGGCCCGCATCCTGATCATCGATTCCGTGGTCGGGTGGCCCGTGCCTGGTCCGGAAACATTCGCAGGCCCTGCCCCGTCTGCGGTCCGACTACCTACGGAATGCTCAAGAATCCCCCGCCCGGTGCCGAAACCGAATACGGCAAGGGTAATTGGCAGGGGGTGTTCCCCCGCAATGGCATCGGCAGCCATTGGTAGCGTGAAAGTTCCGTTTCCAGTATATTTCTTGCATGAGAGGTGGGGATTTCCCCGCTTTTTCGGACTTCCGGGGAGGAACCCCGGTGAGAACTGCCATCGGAGGCGATAGTCAATGAATGACCGTTTCACCCAGCGCGTGCGCAAGGTCCTGTTCCTGGCCCGTGATGAAGCCGGCCGTTTGCAGCATGATTACATCGGCACCGAGCATCTGCTGCTCGGGATCATCCGCGAGGGCGACGGTGTCGCGGCCAACGTGCTGCGCAAGATGAACGTGGATTTCGAACGGCTCCAGAAGGCGGTGGAGGATTCGGTCACCGCACCCATGGGGCCGGTGAGCATCGGGGAGATCCCCTTCACGCCCCGGGCCAAGAAGGTTCTCGAGCTTTCCATCGACGAGGCACGCCTGCACAACCACAACTACGTGGGCACCGAGCATCTGCTGCTGGCCCTGATCCGCGAGGGAGAGGGAGTGGCGGCACGGGTCCTGGGCGAGATGGGGGTGGACCACGAGGGGGTCAAGCGGGAAGTCATGAAGGCCCTGGGACGGGGCGAGGGCCCGGCGCGCATCAGCATGCGCGGCCGCAAGAAGGCGGCCAAGAAGGAAGGCTCCATCCTGGAGCAGTTCGGCCGCAACATGACCGAGATGGCCCGCGAGGGCAAGCTCGACCCGACCATCGGCCGGGCACGCGAGATCGACCGCTGCATCCAGATTCTCAGCCGGCGCAAGAAGAACAACCCCGTGCTGATCGGCGAGCCGGGGGTGGGCAAGACGGCCATCGTCGAGGGTTTCGCCACCCGCATCGTGGAGGGCGACGTGCCGGCCCTGCTGCGGGGCAAGGAGATCTTCACCCTGGACCTGGCCAGCGTGGTCGCGGGCACCAAGTACCGGGGCCAGTTCGAGGAGCGGCTCAAGCAGATCATGGCCGAGATCCGCGAGAATCCCGACGTGATCCTGTTCATCGACGAGTTGCACACCATCGTGGGCGCAGGCGGGGCCGAGGGTGCCATCGACGCCAGCAACATGCTCAAGCCCGCCCTGAGCAGGGGCGAGATCCAGTGTGTCGGGGCCACGACCATGGACGAGTACCGCAAGTACATCGAGAAGGACGGGGCCCTGGAGCGACGCTTCCAGCCGGTGACGGTCAACCCGCCCAGCGAGCAGGAGACCGTGGAGATCCTGTTCGGCCTGAAGGACAAGTACGAGCAGCATCACAAGGTGGTGTACGAGGACGAGGCCATCCGCGCCGCGGTGTTCCTGTCCAATCGCTACATCTCCGGGCGCGCCCTGCCGGACAAGGCCATCGACATCATCGACGAGGCGGGCAGCCGCGCGCGCCTGAGCATGACCGTCGTGCCGCCGGACCTGCGCGAGCTGGAACAGCGCATCGAGGAAGTGATCGCCGAGAAGGAAGCGGCCATCCAGGCCCAGGAATTCGAGAAGGCGGCCGCCTTCCGGGACGAGGAGAAGGAGCTCAAGCAGAAGCTCCACGGCCTGAAGCTCAACCTCACCGAGGGGACCGCCGAGCCGCAGACCGCGGTCAGCCCCAAGATGATCTGCGAGGTCATCGCCGACATCACGGGCATCCCCGTGGCCGAGGTAGAGGAGGAGGAGACCGACAAGCTCCTGCGCATGGAGGAGGAGCTCGGCAGGTGGATCATAGGCCAAGACGACGCCCTGGCGGCCGTGTCCAAGTGCATCCGACGCAACCGCGCCGGACTGCGGGATCCCCGGCGGCCCATCGGTTCGTTCATCTTCCTGGGGCCCAGCGGCGTGGGCAAGACCGAGGTGGCCCGTCGTCTGACCGAGTTCCTGTTCGGCGACCAGGCCTCGCTGATCCGCGTGGACATGTCCGAGTACATGGAGAAGCACTCGGTGAGCCGTCTGGTGGGGGCGCCGCCGGGCTACGTGGGCTACGACGAGGGCGGCATGCTGACCGAGAAGGTCAGGCGCAAGCCCTATTCGGTGATCCTGCTGGACGAGATCGAGAAGGCCCATCCGGACGTCTTCAACATCCTGCTGCAGATCCTGGACGACGGCCAGCTGACCGACAGCTTCGGCCGCACCGTGGACTTCCGCAACGCGGTGCTGATCATGACCAGCAACGTGGGCAGCCGCCGCACGCACCAGATCAGGGGTGTGGGATTCGGCTCCGACGAGGCCGACCAGAACCAGCAGCGGGTGCAGGGGAACATCGATGCGGACCTGCGCAAGACCTTCAGTCCCGAGTTCCTCAACCGCATCGACGAGATCATCACCTTCAATTCCCTGGGGCGCAAGGAGATCACCAAGATCGTCGACATCCTGCTCAAGGATGTGAGCGACCGGCTGCACAACCTGGAGATCAGCTTCGATTTCACGCGCGAGTGCAAGGACTTCCTGTGCGAGGTGGGTTTCGATCCCCATCTGGGCGCCAGGCCCCTGCGCCGGGCCATCCAGAAGCACGTGGAGGACCCACTCAGCGAGAGGTTGCTGCGCGGGCAGGTCACCAGCAACAGCCGGCTGACCATCGGCATGGAGGACGGCAAGCTGACCTTCCTCTGCGAACCCCAGACCGGGGTGGGGGCCAGGACCTAATCCGGCCGTCGCGACCGGTGGAGGAAAAACGAGGAACCCGCTCCGGCGGGTTCCTCTTCGTTTGGCCGGCGGCCAAAGTAATGCCTTCCCAAAAACACGGTGTTTGGCTATTTTGATCCACCGGAAGATCTCATGGGGAACTTTCCCGGTCATCGTGGGTTGAGATCCTCCGTCCTGGACACCGGGCTCCGGCCCGGATTCTTTTATGGTCTGGAAATGCCGTTGCCCGCCGCCTGGAAGCGGTGCTAGGTTTCCACGACTGAAGCGGTCGTTTCATCGCTAACGGGGAGTCTAATCCCGGCATGCTGTCCAAGCGAGTCTGGTTGCTGTTGGTGTTCGTCCTGGTGGGTCATGCGGCACGCGCTCAAACCGCGTCCCCGCCCGTCATCAAGACCATAGAGGTCATCGGCGCCCGGACGGTGGGGCAGCGGCAGGTGGTCGCCTGGTCCGGTCTTGAGATCGGGAAGCCGTTGACCCGCGACCTGGTCGCCGAAGGCATCCGCAACCTCTTCGACACCAAGAAATTCTCCCACATCTACGTCTACGCCGAGGATGTCCCCGGCGGCGTCAAGCTGCTGATCAACCTCGAGGAATTCCCGCGCATCCGCAGCATCGCCTTCACTGGCAACGAGCACGTCAAGGACAAGGACCTGCGCGAGGCGTTCCCCGTCCACGTGGGCAAGTTCGCCAATCCGGCCGCCATCCGGCGCGACCTGCAGCCGCTGAAGGATCTGTACTACGAGAAGGGCTACTACAACGTGTCCATGGATGCCGACTCCGTGGTCATCGACGCGAACTACCTCGAGGATCTGGTGATCCGGATCCGGGAGGGCCACAAGGTCAAGGTCAAGTCCATCCATTTCGTCGGGGCCGACCATCTGAAAGAGGGGACCCTGCGCGACGCCATGAAGCAGGGCACCACGGGCTTCCTGCGCGGCGGCACCTTCAAGCGCCGGCAGTTCGAGGAGGACAAGGACCGCATCATCACCCGCTGTCGGAACGAGGGTTTCCTGGATGCCCAGATCACGGGCGTCGACCTGAATTTCCGCACCAAGGTGATCAGGAAGAGATTGCCGGACGGGACGGAGAAGGAAATCGAGGTGGAGAACCGGGAAGAGCTGGACATCGTCATCCACATCGACGAGGGCCAGCAGTACTTCACCGGCGACATCCACTGGGAAGGCAACACCGTCCTGGACGACATGGCCATTTCCCGGCAGATCTACCTGGAAAAGGGCCATGTCTTCAAGGAGGACGACTACCTCGACACGCTGAACAACCTGCAGCAGGTCTACGCCGACCGCGGTTACATCTACATCACCGTCGAGCCCCAGCGCGACATCGTCGATCACGTGGTCAACATCGATTTCAAGTTCATCGAGGGCCAGCCGGCCAGGATCCACGACATTCGGGTCACCGGCAACACCAAGACCTACGACAACGTGATCCTGCGCGAGATGCGGATCTTCCCCGGCGACAAGTTCAGCAACTCCCGCATCCAGTCCTCCATCCGGGATATCTTCCAGACCGGTTTCTTCGAGGATATCCAGCCGGATATCCAGCCCGTGAAGGACGGGGACGTGGACATGGTGCTGAAGGTCAAGGAGAAGCAGACCGGGCAGTTCATGTTCGGCATGGCCTACAGCGCCCAGACCTCCGCCAGCGGATTCATCCAGGTGGCCGAGACGAACTTCCGGGGCAAGGGGCAGAACCTGGGGGTGACCTGGCAGTTCGGCAGCCGCCAGCGCTACGTGGATTTGAGCTTCACCGAACCCTGGTTCATGGGTACGCCGACCCTGGTGGGGGCCGACATCTTCGACCGCTACCAGTTCAACTACGACGATTTCTACGAGAGCCGGGTGCGCGGTTTCAGCCTGCGGCTGGGGCGGCGGATTCCCGGCACCCGCTACAGCCGGGTGGGGCTGCGCTACGAGCTCTCGGAGACCAAGCTGTCCGACTTCAGCGCCAGCTACATCAAGTACCTGGACGACCTGGAGCAGTCCCTGGGCACCAGCGACCTGCCCTGGCAGCGGCTGGACCGGATCGACTGGCCCCAGACCAAGAGCAGCGTACGGCTGAGTTTCAGCCGCAACTCCACCGACAGCCCCTTCTTCCCCACGCGCGGTTCCAAGACCAGCTACAGCTTGGAGGTCGCCGGCGGGGCCCTGGGCGGGAAGATCGAGTTCCAGGAACACCTGCTTTCCCACTCGATCTACGAGCAGTTGCCCGGCGAATTCGTCCTGCACCTGCGCGGTTTCTTCGGGATGATCCACGGTCTGGGACAGGCCGACGACGTTCCGGACTGGGAACGTTACCGCCTCGGGGGCAACCGCCGTTACCCCCTGCGCGGGTACAAGGACCTGGAGGTTGTTCCGCGGGGCAACCCCAGCTTCATCGGCGGCAGGTATTTCACTATCTTCAACACGGAGATCCTGTATCCTCTGACCAACGCCATCCAGCTGTTGTCCTTCCTGGACATGGGGGATGTGTGGAACAGTTTCTCCCAGGCCGACCTCGCCAACCTGCGCAAGGGCGCCGGGTTCGGTCTGCGGGTGGAGGTGCCCATGATGGGCACCATCGGGTTCGACTACGGCTACGGTTTCGACAGGGTGGGCGGACCCCGTTGGGAGCCGCATTTCACCGTCGGGAATTTCTTTTAGCCGACAGCCCGCCCGGCTGCCGGCAGGACGACAAGCGAAGGAGATGGTATGCGTCGCGTTAACCTGGCCTCAGGCTTGATCTTCCTGGTCCTGGCCTCCCTCATGGGAGCGCTGGTGCCCGGGTCCTCACTCGCCAAGGCCGACAAGCCCCTGGCCGTCATCGATACCCAACGGATCGCCGACGAGTACGAAGCCGCCAAGGATGCCCAGGAGCAGTACCAGAAGTTCCTGCAGGAACTGCAGAAGGAAGTCGATCAGCGGGAAAAAGAGCTGACGAGCATGGCCGAGGAGATCGAGAGCCAGAAGATGCTCCTGGGCGAGGATGCCCTGGCGACCAAGATGCAGCAGTTCGAGCAGAAGAAGGCCGAGTACTTTCAGTTCCACGACGGCATCGACAAGAAGGCCGAACAGGAGTACAACGCCCGGATTTCCCCCATCCTGGACCAGATCAAGACCATCGTCGAACGCATCGGCAAGGAGAAGGGCTACGGGCTGATCATCGATGCGGCCGCAGTGTCGGTGCTCTACCTCGATCCGGACTTCGATCTGACCAACGATGTGCTGGCTGCCCTGGCCAGGGGAGACGAGTGATCTCCTGTTTTGGGGTTGACAGGGACCTGGGGGACCATCAAATTTGGCAGGAAATCAATAAAGCGGATCAAGCCCCCTGTCGCCCCCGATGGGGGGCGGTTGCTTAAACGCGATTTCCGGGTGCGGATGGAGAGTGGTCATGACAGGGCGTACCTTGGGTGACATTGCCCTGGAGCTGGGGGGAGAGCTGCTCGGACCCGGCGAGATGGCCATTACCGGCTACGGTGGACTTGAAGACGCCGGGCCCGATGAGCTGAGTTTCGTGAACAGCCTTTCCCTGGGCGCTGCCGCCGGGAAGAGCAAGGCGGGCGCCCTGCTGGTCCCTCCGGGATTCGAGCCGGATCGGCCGGCCGTGAGGGTGGAAGATCCTCACGGCGCCTTCGTCCGCCTGCTCGAGCGGATCGCACCGGATCCGGATCTGCTGTTTCCGCCCGGTGTGCATCCTACGGCGGTGATCGACGGGGATGCCGATGTGGCCGGGGCCGACGCCATCGGTCCCTGCTGCGTCATCGGGCCGGGTGTCCAACTCGGGCCGGGGACGCGCCTGGGGGCGCATGTGGTGCTGGTTTGTCGCAGTGCCGAACGCGGCGAGGCGG
>CAYPVD010000156.1:0-7068 GCA_964414055.1 uncultured Fibrobacteraceae bacterium
TCCATTCGCAGTCCTGGGCCAGCTGGCTGTACAGCCGCATGGCGCCGTACTTCAGGTAGCTGAACGAGCCGTAGGTGCTGCTGGCCGTGTAGAAGCCGTTGAAATCGCCTTCGGGGTCGTCGGCGAAGTTCACCGACGAGGCTCCGACCATGATGCCGGCGTTGGTGAACTCGGTGATGCCCTGGGGCAGGATCACGCCGTCGGGATTCTTCTCCCGATCGTACCAGCCGGTGTTCTTCATGTCGCCGAAGTCGGCGCCGAAGCCGGCGATGTTGGTCGAGCCGGCCAGGTCAGCCGAGCAGACCAGGAACAGGGGACGGCCGTACTTCTGCAGGCAGTAGCTGTTGATGTAGCTGCCCCACTGGGCGAAACCGGCGCGGTTGGGCTTGTTCTCCCCGGGCTTGGCCCACATGGTCTCGGGGTAGGAGGAGACGTCGAACAGCTTCTCGTCGTGCAGGGGATTCCTGGTCACCGGCAGGGTGAAGCCCGGCAGGTCCTCGGGCACGCTCTCGCCCAGCTCCACCAGGCGGTCGGCCAGGTAGGCCACCAGGTCGTCGTTCTTGCGCAGCACGTCCAGGGCCACGTTCAGGTTGGCGGCGAACTGTTCCCGCATCTCACCCTTGTCCGCGGGAGCCGGCTGATCGGTGCCGACCCACTGGACGCCGTACTTCTCGGTGAAGTCGGCGCGGCACTCCCAGAACTCGGGGCTGTTGAGCTTGTGGGGGGCGCCGTGGCTGGGGGCGTCGTACTTGTAGTAGCCGCGACCCTTGCGGGTCTTGCCGAACATCATGCCCGGACGCAGGGCGGGGTTGTCGCCGTCGGTCATCTCCAGCAGGGCCGCGGTCACGTCCGCCCAGTCGCTGCCGTTCTTGGCCTCGTGCACGTGCCAGCCGTAGGGCTCGAACCACTCGCGGGGAGAACCGGCCACGATGCTGCTGGTCCGGTGCGGGTCGATGCCGTAGTCGTTCCAGTCCATGATCATGAACAGGTTGTCCAGGCCCAGGCCGTAGGCCGAGTTCTTGGTCTCGTGCCAGCAGCCGGCGGTATGGCCGCCCTCGCCCTCGATGCCGAAAACCTTGACCTGGGGTACGCCGGCGCGCTTCAACGCGATGGCCTCGCCGGCGCACACGGGCGCGCCGTGGCCGCTGGGGCCGGTATTGAACTTCACGAAGAGGTTCTTCTCGGCCATCTCGGCGTGGCCGGGCAGGCCGTTCAGGTTGCGGAAACCCAGGATGTCCTCCCAGGTGAGCATGCGCTCGCGGCCGCCGCCGACGAGGTACTTGTCGTCGCCCGTCTTCTCGTGCATGACGCGCAGGGCCTCGTTGAACACGGCCAGGGTGGCGTAGACCAGCGGGACGGTGTGGCCGGCCACCAGCACGAAACGGTCGCCGAAACGCTTCTCGGGATGGCGGATGTCCCAGCGCATGGCACCGCTCAGCAGCAGGCTGATGAAGTAGTGGGCCTTGGAGCGGCTGCCTCCCGGGTGGCCGCTCTGGCGATAATTCAGCATAAGGTCGATCTGCTGATCGACGATATCCTTGATGATCTCCCAACGGGCGAAATTTTCCTTCTGCTGCGCGAAGAGCTTGGCGGCATCTGACACGGGAATCTCCTCTCACGGGGTCGTCCTGGGGACCACGAAAACTGTATGGGAATAAAGTGGTCCACCGCGGGACAGGTTTCAAGGGGAATAGCATGCTTGCGAATCATGACGACGGACCTCTGACCATGGCGTCCCTGAACCATCCCCTGGGCCCGGGCTTCGGCCGGACCCTGGGGTACATGCGCTTCATGGGCCGGGCGCTGCTGGTCTACGGCGGCCTGTGCTGCCTGACCCTGGTCGGGGCGGCGGCGGGTGTGCCCATGATCATGACCGCCCGGCGCTTTCTCAAGGGCGTCGACGACTTCGATGTCTACCGGCGGGAAACGGACCTGAAGGCGCTCAAGGCGGGTTTCGAGGAGATGGGCCGCAGCTTCCGGTTGATGAAGATCCTGACCCTCATCACGGTGGCGGTCGGATTCCTGTACCTGATGGTCCTGGTCATGGTGGGGGGCATGGGGCTGATGAGCGGCCTGAACAACCTGAGTGCCCTGAGCGGACAGTAGGCGGCCTCAGGGGAGGACCGGCCTCAATCCAGGGCCCGGCCCAGATGGTGCATCTGCAGGATCGCGGCGGCGGCCTTGGCATCCTCCACGGCACGGTGGGACGTGAAACGGTCGGGAATCCCCATCTTCTCCAGGATGGATTCGAGGGTCAGACCGCTGGTGCGGTGGTTGTTGGCCGCTAGCCAGACCGTGGCCACGGCCCGCAGGTCGAAGGCTCCGCCGGCGATGTGGGTGCGGTAGTCCAGTCCGAAGCGCGCGCATTCCTTGCGCAGCAGGGGGATATCGTAGTAGGCCCCGAAGGCGGCGATCACGGCCTTGTTGCGCGGGCCGTACCAGCTGAGGAAGCGGGCGCCGACGGCGGCGAAATCGTCCTTGTCGGCGACCATCTCCGGTGAAATGCCCGTGATGCGCGTGATGAACGGGACGACGGGGTAGTCGAGGGGCCGGACCAGCTCGCTGAACTGGTCCTTGATCTCCAGGCTGCGCCGGTCCAGGCGCACGGCGCCGATCTCGATGATGCTGCTGCGTTCGATGGTGTTGTCGCCCTCGTCCTCGGCCGGGCAGGTGGCCTCGAGGTCGATGACGACGATATCGGTGGAATATCTCATGCCGGCCGCCTATTCTGGGGAAGGAAACGACCGGTAGAGGATGCACCAGGATCCGGTCGCTGGCAAGGGCGGGGGGTGAATCATCGCCCCCCGGTTCCGGTTGCACCGAACGGGAGCATGCGCATGACACCGACGATGTGGAAGATCCTGGGATTCATGGGCCAGGGAGTGTTCGCCTCTCGTTTTCTCGTCCAGTGGTTCATGAGCGAGCGGCGTGGGCGCAGCTACATCCCCCGGTATTTCTGGTACGCCAGCATCATCGGCAGCGCGGCGCTGTTCTCGTACGCGGTCCACATCAAGGATCCGGTGTTCATCCTGGGGCAGTCCATGGGGATGATCATCTACTACCGCAACCTGGTGCTGCTGCGCAGGGCCGGGCCGGAGAAACAGGTCGGCTAGCCGAGGGTGCGGCCGTCCCCGTCGGCCCGGAACAGGTGGATGCCGTCCGGGTGCAGGGCCAGGGGAAGCTCCTGGTCGATGGCCGGTGTCACGGCGCCCGCGGTCCGCACGATGAAGGATTCCCCGCCCACGGTGAAGTAGAGCAGGGTCTCGTTGCCCAGGGCCTCGACCACCTGTACGGCCGCCGTGAACCCCGGTCGGTCGTCGTCTCCCGCCACCTTCACATGTTCGGGCCGGATCCCCAGGATCAGGTGCCTGTCCAGGGCCTCGTCGGGGGGAGTGAAACCCGCGGGCAGGGCCAGGGAACGCTCATCGTGGTCCAGGATGAACACGAGGCCGTCCCTGCGGACCAGCTTGCCCGGCAGGAAGTTCATGGCCGGCGACCCGATGAAACCGGCCACGAAGCGGTTGACCGGGTGTTCGTACAGTTCCAGGGGCGGGGCCACCTGCTGCACCACGCCGTCCTTCATCACCACGATGCGCTGGCCCAGGGTCATGGCCTCGGTCTGGTCGTGGGTCACGTAGATCATGGTGGCGCCCAGGCGGTGGTGGATGCGGGCGATCTCGGTGCGCATCTGCACGCGCATCTTGGCGTCCAGGTTGCTCAGGGGCTCGTCGAACAGGAACACGTCCGGGTCGCGGACCAGGGCCCGGCCCAGGGCCACGCGCTGCCGCTGTCCGCCCGAGAGGGCGCGGGGCTTGCGGTCCAGCAGTTCGTCGATGCCCAGGATCTCCGCCGCCCGCCCTACCCGGGTGACGATCTCGTCCCGCGCCATCTTCCGCATCTTCAGGCCGAACGCCAGGTTGTCCCTGACGCTCATGTGGGGGTAGAGGGCGTAGCTCTGGAAGACCATGGCGATGTTGCGGTCCCGCGGTTCGACGTCGTTGACCACGCGGTCGCCGATGGTGATGGTGCCGGAAGTCGCTTCCTCCAGGCCGGCGATCATGCGCAGGGTAGTGGACTTGCCGCAGCCCGAGGGCCCCACCAGGACGACGAATTCGCCGTGGGCGACCTGCAGGTCCACCGGGTGGACCGCCTGCACGCCGCCGGGAAAGGTCTTGCTCACCTGCTCGAGGATGACTTGGGCCAAGCTGGTTTTCTCCTGTGTCGAGGAAAGGCCTGGATCAGGCCGGGACCGGCCGAAACTAGCATATCGGTTCGGCTACCGCGACCCCCAAAAGGGCCGCATGGGGGTCAGGGCACGCCCGTGACGCCGTCCGGGCGAATGTAGAGGTAGCCCGTGGAAGCGGGGACGGTCAGGGTGACGGTCGCCGAATCCACTTCCGTCAGCGTGATGTTGCCGGCTTCCAGGTCGTACTTCAGCCAGGTTCCGACCGCCGGAAAAGGCACGGCCCAGGTGTGGTCGGCGTGGTCGAAGTTGCACGCTACGACGATCTCGGCCTGGTCGTCCGCGGTGGTGGAACCCCGCCAGTAGGTCATCGTGTACTCGCTCTGGTCCAGGCCGCCGTCCCGCCACTGGAAGAAGATGTTCTCGGTGGCAAGGGCGGGATGGCTCAGCCTCAGGCTGATCAGGCGCTTGTAGGCCGTCCGCAGGCCCTGATCGCCGCCGCTCCAGTCCACCTTGGTCAGGGAGATGCCCTGGGGGCGGTACTCGTCCGCGCCCAGCTCCTGGCCGTTGTAGAGCATGGGTACGCCGACGGCGGTCATGTTCACCACCGCGCCCAGGTAGGCCTTCTTCAGGCCGCCGACGGCCTGGGCGCCGGACGATCCCAGGTTGTCCACCGCCCACACCACCCGGTTCTCGTCGTGGCTCTCGAGGTACTTGATGTCGCTGAAGCCGTCGCCGGGGGCGCTGCCGGCGTAGCCCGCATTGCCCGAGACGACGTTGGCCACGGCCCACATGTTGTTGTACGCGGGGCCGAAGGCGCCCACGGAATTCGTCAGTTCGCCCCGCCAGGCGAAGCCGCTCTCGGTCAGGGCGGTGATCATCACCTGGTTGAAGTTGTTGCCGCCGCCGCCCCAGCTGTCGGTATGGTTGCCGCCCCACTGGGCGTCGTACCCGTAGGTGACCGAGTTGGTGGGATAGCCGAAGTCCTCGGCGATGAGCAGCAGGTCGGGGAAGCGCGCCCGCAGCTCGTTCTTGATGTAGACCCAGGTGGTGTAGGGCTCGCCGCTGATGTAGTCGAAGCGGAAGCCGTCGATCTTGTAGGTCCGCACCCAGTGGCTCAGGGCGTCGATCATGTGGGCCTTCAGGGCAGGATCGGTCCAGTTCATCTCCACCATGCCGAAGGGGTTGCTCTCGCTGGTGGTGAAGTCGTAGCGGCCTGTGAAATCGTCCAGCTGGCGCAGGGGAGCGCTGCCGGCCATGTGGTTCATCACCACGTCCAGGATCACGGCCAGGCCCCGGGCGTGGGCCTCGTCCACCAGCAGGGCGAAGGTCGAGGGCCAGCCGAAGCTGGGGTTGGGGGCGAACTGGAGCACCGGATCGTACCCCCAGCCGTTGTAGGACGGCGCGGTGACGGGCATCAGTTCGAGGGCGTTGACGCCCAGGTCGGCCAGCTGCCCGTCCGAGGTCAGGGCGCTGACTGCTCCGGCGAAGGTGCCGGTGGCGCTCAGCTCGTTGAGGTTGGTCTCGTAGATGACGAGCCTGGTGCGGTCCAGGGGCGGAGACAGGAGCCGGGGGGTCGTGAAGGTACGTCCCCGCACGGCGTTCCAGTACGATGGGCTGCCGTGGATCCCGTCGGTGATGACCTCGTAGGCGGCCGGATCGGTCAGCCAGGCCATTTCCGCGCCCTTACGGATGATGAACTTGTAGTACATCATGCCGTCGGGAACGTCCTTGATCAGCCGCCAGGTGTAGCCGTCGGGCTGGAGGGTCAGCTGCCAGGCGGGATCCTGGGTGTCCCAGTCGTTGACCGAGCCGGCCAGATGGACCGAATCCAGGTCGTAGGCCCGCAGGATGAAGGTGTCGGTCCTGGTCTTGGCGAAGGAGTCGCCGGGGCGGTCGGTAGGCCGGGCGGGATCGTGGTCGCCGGTACAGGCGGCCAGCAGGCCCGTCAGGGCCGTCAGGCAGAGCAGAAGGGCGGGTATCCTGATCCTGGGCATGGGGACGACTCCTGAAAAACGGGGTCGGACCCCGAAGTAAAGCGCGAAACGGTAATCATTCCAATTATAACACAAAATTCCCGGGTTTGCCGGGTCACTTGACGCCCGGTACGGGTCTGTTACTGTGTCGAGAAGCCTATTGCCGATGCTTCGGATCCTTTATTCCCGACCAAGGAGCATGACTCATGCGTGCGTTTCGTTTTTCCGTGCTGGTCGTCCTGGCTGTTCTGGTGTCCGCCGTGCCCGCCCTGGGCGTCAAGGTGACCTTCACCTACGAGGCTCCCGATGCAAGTCAGGTGTTCCTGGCCGGGGAATTCAACGGCTGGAGCGATGCGGCCAACCCCATGGAGAACAAGGACGGGGTCTGGACCCTGACCCTGGATCTCGAGCCGGGCAGCTACCAGTACAAGTTCGTGGTCGACGGCCAGTGGAACCCCGATCCGAACAATCCCGCCACCGCCGACGACGGCTTCGGGGGCCAGAACAGTGTGCTGACGGTGCCGACCGGGAAGAAGACCATGACGGCCTCGGAGTCGGGCGCGGCGGCCCCTGCGGCGGCCGGGGGCGGGGAAGTCGCTCCGACGGTGGGCGACGGCTCGGCCCGGTCCGTGGAGTTCTCCTACACCCCGGTGATCTCCGGCGTCAGCAACGTCTTTCTGGCCGGCAGCTTCAACGACTGGAACGATTCGAAGACCCGCATGACCGACCCCGACGGTGACGGCACCTACACCGTGACCATGCTGCTGCCCCAGGGCACCTATCAGTACAAGTTCGTGGTCGACGGCCAGTGGCACCAGGATCCCAACAATCCCGCCACCGCCGACGACGGCTTCGGGGGCCAGAACAGCGTGCTGAAGGTGGACGATTCCTTCTCGTCCATCACCATCG
>CAYPVD010000157.1:0-6973 GCA_964414055.1 uncultured Fibrobacteraceae bacterium
CGGCTTAGCTCAGTTGGTTAGAGCATCGGAATCATAATCCGAGTGTCCGGGGTTCGAGTCCCTGAGCCGCTACCATTTTTTTGCCGACCAGCTGCGCCCATTTTCCTGCTCGATGATACTCCCGATGCCGGCTTCCTGACCCGCCTTCCTGGGAGATACCTTGACCGGCCATCCCTTGTTGCAGCGCATCGCCGACCGCCTGGACGACCTGGTGGGCCGTAGTCGGCCGCAGGTGGCCGTGCCAGGGATCCTGGTGGGCTTTTCGGGAGGGCCGGATTCCCTGGCGCTGCTCCTGGGCGCCCACCTGTGGACCGAACGGGGATCCGGCACCGTGGAAGCGGCGCATCTGCACCATCAGCTGCGACCCGGGCACGCCGACGAGGACCTGGAATTCTGTCGGCAACGGTGCGCGGAGCTCGGCATCAGGCTGCACGAGTCCCGGCAGGATCCCCGACCGGTAGCCCGCCGTCGGGGGTTGGGCCTGGAAGAGGCGGCCCGGAGCCTGCGGTATGAATTCCTGCAGGGTATTCTGAGGGACAGCGATCGGCTCCACTGCATCGCCCTGGGCCACCATCGCGACGACCAGGCCGAGACCGTCTGGATGCGGCTGCTGCGGGGCACGGGCCCCGACGGCCTGAGGGGCATGCTGCCGGTGCGGAACGACATCATCCGTCCCCTGCTGGAGATAAGGCGCAAGGACATCCTGGCCTGCCTGCAGGGCCTGGGCGAGACCTGGCGGATCGACACGACGAACCTGGACGGCGAGAACCTGCGCGCCAAGCTGCGGCGCCGGGTCATTCCGGTCCTGAACGATGTTTTCGGTCCCGACGCCCACATCAGGCCCGTGCGCACGGCCGAGCTGCTGGCCGACGATCTCGAGCTGCTGACAGGGATCACGGACCGCGCCCTGGCCTCGGTCCAGGATCCGGATCATCCCGGGGACCTGGATTGCAACAGGTTGCGGGAACTGGACCCGATCCTCGCCCGCCGGGTCCTGCGCGCCTGGCTGGACGTGCCCGCATCGGCGGCGGCCCGGCAGGGCAAGGTCCTCCAGACCTGCGGTCTCGTCCACCTCGACGCCGCTCTTGCCTGGATCGACACGGGACAATCGGGAACGGGGCTGGATCTGCCCGGGGGCATCCGCCTGGAGCGCGTGTTCGACCGCATCACCATGACCCATGCAGGCGACCCCGTCCCTGTCCCCCGGGACGCCGCGGATTACCGGGTGCTGGTGACGGACGCCGACCCGCCCGATGATCCGCCACGGCTGGGCCGAACCGAGGGCGCCGGGGAAACCGTGGCCGGCGGCTGGCGGCTGCACTGCCCCGCTGCGGCCCTGAGGGGAAATCTCAGGGTGGGAAATCCGCTGCCCGGTGACAGGATCAGGCCCTTGGGACTGGAAGGTTCCAAGAAATTGAGCGATCTTCTGCGGGAAAAGCGCGTCCCGGCCACCCGGCGCTCCCAGGTGCTGACGGTCAGGGACGACCAGGGCGTGCTCTGGGTCGTGGGTCTTGTCCGTAGCGAACGTACGCGGTTGTTGCCGAGACCGGGCAAGATCGTTACTATCAACGTCATTGAACGTCATCCTGACTTTAAGCGAGGGACTTGAACCCCATGAGCAACAATCCCGGGCCTCCGAAGCCGCCCCGCAACCCCGGACCGCGCACGCCCCAGTTTCCCGGCAAGACGGCCGGGTTCTGGATCCTGCTGGTATTCCTGGTATTCCTGGTCTACCAGATGATCTACATCGACCGCTCGCCCGTATATGAACTGCGCTATTCCGCCTTCAAGGAACAGGTGCTAAAGGGCAACATCGCCTCCATCACCAAGACCGGCCTGGATATCTTCGGCGAGCTGAAGGAAAAGACCACCCTGACGGTCAAGGACGGTTCCCTGCAGGAAGTGGACCGTTTCCACACCATGCTGATGAACGAACGTGACGATTTCCCGGAGTGGATCCAGGCCACCAACCCGGACGCCACCTTGACCGGCGAGCCCCCCAAGAAGGACTGGTGGGCGTACGTCAGCTACTACATCCCCTTCCTGCTGATCCTGGTGCTGTGGCTGTTCTTCCTGCGCCAGATGCAGGGCGGCGGCAACAAGGCTTTCAGCTTCGGCAAGTCCAAGGCCAAGATGTTCAACATGGACAAGCCGGAGGTGACCTTCGAGGACGTCGCCGGCTGCGACGAGGCCAAGTACGAGCTGCAGGAGATCATCGACTTCCTCAGGGCGCCCCAGAAGTTCCAGCGCCTGGGCGGCCGCATCCCCAAGGGCGCCCTGCTGGTGGGATCCCCCGGCACGGGCAAGACCCTGCTGGCCCGCGCCGTGGCCGGCGAGGCGGGCGTGCCGTTCTTCAGCATGAGCGGTTCGGATTTCGTGGAGATGTTCGTGGGCGTGGGCGCCAGCCGCGTGCGCGACCTGTTCGAGCAGGGCAAGAAGAACGCCCCGTGCATCATCTTCATCGACGAGATCGACGCCGTGGGCCGCCATCGCGGCGCCGGCCTGGGCGGCGGTCATGATGAACGCGAGCAGACCCTCAACCAGCTGCTGGTGGAGATGGACGGTTTCGAGTCCAACGAGGGTGTGATCCTGGTGGCCGCCACCAACCGCCCGGACGTGCTGGATCCGGCCCTGTTGCGGCCGGGTCGTTTCGACCGCCAGATCGTGGTCGATATGCCCGACCTCAACGGCCGCGAGGCCATCCTGAAGGTCCACATGAAGAAGGTGCGTATCTCCCCCGAGGTCTCGGCCCAGAAGATCGCCGCCGGCACGCCAGGCATGGCAGGCGCCGACCTGGAGAACCTGGTCAACGAGGCGGCCCTGCTGGCCGCCCGCAAAAACCACGACTTCGTGACCACCCAGGATTTCGAGGACGCCAAGGAGAAGGTCATGCTCGGGCCCGAGCGCCGCAGCCGGGTCTTCACCGAGAAGGTCAAACGTGAGACGGCCTACCACGAAGCCGGCCACGCGGTGGTGGCCTACCACTGTCCCGACGCCGATCCGGTCCACAAGGTGACCATCATCCCCCGCGGCCAGGCCCTGGGCCTTACCCACATGCTGCCGGTGGAAGACCAGTATACCAAGGACGAGCAGAAGTTCCTGGACGAGATCTGCGTCGGGCTGGGCGGCCGCGTGGCCGAGGAGATCTTCCTGGGCAAGATCGGCTCGGGCGCCTACGCCGACATCAAGATGGTCACCGGCCATGCCCGCACCATGGTCACCCGGCTGGGCATGAGTCGCAAGCTGGGACCGATCTCCTACGAGGAGGGATCCCAGCAGGTATTCCTGGGCCGCGACTTCGCCCAGCACACCACCCACAGCGAGAAGACCCTGCAGGAGATCGACGCGGAGATCCGGCGCATCGTCGAGGAGCAGCTCGAGCGGGCCCGGCACATCCTCGCCGAGAACCGCGACACGGTGGAGACCCTGACCGCAGCCCTCATGGAACGCGAATCCATCGACGCCGAGGAATTCAACCTGCTGATGGAAGGCAAGGAGCTGCCGGAGGTGGAACTCGAGATCGATCACTCCACCGGCGAGGACCAGGAACATGCTCCGGCCGAAGACGAACCCGACCAGGGATCCTCTTCCGGCACCGGCAACCCTCCTGTCGGCGGGGATGACGGCGCCTCGTCCCCCGGCGACGAACAGATCGACTGAGCCCATGCCACCTGACCGGGCCCAGCCGACCCTGCCGCCCTACGCGGCACCCGCCTGGGACCTGGGTCGCCTCGTGCTGCGCCCGGCCGGGCGGCCCCTTGTCATGGGGATCCTCAACCTCACACCCGACAGCTTCCACCCGGGTTCGCGCGTGCCGTCCCGGGATCAGGCCCTGGCCACCGCCGAAGCCATGATCGCCGACGGCGCGGACATCCTGGATCTGGGTGCCGAATCCTCCCGGCCGGGCGCGAAACCCGTGTCCGAGGCCGAGGAACAGGACCGCCTGCTGCCGGTGCTGGAAACCCTGCGCGCCCAGTCCGGTATTCCTGTCTCCATAGATACGGTGCACGCGGAGACGGCCAGACTGGCCCTGGCGGCCGGGGCCGACGCGGTCAACGACATCAGTGCGGGCCGGACGGACACCGACATGCTGAAGGTTATCTCCACCTCCGGGTGCGGCCTAGTACTGATGCACATGCAGGGCGTGCCCCGCACCATGCAGGACGATCCCCGCTACAGCGACGTGAGGGCCGAAGTGGGCGCCTTCCTGGCCGAACGCAGCAAAGCGGCGGAAGCGGTCGGCGTCGCCCCCGACCGCATCGCCGTGGATCCCGGCATCGGTTTCGGCAAGACCCTGGCGCACAACCTGGACCTGCTGGCTGCGCTGCGGAAAGTCGCCGGCGGCCGGCCCCTGGTGCTGGGAGCCAGCCGCAAGCGGTTCATCGGCGAGATCACAGGGGCCGAGGTGGAACGTCGTCTGCCGGGCAGCCTGGCCGCCGCCGCCGCCGCTTTCAACGCCGGAGCCGCCGTGGTCCGCGTGCACGACGTGACCGCTACGGTGCAGTTCCTGGATGTGCTGAGAGCCGTGGCCGACCGAGGCTGAACACCCGGCCCCAGGTCATGGTCAGCTGGTAGGTGAGGTTCCGGTGGGCATCGGTCCACTGCTTGACGAAGCCCGCCTCGATGGCCAGGCCTGTCCCCACCGGCTGCAAAAACAGGTTGACCCCGAGCTGGGAATAGTCGTCCAGGCCGTACAGAGGGTCGCCGCGGCCCGATTCGAGACCGTCACCCCACCAGCGCGCACCTCCCAGCCGCATCAGCATGCCCCGGCGCGGCCGCAGGTCCAGGCGGCCCCACAGCTCCTGGCCGCCGCCCGTGGTCAGGGGCTTGATGTCCGAGTCGTCCCGGGAATACAGGTGATGATAACCGAGCCGCCCCCCCATAAGCCCCTTCCCCGAATCGCAGGGAGTTCCCAGCGACGCACCCGCCAGGTACATCAGGTTCTGGCTGACCTGCCCGCTGCTGCTGACCTGACCGCCCGCATGGGACCACATGAACTGGCCTTCCAGGTGAAGCCTATCTGCAAGCAGGCACAGACGGTGACAGGAGGCGATCTCGAATTCCTCGGCCCTGACTTCCCCCTCGCGCACACGCCAGTTCAGCCAGGTATCTTCCTGGTAGTGCACGCGGTCGGTGCGCAACTGGAATCCCTCCTCGATCTCGGTCCTGAACTTCTGCACGTCATCCAGGATGGCGTCGTGGATCCGGTGGGTGGGATAGAGAGTGCCGGCGATCACCTGCACCCCCGGCAGGGCGCGGTGGACCAGGCGCAGAAGGGGCCGGTGGATATCCAGGGGCGCGTCGTCCCCCAGGTTGCGGCCCACCAGCACGCCTCCTTCCAGGAACAGGTCGTCCGCGGCCCGGTAACGCAGGCGGGGCGCCGCCAGGTACAGGAAATATGTCCGACCCAGGATGTCCGGCAGGGAGAACAGCTCCAGGTTCTTGAATACCACGGCCGTCTCCACAGCCATGTCCAGACCACCGGTCGCAGGCAGCCCGTGGTCGGGATCGCCGGTGGGCACCCCCGTGTTGACCCCCGTCAAGGTGCTGCCGGGGATGATGGACGTTTCCTGGGCGGCTACGGGCCCGGCCGACAACAGGGCGCACACCAGGAGAGGAGCAGCGATGCGGGGAAAATTTCCGGCAGCGAACACGTCGATGAAACTCCTCAACCCAGGAACTTTTCCCGCCACATCTCGAAATTCAGGATGGTCATCACGAGGGCTCCCTGACGCCGGTCGCCCGCCAGGTAAGCGTTCTTCAGGCGATCCACCTCGTGGGCATCCAGCAAACCGGCCTGCCGGATCCGGTTCCCTGACATGTAGCGATCCAGCAGCGCTCTCATCCGCCTGGGATCGAAATCATCGATATCGAAGATGAAACCCTGTTTGGGCCCTTTCCAAACACTCTTGGGCGCATAGCGCTCCAGGAGCTTCTTGTGCAGGTACTTGCCATAGCCCCGACCCCGGGTCTTGAAACGGGTCGGCAGGGCGCAGATGAAATCCACCACGTCGCGATCGTAGAAAGGGCAGATCTGATCCACCTGCAACCCATCGTGGATGACGCCGGCTTTCAGCAGGACTCCGTGCATGACGAAGTACTTGGCGAACCCCATTCTCAGGCGTTCATACAGGGGGATGTCCGTACGGTCGCGCAGGTAGCGTCCCACCTCGAACTCGGTCGCGGCCACCTCCCTGCCCAGCAGGGCCGCCAGCCGATGATCCGTGAACTTCTTGTGGAAGACCCAGGAGAATTCGCTGTGACTCAGGAGTTCGTAGATGTTCCTGGTCGGCGTACTCAAGCCGATTTTCGCCCAGCGGTCGAGAGCATCGATGAGCCGGGCCACGGGCCTGCGCAGCACCGGCGGGGTGAACCTGTAGTAATAGTGCCAGGGCCGCAGATCCCAGTTCCCGTACAATCCGTCGGGACCGTCGCCCGCCATGACCTGCCTGAAATTCTCCGCCACGACACGCGTGACCACCAGGTTGGGGATGGCCGAGATGTCGGCCATGGGCTGGCCGAAGACCTCGGCCAGATCATCCAGGGCCTCGAAACAATCCTCCTCGTGCAGGTAAATGCAGTTGTGGTCATGGATCCCCAGATGGCGCGCGAGATTTCGCGCCCGGGGGATCTCGTCGTAACGGGGATTCCGGGAGCCCAGGGTGAAGGCCGTCACCGGATGCCCGCCTATCCGCTGCAACACCGCCGCCAGCATGCCCGTGTCGAGCCCTCCGCTCAGATAGGCGGCCACCGGAGCCCCGTCGCGGGGCAGGCGGGCGCTCACAGCCTCCACCATCAACTTCTCGAGTTGGTCCACCAGGGCCTGTTCGCTCATGCGCGACACGTCGCTGAACTCCCAGTTCTTCCCGATGACGTGATGGTAATGTTCACGGGTCGTGCCCGTGGGCTCGCGGACCAGGAATTCCCCCACACACAAACTGGAGATCCTCCCGTAGATCGTCCAGGGGGGACT
>CAYPVD010000158.1:0-6971 GCA_964414055.1 uncultured Fibrobacteraceae bacterium
TGCCCAGCGAGGTCAGGATGGACCGGAAACCATGCGCCCGGATGGAGGCGAGGGCGGAACGAACACTTTCCCACAGCATAAACATCAGTGCTGATTCTCCAGGGCGCGGCGTTTGTGCTGCCGTTGGTCCTCGGCCACGCGGCCATCTTCCAGGCGGATAACGCGTTCACAGTGGGCGGCGATATCCGGCTCGTGGGTGACGATGATCACCGTATGGCCCCGCTCGTTGAGACCCTGCAGAATGGTCATGATCTCCTCGCTGGTCGCGGTGTCGAGATTGCCCGTGGGCTCGTCGGCCAGGATGAGGATGGGCCGGTTGACCAGGGCCCTGGCGATGGCCACCCGCTGGCGCTGACCGCCGGAAAGCTCGTTGGGCTTGTGGTGGGACCGGTCCCCCAGCCCCACCGCCGCCAAGGCGGCCTCGACCCGTTCCTGGCGCTCGGGACCGGGCACGCCCGCATAGACCAACGGCAGCTCGACGTTCTGGGCGGCGGTGATCCGGGGCAGGAGGTTGAAGGTCTGGAAAACGAAACCTATCTCCCTGTTGCGTATGGCCGCCAGCTCGTCATCGCGGAAGCTTGTCACCTCGGTGCCGTTGAGCGCGTAATTGCCGCTGGTGGGGGTATCGAGACATCCGATCATGTTCATCAGCGTCGATTTACCCGAGCCGCTCGAACCCATGATGGCCACGTACTCGCCGGGAAACACGTCCAGGTCGATGCCGCACACCGCATGGACCGCCTCCGCACC
Organism: uncultured Fibrobacteraceae bacterium; assembly: GCA_964414055.1. Classification (GTDB taxonomy): domain Bacteria; phylum Krumholzibacteriota; class Krumholzibacteriia; order LZORAL124-64-63; family LZORAL124-64-63; genus JAHJTW01. Next base: position 751 of record CAYPVD010000158.1, read on the forward strand.
GACCTGGTAGGTCTTGACCAACTTCCTGGCCCGGATGACCGGCTCGCCCGTGGTCATGAGCGTCCCGACCAGACCGGCCGTCCCACGGCCCGGTTAAGCTGGGCGCGGGCGATGAGAAAATCGACCTTGGCCTGGATCTCCTGGGCCTTGGCGTTGGCCAGGTTCACCTGGGCCACGATTACGTCCAGGGCCGTACCGGCCCCCACCCGGAACCGCTCGCGAGCCAGGCGGAGCTCCTCGCGGGACTGCTCGATGGTCTCCCTGCTGACGTTGGCCCGCTCGCGGGCCTCGACCAGGCTGTTGTGCAGCTGCCTGATCTCGACCTGGGCGTTCTGGCGAGCCTGCTCCAGCTCGTACTCGGCGATCCGGGCGTTGGCCTTGGCCCGGGAACGGGCGTTGATGGTGCGCATGCGGTCGAAGATGTTCCAGGAGATGCTGTAGCCGTAGGAGACGGACTCGGATTCCTGGGCGCCGAACTTGTAGGGGGATTCGTTGTTGTAGCGCGTGTAGCTGCCGTTGAGGTTGATCTGGGGCCACAGGTTGCCGCTGGCGGTGGTGATGTCCTTGCGCCGGGCCAGCACCTGCTCCTCGCTGCTGTGCAGATCCAGGCGGTTGGCCAGGGCCTCGTCATAGAGCGTCGAGACATCCTCGACCTGGAAATCGGTGTCCAGGACCGAGCTGTCCACGCTGAACTGCTCGGCCAGAGGGCGGTTCATCACGAACGCCAGGTCGGCGAAGGCCTTGGCGACGTTGTTGTGGGCCACCACCGCATCCAGCTTGGTGTTCTCCAGCTGGACCTTCTGCTGCAGGACATCGCTCTTGGCGGCGCTGCCCAGGCGGAAATAGGTCTGGGTCCTCTCCAGTTCCTTGGCCGCCCGGTCGCGGGCCTCCAGCGCCACGTCCTCCAGCTTCTGGTAGCGCAAGAGGTTGTAGTAGGCCGTCAGCACGTCCTGGACCACCAGCTCCCGGTTGTAACCCAGCGTCGCCTCGGCGGCGGCCCTGCCGTGCTTGGCGGAACTCAGGGAGCTGAACTTGGAAAAGCCGCTGAAGACATTCAGAGTGGCCCGTCCGTTCCAGTCCTTGTACTTGGTGTGGATGGTCTGGTCCTCCACCCCGGCCGGAACGTTGATCTGGCTGTACCAGGTAAGCAGGTCGTCGGTGAAATGATCCCTGATCTGGATGGAATCGATGATGGCCGGTTGATAGGTCTGGACGTCGAAATCGGTACGGTCGGCCTTCTGGTAGTTGCGGCTGAGGCTGAGATCGGGCAGGAAGGCCCCCCAGGCGTCGGACACGTCCTTGCCCGCGATGTGCAACCGCTCCGAGGCGATAAGCAGGGTGGGATTGTATTCCAGGGCGAGGTCGATGCACTGCTGGAGGGTCAGGACCTGATCGTGGCCCGTCACCGGCGGTGCGGGGTCCGTAGCCGAGGTCGATTCGGCCGCACCGGACGCCATGGGCAGGACGATCAGGACCAGGGCCGCCAGGACATGGCACACACACCTGTGGAAGACTTTCCTATGCATCATCTTCATCTCCCGCGACGCATGCAGCGTCTGTATGACAAGGGTTGAATCGGTCTACGAGGGAATCATACGCCGCGGCTCCCGTTCTTCCCAGGTGGAATCGTCCACCCGTCGCCGCAGGTCGAGATGCATACGCACGAGGCGGGGAACAGGTTGCATGGAACGGCCCACAAAAGCGGGCCGCCGCCGAAGCAGCAGCCCGCAGGATTGGTCCGCAACCGACCGATGATCAGTTCAGGCGGAAGGTGAACGGCAGAGCCATCCAGGCCTTGACCGGAATGTTGCGCTGCTTGCCCGGGATGAACTTGCACTTGCGCGCGGCCTTCAGGGCTTCCTTGTCGATCAGGGGGTTGACGCCCCGCAGCAGCACCGCGTCCATGACCGAGCCGTCGGGTCCGACCAGGACCTTGACCAGGACCGTGCCCTCGATCTGGGCCCGCCGGGCCATCTCCGGGTAGAAGGGCTTGGCCCACTGGATGATCTTGGGATTCTCCGAGGACGCCACGAAACCCTCGTCGCCGCCGGTATCGTACACGGGCATGCTGTTGGAGATGGCTTCCCCGAGATCCATGAGCGTGTCGGCGATCTCCACGTCGTCGGTCACCTCGTCGTCCGGAGCGGCCTCGATGACCTTGGGCGGCGGCGGGGCCTCGACCGGCGGCGGCGGCAGTTCCACGACCTGCTGATCCTCGATATCCACGGCCTCCATCTCCTGCTGGCGCAGCTTGTAGGGATGGGGCGTGTAGTTGGGGCTGACCAGGAACCCGATCAGGGTCAACAGGACGGCGATGACCGCGGACCAGCGCAGGTACTTGTTGTACTGCGCCTTGAACTGTTCGTTCGCGGACATGTGCAGCGTATTGTTCACCGACTGCGTGCTCATGATTCTCCTAGAACTTGGCACCCGGATGGGACTCGATGTCGTTGTTGAAGAACACGCGCACGGCGTTGACGTCCTTCAACTCCTCCATGACATCGCTGACCACCCCGTAATCCGCATAGGTGTCGGTCTTGAACGCCACCACCAGCTGGGGATTCTCGTTAATTTTCTGGCCGATCAGATCCGAGACGAACCGCACCTGTACCAGCCGGTCGTCGATGGAGATCTGCCCCTGCCGATTGATGTAGATGTTGGACACCAGCTCGCGGTTGACTTCCTCGCCGGCTTCGGCGCGGGGCAACTCGACGGGCAGACCGTTCTCCTGACGGAAAATGGTGGTGACCATGAAGAAGATCAGCAGCAGGAAGGCGATGTCCCCCATGGAGGACGTGGGGATGAACGTTTCCTTCTTGGTATTGCGATTAAAATCCATCTCCGCCTCCTCCCTATTTCTTCGAGGTCTTCAAGGAGACCTTGGTGGCACGTGCGAGCTTCAATTCGTCCAGACAGGAGACCATCATGCCGTAATCCGCTTCGGGGTGCACCTTCAGCAGAACCACCAGCTTGGGGTTGGAGTAGATCCGGTCCTCGATGGCGTGCATGATGTGGTTGATGACGATGGGCTTGCCGTCCAGGGTGATCGAATTGTCGGCATGGATGAACAGGGTCGCGATGTTGCTTTCCTTCACCTTGACCACGTCGGTCTTCTCCTTCTGCTTGCCGGGCAGGACAAGGGTCAACCCCTGCTCGGCAGCGAAGATCGTGGTCACGATGAAGAAGATCAGCAGCAGGAAGGCCACATCACTGGTGGAAGACATGGTCAGCTCCCCCAGGGCTTCCTTCTTCTTTCTTTTCAGCAGGCCCATGCGCCCTCACCTTTCCCGGCCACGCCCTTACCTCGGGCGCAGGCCGGCAGCCTAACCGTTGATACGCTCCAACTCATCGATCAGCTCCGCGCTGGTCTCTTCCATCTCGATCACGAAACGGTCGATGGCCGACACGAAGTAGTTGTAGCCAATGGTGGCGGGGATGGCCACGACCAGACCGGTGGCCGTCGTGATCAGGGCCTCGGAGATACCGGAGGCGACCAGCTTGGCGTTGACCTGCTCACTGGCGGCAATGGCCTCGAAGGCGTTGATCATACCGGAGACCGTACCGAGGAACCCGATCAGCGGAGCGATGGTCGTCACCGAGGAGATCCAGATCAGCCCGCGCTCGAGGAACGACATCTCGATGGTACCGGCCGTCGCTATGGCCTTCTCCACCGCGTCGCGCCCCTTGTCGGCCTTCTGCAGGCCGGAATACAGGATGGCGGCGATGGGTCCGCGCACCTTCTGGCACTCCTCGGCCGCGGCCTGGACGCCGTCGTTGCGCAGGGTCGTGATCACCGTGCCGATGAGCTTGCGGGAATTGGTGCGCGCCCGGTACAGGGTCCAGCCGCGTTCGATCAGGAAGATGAAGCCGATCAGGGCCACGATGAGCAGCCACCACATGAACTGGCCGCCCTTGACGAACAGTTCCCCGGCACCGGTCTTGCCGATGGGAGAACGCTCGACGACACCCATGAGGCCACCGGTCTTCTCGATGATCTGGGGAATCTCCTTGAGGGAGTCGGCGGCGGAAGAGCCGAAGCCCAGCGAATCGCTGGTGGCCTGGACCTTGGCGAATTTGTCGATTCCGCCCTCACCGCCGTTATCATCCTGAGCCATGACAGGACCGGCCAGCATGAGGGTCAGCACCCCGCAAGTAATCAAGAGGTAAATGGCATTTTTCAACGTACCCTGACGAGCCATTGTGCAAGTCTCCCTTTCCATGGATGGACCCTTGTTAATCTGGTGCCGGGAGCAGAACGGCCGACAGGTGGGGGTCGCCGATCCACTACCAGTGAGGGCCCCTGTTTCCGGTGCACACAGCGCGCGGAGGGGGCCTCGAATCACCCGGTCGATGGAGTCTAGTCGCTTGATATAATTAGTGCAGGAGGGGGTACCAAGTCAAACTATTCCTCGCCCTGGATGAGATTTGAGGATTCCAGGTAGAAATCTCCGGTTCCGGTGCGATCGACGAACAGGAACCTCTGTCCCATTCCTTTCCTGGAGTAGCGGTTAACAAACAGGGGCCTGCCGCCGTTGTCGTATTTCCACAGCTCGAAAGCGAAGTTGTGACTGGCCGAATAACGCCGGGAATTCAGGTTCTTGGCGGCGAACAGGGAAGACGGCATGGGCAGCCCGCCATCGGTGTCATACGGGTCCCGGGGCTGGCTCGTCCGCTCCCGGGAACTGCCCTTGGCCCAGCTTCCCTCCCGGTCCGGCGCGAAGCGCTTGAAGACCTTGATCCGGGCATCGTCCTGGTCCCGCTCGTTCATGGGCAGGCGCTTGCTCTGGACCTCGTCCGGCGGGCCGAGCAGGATGAACACCTCGCCCCGATCGTCGTATGGACCCTGCTCGCCGAAGCCGCCCAGGAACTGCTGGACATAGGCCAGGCGATACTGGAATTCGAGGTAAGGAGCATTGACCCCGTCGGTGGGATCGGTGTCCAGGCCCTGCCAGAAATCATCCAGCATCTTCTCCTGCTCGGCAGGACCGGCGGACAGGAAGCTCGACAAGGTGGATCCCGAGAAGACCATACGGCCTTCACCCATGATCTGGGCGCGCCCCCGGCCCAGATGGGAAAGCTGCCAGACCACCGAGAACTCCTTGAGCACACCGCGCCCGAGCCCGCCCAGGGGGGCCAGGCTCAAGCGATAAGGCCCTTCAGGCAGGATGTTGACATCCAGGGAGTAGAGGATGTCCGCAGGCCTGCCGGCGGCCAGGGCGAGCCGACCGCGCCGATCGATGTTGATGGTGTCGTTGACGACGAAATCCATGGCCAGGCTGGTGATCTGCACCCGGATATCAGGGGGAGTCCTGCCCGGGGGGATGCCGGCGGCCGGAGGCCATACCGGAACGAACAGCTGGAGGTGATCGGCCTCGATGCCGTACCGGCGTGAGGGATGGGCGTAATCGTGCAGCCATCCCCCCTCCACCGATTCCTGCGCACCGGCATTGTCGGGGTTCCAGGAGGCCAAAGGAGCCTGGGCCAGGAAAAGCGGATCCTCCAGGGCCAGCCCCTTGTCCGGCCGCGGCCCTTCCTCCGCGAACCACAGGGTGCGGCAGCTGCTTTCCGCCAGATTCTTCTTCAACTGGTTATAGGCTCCCGTGCGAACACGGTTCACGTCCCGCAAGGTGCAGGTGAAACGGCCCGAATGAAAAGGAACATCCTTGAAGATGGCACCGAAATTCTGGAACAAGGTGCGGCTGGCCGCCTCCTCCTCGCTCAAGGGGGGCGTCCGGATGGGCCGGGTTTCCGTCAAGACCTTCCCGTCAGGGCCCTCGAGGGTCACAACCAGGTTCATCCTGCCGACGAGCCCTCGGTCCTGGCGATCATAACTGATGTTGGCGTTGGCGACCTCCACCAGGACCAGCACATCCAGCCGGTCCTCCCCCACCCAGCGATTGACCACATCGACCGTTGAAGGGAAATTTCCCCGTCCGTCGAGGGGAGACAGGACGGCTGCCGCCTGGTTACCGGCCAGCAACCATCCCCACACGACGAAACCGACCAGAAGATCCACGCCGCGAAAACGGCAAGACGTCAAAGCCATGACCCGGCCTTTGCTGAAGGTGCGACCCGATCCCCCTCGACCGGACTTGCCTGGATTGCTCATGAACAAACCAAGCTTAATGATTTTACAGAAAACTTTCCCCCATGGCCACAACCGATTGGTTGTGCCTGTGAGATTGTGTCCGGCCTGTTTACTGCAACAGGCCGGACATGCG
>CAYPVD010000159.1:0-6874 GCA_964414055.1 uncultured Fibrobacteraceae bacterium
TCAACCCGGAAGTTCCGTTCGGGGGGCGTGAAGAAAAAACCTGGGTGGTAAAATCAACAAAAAACGGAACTCCGTCACTCGAAAAATGATCGGTTCTCCCCGCACAACCCAAATTGCTGGAGTCGTTGGAAAGCACATGCCCCACGACGATGATATCCTTGTCCCCGTCCCCATCGAAATCCAGGGCGGCGGCCGCACTGCGGTCACCCGGGAAGGTGGAAAAAGTCCTCAACTGGGTATCTTCGGAATAATCCCTGTAGGGCGATGTGGTCAGGGTCATGGCCGTGACAGCCTGCAGAACCGCATAGCTTTCCAATGCGCTCATGACCCGGGCCCGCTGACCCGCAGTGAAAACCGACCAGCACGCCATCGGACCGTTGGACATGATGTTGGCCGGATCCGGGGAATACCCCGGATAGGTCGTCGCAAACTCCGGCGCCAGACTGCAGTCGCCCTGGACCCAGCCCTGCAACCCCAGATCCGCCGCCGTATCGACAACATAGTCGCCGCTGGTGCCGGAGTTGCTGCCGTCGGGATTCTCCACTCCGAATACCGTCTCATCGGTGGCATACAAGCCAAGACAATTGCCCAGCAGGTGGCTGAGGGCCGAATAGGAAGTCAGGCTACCGGTGAGCACCAGGGCCGATCCCGGCACGCCGTCGGCCCGCCCCCTGGCCGGACCGACATCCGGACCCAGATACATGTCGATGGCATCGGAATGGGGATTGACGGCGAACAGCGAGGCGGACAGGGAATCCGCGTTGGCATAGAAAGCGGAATCGGGAATGCTGTCCCGGCCGGATTCGACCAGACAGATATCCAGGGCCTCCAGATCCCGGCCGGCCCATGCCAGCATGGAATCGACGACGGTCGAACCCAACCCCCCGGATCCGTCATCCTCCCGCAGCTCATGAACGAAGATCCGTATGGTCGCGAAGCCGGTGGTGGTGGGATAGGACGGCGCCTGCTGGTTCAGGACCAGGGAATCGGGTCCGGTGACCACGGTGTTACATTCCAGGTACTGGGCAAGCGATACCCCCCCCACAATGAAAACACCGTCGCAAAAAGAACAACCCTGGGAATGACAGTGCGGAAAGCCATCATCATGCTCCTCCTTTGACATAGGTTTCATAAAAACCGCTGCGGTTGCCGTCAACCAATGAGCGGAGTCTAGCGTACCGCGTTGGGGTCGAGCAATACTTTTCCAAGAACCAGTCTGGATGGTTCGCCATCGATCCGGATCAAAACCGCCGCCCCACCTCCAGCACCGCCAGCGGCCCGGACATGTACACCCCCGGCACTTCCTGGTAGGAACGATCCAGCAGGTTGGTGCCCGTCAGGTGAGCGAACCAGCCCCCCCTCTCCCAGGTCAGCTTGCCGTCCAGAACGAACACCGTGCTGAAATCCGACGGGCCGCCGGTATGCTCCAGGTAACGGGCCGTCAGCCCCAGGCCGAAACCGCCAGGCAGCACCAGGTAGCTGCGGGCGGCCACGACCTGCCACGGCACCAGCAGGGTGTACTTGCCCTCGAAACCAGAGGCCGGATCCGTGTCCTGCTCCAGCCAGGACCACGACACCCCCAGGGTATGGCCCCGTGGCGCGGTCCAGTCCAGGCGGGTCTCGACGCCGCGCGTCTTGCCCGTGGTGATGTTCATGGCCTGCCAGGGCTCATCCTCCGCGCCGAAGGGCCGGGCCCATTCGATGCGATCCCGTTCGTAACGCTCGAAGTACGCCGCCCGGGCCGCGACGGCCCCACGCCGCCAACCCAGGCCCGCATCCCAGGTCCAACCATGCTCCGGATCCAGGTCCGGATTGCCGAGATTGGCCGGGCTGGCGTAGTACAGTTCGGTGAAGGTCGGCACCCGGAAAACGTTGCCCATGCTGCCATGGATGCTCCAGGCATCCGTCAGGTCCCAGGCCAGGGCCGCCGTACCCGTGGCGCGCGGCGCGTAAGCGTCACGGGCGTCGATCCGCCCGCCCAGCTGCCAACGGAAAGGACCCCGGTTGCGGTCGATCTCCACGGCCAGGGATGTGCGGCGACGCACATGGAATCCCAGGGCCTCGCCCCAGGTGCCCGAGCGCAGACCCCTGCTGTCGATGTCCTCGTACGCGCCCTCCAGGCCCCAGGCCAGGGCATGGCCGCGACCCAGGTCCAGGATCCCCCGCAGTTCCCCGCCGGCCCGGCGGGTCACGTGGTCGTTGGTGAAGAATTCAGGATCATCCTTGAACAGGACGAAGCGGTCGCTGCGGCGCAGCACATGCAAACGCGGTTCGAGGGTCAGACGCTTCGATACCGCCCAGTTGCGCTTGACCGCCGCGAAGAAGGTCCGCGTCCGCTCCCGGGAGGGGTAAGGCGCGTAGAAATCCAGGGCGCCGAACTCGCGGGCGGAATAGCCGGCGAAGGCGTCCCAGTCACCGCTTCCGGTGGAGCGCACGACACGGCCGGTGGCGGTGTACACCTCGGCGTCGTTGCCCGCCCACCTTTTGCCGCCGGCAACAGTCGGCACGTCGTAACCGTCGGTGCCGAATGCGGAACCCGAAACCCGTAAACCCGTCGCCGGATCCAGCCGCAGGTCCGCCGCCGCCCGCACCCCTCGCGTACCCTGGCCGCCGCCGGTGGCGGCAACTTCGCCGCCCGTGCTGTCCCCCGGCTGCCGGGTCACCACGTTGAGGGTGCCGCCGAAGGCGCCCGAGCCGTAGAGGGCCGAGCCGTGGCCCGGCAGTACCTCCAGGCGGGCGATGTCCTGCAGGGCCACCGGCAGATCCAGCAGATGGTGCCCGGTCTGGGGATCGCTCATGTCGTTGCCGTCCAGCAGCACCTGGACCTGCTGGAACGTCGAGCCCCGGATGCTCAGATCCGACTGGACGCCGAAGGCGCGCCGCTGCCCGGTTATCACGCCCGGCTCGGCGGCCAGGGCGTCCGGCACCGACCCCACGGGCAGGCGCTCCAGATCATCCGCCGCCACCACGCCCACCGGGCGCAGTTGCCCCGGCAGGGCCGCCGGCACCCGCGAGCCCACCACCTCCAGGGGCGCGGCCACCCACAGGGTATCGCCGTCGATCACCATGAAGGAAAGGGAAACGGAGGAGGAATCGGCAGGGTCGGGAGTCTGCGCCCCCGCCGCCGTCCACAGGACGGAAAACAGCATCAGCGCCGCACCGACGCGCATCAGGCGAAACATGCTCGTTTACCTCGGCAGGCCCGAACTCAGGAGGTCTCGGGTCGGACTTTGGGCTTGGGCTTGGCGTTCCACAGCCGGGAGGCCAGCACCAGCCCGATCACCGCCATGGGAATCATGGCCAGGGGCCAGGCCCGCCAGTTGGCGGGATCAGTGGCGGCCCCGGCGATGTGACCTGCGGCATCCAGTTCCTCATGCGGCAGGATCAGGGCGTAGGTCCCAGACATCACCGCAGTGCCAAGATAAACAAAACCGTCGATGATTCCCACCGCGATGCCGGCGTTGCGCGCCCCGCCGAAATCCATGCTCGCGGTGCCCGAAAGCATGCCGTGCACCCCGATGACGGCCATGGACATCAGGATCACCAGCCAGCCCACGAACGGCGTCTGGTAGGTGAACACCAGCACGATGGAGCAGATCAGCATCACGCCGTAGAGCAGCCCCGCCACGGGTCCGCGCCGCGACTGGAACACGTGGTCGCTGATGGCCCCGGCGATCACGCCGCCGGTGATCCCGGCTATGCACAGCAACAGCCCCCAGTTGTTGTAGACGAAGCTGGACTTGAGCCCCAGGACGACGTCGGTCTGCTTGGCGAAGGTCCTGAACCACTGCATGATGGACTGCCGCAGGAACCCGCTGCAGAACTCGATGAAGGCGATGGTCATGATGACGGGGTTGGTGGCCATCATCTTGAAGACCTTCAGCGCCCCCAGGCGCGGACCCTCCTGGCCGGAAGTCGCGTCTCCGGTGTTGAAGTCCTCCTGGCCCGCCTGGGACGGACGGTTGCGGACGACCAGGAAATCGATGATCCAGAACAGCCCCAGCAGGATCGCCGGCATGAAGAACACCCAGACCAGGCCCATGCCGTTGAGGATCATGTCGCCCAGATCAAAGGCGAAGTAGATGCCCAGGGAGATGAGGATGCCGAAGATGGCCCCGAACACGCCCCGCTCGCGCACGTGGAACCAGGGGGCGTTGACCTTGACGATGGCCACCGCGCCGAAGCTCTGGAAGTACATGTTGAGGGAGTAGAGGATGGAGAAGATCACCACGAAGTGGGCGCCCAGGACATGGTGGAGCGGACCCTGGTGCAGCAGCGACAGCGAGGCCAGGCCCATCATGGCGTTCATGACCATGGCGCCGCCGGCTCCCATGAGGATGGAGAAGCGCCCCCCCAGGCGGTCGGTCAGGGGTCCGTTGATGATGAACGAGAACCCGTAGACTATGGTCCCCCACATGAAGATCAACCCGAAATCCGCGTTGCCCATGAGCGGGCTGCCGTCCAGCCCCTTCATCTCCTCGAAGGCGAACTTGCTGATCTTCAGGTTGTAGCGCCCCATGTACAGGAAGGCGTAGGTCAGCCCCAGGGGCAGCCAGTTCATCAACCGCCGCCGCTTGAAGCCCTCGTCGTGGCCAACTTCCACCGTCGGCAGGCGGTAGAAGACGATTCCCACGACGATCAGCAGGAGCACCACCGGGGAAAACTCCTGCAACCAGGTCGGCAACGAGGCATGGAAGGCTTGGAACCATTCGAACATGAGGCACCTTTTCCCGGGCTGGGTTGAAATCGATGTTCGGCGGATGATACCACCGCGATCCGGCGGATTCCAGAAATCAATCAACCGACGAGGACGGGAGGAGAATTCCCCCTAGTCCCGCCGCCGGATCACCACCAGGGTGATGTCGTCGGACTGCGGCACCCCCGCCGTATGGGCGGATACGGCCTCCAGGATCGCCTCCTGGATGCCGGCCGCCGGCAGGTGGCGGTTTTCCAGCACGACTCTGCGCAGGGCCTCCTCACCGAACATGGCCTCCGGATCATCCTCCTCCACGCCGGGCCCGACGGCCTCGGTGATGCCGTCGGTGTACATCACGATCACGTCTCCCGGCTGCAGGATGACCCGGTCCTGCTGGTAGACCTGATCCTCCAGCATGCCCAGCAGCAGGCCGCCGCGGCTGAGCTCCTCGATGGTTCCGTCCCGTCGCACCACCAGCGGGGGGTTGTGACCGGCGTTGGTGCAGGTGAACTCGCCCGTGGACGTGTCCAGCAGGCCGTAGAAGAAGGTGGCGAACATGTGGGGGTCGGTGGACCGCACCAGCAGCTGGTTCACGCTGGCCACCACCGAGGACACCGAACCCGGATGCAGCACCTGGCCGTGGAGGCTCGCCTGGAGGTTGGACATCAGCAGCGCGGCGGGCATGCCCTTGCCCGAGACGTCCCCGATGGCGATGCCGACCAGGTCCTCGCCCTGGGCCAGGAAATCGTAGTAGTCGCCGCCGATCTCCCGGCTGGGGATGCTGGTGCCCGCCACCTCGAAACCCTGCAACTCAGGCACCGCACGCGGCAGCAGGCGCACCTGGATGGCCCGCGCCGTGGCCAGCTCCTGCTGCAGGCGGTCGTTGGCCAGGGCGATTTCCCGGCCTTTCTTGAGGGACGCGGTCATGTCGTTGAAGCCGACTGCCAGGTCGCCGAACTCGTCCTCGTTGGGCACGACCACGCGCGTTTCCAGGTCCCCTGAGGCCACCGCCCTCATGCCGTCGCGCAGGGCATGGACGGCCGTCACGATGCCCTCGGTGATCCTGACCCCGAAGAACACGGCGAACAGCTCCAGGACCAGGAACAGGAACACCAGCAACCCCAGCACCACCACCACGGCGATGTTGATGTTCCGGTCGCCCTCGAAGAAATCCGCGCTGATCTCGGGCCAGCCCACCTTCAGGTTGATGAAGACCATGTCCTGGTCCAGACCGCCTTGCTGGTACTTCAACAGGGGGAACAGGGTACCGCCGAAGAACACGAACCGGTCCCAGAAGGGGGAATCGGGAGCGATGTCCCGGGCGCTCACCTTGAGACCGGGAAAGAGCTTGCGGTCCTCCTCGGAGGCCTTGTTCAGGACGAGGTTGTCCCCCTCGCGGCGGGCGTCGATGCTGGAGATCTCGATAGCCGCGCCCAGGATCCCCGACAGGATCTTCAACGGGGTGACACCCAGCTTCCAGGCCTGGACCTTGGCCTGAGAACCGCCGAGATCCTGCCAGCGCATGAGCCAGATGTCTCCGTCGCAGGCGACCCAGGCGGTGGTGTCTTCGACCGCGAAAGCACCCTTTTCATCACTGACCGGCAGGATCCCCACCATATCGGTGGCCAGATCGGGCATGAACGGCGGCGGCGGGATCACCGTGCATCGCGCTTCCGTCGGCTCATTCGGCCAGGCGAACGTGGTGTCGAAGACCGCCCCGGACAGATCCGACCCCCGGGCGGTCATGGCCCGCCACGATTCGAGAGTGTCGTACGCCCGGACCGCCCGGCTACCGCCCAGGCCCGTGTACAGGATGACCAGGCCCAGGGCCGAGATCAGCACCAGGGGAATGAAGCCGATGAGGATGGCGTTGACCGCCAGCTTGGGCCTCAGCCGCAGGAAGTGCAGGCGCATGCGCAGCACCAGGTGCACCAGGGACCAGATCCAGAAGCCCAAAAGGCCGCCCAGGGACCAGCCTCCCAGGCACCGCACTCGGTCCAGGAATACCCCGGACGGCTCTTCGCCCCAGAAGCGCCGGACCAGGAACAGGGCCGCCAGCATGATCAGGCCCAGGCCGAAACCCAGGGCCCTTTGCCGGGCCGTCAGCAGGCGCCATGGCCGATAGCGCCGGAAAGTCAGGTAGAACCCCGAGGCCACCAGCCCCAGCACCATGCCCGG
>CAYPVD010000160.1:0-6710 GCA_964414055.1 uncultured Fibrobacteraceae bacterium
GTCCTGGGCACGGATGTGCTGGGCAGGGATGTCCTGTCCCGCCTCATCTACGGCGGCAGGGTCTCGCTGCTCATCGGGTGGCTGTCGGTCCTGGTGGCGGTCCTGCTCGGGACAGCCGTGGGCATGGCGGCGGGCTTGGGACCGGGGTGGCTGGACCGGTCGCTTATGCTCCTGACCGACGCCTTCATGGCCTTCCCCCGCATCTTTCTGGTCCTGCTGCTGGTCTCGCTGACGGAACCGTCGGTGGGTCTGATCATCCTCGTGCTGGGATTGGCGGGCTGGATGCCCGTGGCCAGGCTCGTGCGGGCCGAGGCCCTGGGGTTGCGCGAAAGGGAATTCGTGGCCGCCGCCAGGGGTCTGGGTCTGACGCCCTGGCAAGTGGCCCGTAGGCACGTGTTGCCCAACCTGTTGCCCACGGTCCTGGTGGCGGCGACCTTGCGCGTCGGGGGGGCCATCCTGGCCGAATCGTTCCTGAGCTTCCTCGGTCTGGGTGTGCAGGACCCGGTGGTCAGTTGGGGCCTGATGATCCAGCAGGGCCGTGAACACCTGCTGGACGGCTGGTGGCTGGCGACGTTTCCGGGACTGGCCATCACCCTGACGGTCATCGGCTACAACCTGCTGGGCGACGGCCTGCGCACCAGGTTGGATCCTCGGGCGCGGGAGGGGCGGCATGACTGAATCCCTGCTGACGTGTCGGGACCTTCGGGTGTGGTTCCACGGCCGTCCCGATGGCGGGCGCCGGGTCGTCATCGAGGGTCTGGACCTGACGATCCGACCGGCCGAGGCCGTGGCCCTGACCGGCCCTTCGGGGGTGGGCAAGACCCTGCTGGCCAGGACCCTGCTGGGTCTGCTGCCGAGGACTGCCGACTGGTCGGGGGAACTGCTATGGGACGGCAAGCCTTTGCGGCGGTCCCGGGACTGGAGGACCGTGCGCGGGCCCGGCATGGCCCTCGTGCTGCAGGAACCTCGAACGGCGTTGAACCCCGTGCTGAATGTCCGTGAGCACGTGGCCGAGATGGTCCGGTTGCACCGGGGGTTGCGGGGCAAGGAGCGGCGGCGGGCGGTGCTGGACCTGCTGGACGAAGTCCGGATCCCGGATCCGGACGCGGTGTCGAGGATGTACCCGCACCAGCTGAGCGGCGGCATGCGGCAGCGCGTTTTGCTGGCCTGCGTCTTGGCCTGCAACCCGCGCTTGATCGTCGCCGATGAGATCACAAGCTCCCTCGACGCCGCCACGCGCGGCGAGGTCATGTCCCTGCTGGAGGATATCCGGCGCCGCAGGAAAATGGGCCTGCTCCTGATTTCGCACGATCTGGAACTGGTCCGCCACCACGGCTACCGTGTCCTGGTCCTGGGCGGTCAAGGACTGAGGGCAGGGAGCACTCCTTTGCAACGGGCTGCTTACGAGCCGGAAGGCGGAGAGATCCCCGGGGGGGACGGTGACCCCGTGCTGGTCGCCACCGGCCTGCGGGTCGTCCACCGGGCCAGAGGTGGCCGCCCGGTCGTGGCGGTGGACGGAGTCGATCTCACCCTGCAGCGGGGTGTGATGTCCGGCCTGGCGGGTCGTTCCGGTTGCGGCAAGTCGTCCCTGGCCCTGGCCCTGGCCCGGCACGTTGAACCGGCGGCGGGCAGCCTGCTGGTTGAGGGGGAGGATTTCCTGGCGCTCCGCGGTCGGCGTCTGCGTACGGCGAGGCGCAGGGTCCAGGTCCTGTTCCAGGATCCGGGCGGGAGCCTGGACCCGCGGCAGAAGGTCGCCGACATCCTGCGGGAAGCATGCGGCCCCGGGCGTGAAGAGTCATGGCCCCGGTTGCTGGAGGAAGTGGATCTCCCCGTCGCCTTCGGGGCTCGTTGGCCGCATCAGATGTCCGGAGGACAAAGGCAGCGTGTGGCCCTGGCCCGTTGCCTGGCCGCCGACCCGAAGATCCTGGTTGCCGACGAGGCGACGACCCAGCTCGATCCCGCGACGCAGGACCGGATCCTGGCCTTGTTGCATCGGGTGATGGGAAACCGGCGGTTGGCCGTGTTGATGATCTCGCATGACATCTCCCTGCTGCGTGAACATTGTGGCGAGGTCAGCGTGATGCTGGATGGCATGATCATGGAAAGGATCCTCCGCACCGACGAACCCCTGCACCCCTATACCCTATCCCTGCTCGGGGCTGCGGCCGGCGGTCCGGGGCGCAGCGATAAAGGGGGAGGAATGATGATCCCGGCGACCCTGGACCGGCAGGCCGAAGCGTGCCCCTTCCTGGGGCAGTGCCACCTGGCCGTAGGGCATTGCCACGATGGCGTACCGCCTTTGCGGACCCTGGGTGACGGCCACCTGATTCGATGTCATGAACTACCTTGAGGGAGACTTTCACATTTTATTGACACGTTATGGGGCAATCTCTATATTCAAACACCAGTTGCGGCGCGGGTCCCTCCGTCCTGGATCTGAGGCAAGGGAACGCACCATGAACAGGCGGAAACGCCGGTTAATTCAGGCACCCCACACTGCCCGGCTAGGTCCAGTGCACAAGTATAGAAATCAGTCCCCAGGTTCCGTGCGGAACCCCGATTCGGCCGGATATGTTCCCTCGGAAAGGAGCTCACGTATGCTCCGGCGTCACCGGATCAAGTGGCTTTTGTCTCTCGGCATCCTGTTGTTTCTCTCTGCTGCGATGGTTCCGGTGGATGTGGCGGCCCAGGGCGCTCCCGCCACCATCAAGGGGATCGTCAAGGACAGCGAGAGCGGGGAGCTGCTCGATTACGCCAATGTGCTGCTGGTGGGAACCACCCGGGGGACCATGTCCCTCGGCGGCGGCGTCTTCTACTTCAACAACATGGCCCCGGGGACCTATACCATCAAGGTCCTCTATCTGGGCTTCGCGCCGGTCGAGCAGACCGTGACCCTCGCTCCCGGCGACTACAAGGTCCTGAACTTCGATCTCAAGGCCGTGATCGTCGAGACCCTCAAACCCTTCGAGGTCGAGGGCGCCGAGTACATGGTGGAGGTCAAGAGCGCCGTCAACGAGCACAAGGTCAGCTCGGAGACCTTCCAGAAGTACGCCATCGACTCGGTGGAGGACGCCCTGTCCAAGCAGGCGGGCGTGGTCATGCGCGCCGGACAGCTCTATGTCCGCGGCGGCCGCTCCGGCGAAGTGACAATGCAGATCGACGGCGTCACGGTGGACAACGTCCTGGGCGGGGGTTCCCTCGAGGTCTCGTCCCTGGCCGTGGACAACATGAGCATGATCACCGGCGGCCTGGACGCCAAGTACGGCAACGCCCTGTCCGGTGTGGTGAACATCACCACCAAGGAGGGCGGGGAGAAATTCTCCGGCGGTGTGAGGTTCCTGACAGACGATTTCGGACGGCAGGACAAGACCTACACCAACTACGACCGCTTCGAGTACGGCTTCGGCGGCCCTTCCATGATCAAGGGCCTGACCTATTACCTGGCAGGCGACCTTTCGTTCACCGACACCGAGAACACATCGGTGGCCCACCGTCCCGAATACAAGGTCAAGCTGGGCAACACCACCCTGTTCAAGTTCCGCCGGCGCCAGTTCAACTCGGCCAAGGGCTCCATGAAGCTGGCCTACACCTTCTCGCCCAACAAGAAGGTGACGGCGGAATATTCCTATTCCACGTCCCTCAGTGAATCCTACCGTCCCAACTGGAGCGTGGAGGGCTTCGCCAAGCGCGTGCTGTACATGCCCGAGGTCGTGTACCGCAGCATCTCGGGCGACTGGTTCGCCACGGGCAGTTCCGTACCGGTCTTCTACGGCCCGTGGTACGACACCATGCTGCAGACCGCCCGTTCGGCGCTGGTCGTCGACACGCGCAACTCCAGCGAGCAGAGGGTCACCATGCCCATCCTCGAGGTGCGCAGCGCCGTGGACAACCAGATCCACACGGTCATCGCCCATGCGGACTACGACGGTTTCAAGTACCCGTTCTCGTCCTATTCGACGGTGGCCGAGGACAGCTCCTACACGCCGTTCAACAGCGCCAACAACCTCAACCAGAACCGCAACACCGGCCAGGTGGCCAAGATCGTCTGGCGCCACAACCTGAGCGAGGACACCTTCTACACCCTGCGTCTGGGGCTGGTGGCCTTCGACAACCGCAACGACGTCAACGACAAGGATCCCTGGGAATACAACCACGGCGGCATCTGGTCGCCCGGGCTGTTCTTCGGCCAGCACAGGATCTACCAGCAGGGGACGGACTACTACACCGATCCCCTGAGTCCCTACTTCGTCACCACCAGCGACAACTTCTTCTATGGCGAGGAGTACAGCCGGACCTACAGCCTCGGCTTCGAACTGGTCAGCAGTCGCTGGTCCGGGCACCTAGTCGAGACGGGAGCCGGAGTCAGGTACAACGATCTCCAGCGGTACAATCTGGTCTACCCCGCCGTCATGAGGCAGAGCCGGTTCACCCGCGAGTGGTCCCAGGGCGGAAACCGCAACGTGTTCCATACCTACAACCCGGAAGGGTACTGGTACCTCCAGGACCGCTGGGAGTACGAAGGCATGGTGGTGAACTACGGATTGCGGTGGGACATGTTCTCGCCGGGTTCGGCCGCCTCCATCGATCTCAACAACGACAACGTCAACCAGAACGTTACCAAGTACAAGACAGCCTTCCAGCCGCGGCTGGGGTTCGCCTTCCCCATCACTGAGCGTGACGGCTTCAATTTCTTCTACGGCCACTTCGTGCAGTTCCCCAGCCGGGAATACCTCTTTGCGAGCCAGGATCCGGTGGGCAACAGCGGCATCCTGGGCAATCCGAACCTGGATCCCGAGACGACGGTGCAGTACACCGCCGGGATCAAGCACCAGTTCACCGATTACATCGCCGGCCAGTTCTCGCTGTACAGCAAGGATATCTACGACCTGATCGCAGCCACCCAGGTGACGGACGAGCAGACGGGTCAGACCCTGGCGCGCTACATCAACAAGGCCTACGCCTCGGCCCGCGGTATCGAGGTCACCTTGGAGAAGCGCTACAGCGACAACTACCAGTTCACCTTCAGCTACACCTACTCCTTCGCCGACGGTGTGGCTTCCGATACGGCGTTCGGCTCCAACCCCGAGGGATTGCAGTATCTGCCCAACCAGGAACTTCCCCTGGCCTGGGACCAGCGCCACACCTTGAACCTGCTGCTGCTGTTCTCGGAACCGGGCGTCTGGTCGACGTCGTTCTCGTTCTCCTACGGCAGCGGCTTTCCCTGGACCCCTTACGACCGCTTCGCCAAGCGGCAGGATCCGTTGCTGGAAAACAGCGAGCGGCTGCCTGCGACCTATTCCCTGGATATCCAGCTGGAACGGAACATCAACTTCTACGGCAAGCGGCTTTCCCTGCAGTTGCAGGCCTTCAATCTGCTGGATCAGGACGTCGTGATCAGCCCCGGCGGGGGCGGAATCTCCCCGGGCATGATCAACGGCGCCCGGAGCCTGGGTATCGGCTATCTCACCGAGACGGGCAAGTTCGGGTCGGCTCTGCTGCAGGACGCCAACGGCGACGGTGAGGACGAATACCTGCCCATCGTCGACCCGAGGACCTTCGGTCAGCACCAGCTGTTCCGCCTGGGTATCGGTTACTATTTCTAACAGGGGCTGAAATACCCGGTCTCGCATGGCCGGGGTGGAAAGGAAAACGATGGTGCGAGCCAATGGAAGCCGGGTGGGACCCAGGGGTCGAGTTGCGGCCGCGGGTCTGATGTCCCTCTTCTTGCTGGTGGCCTGCCTTGTGGCGCCATCGAGCGCGGTGATGGACACCCATAACCCGGTCATCGAGATGGGTTACAACCCCAACGGCATCTTCACCCTCGATGGCGACTACGTGATGAACGTGGGCGAGGTGCAGATCAACATCACCAACTGGGGACTCATAGGGTCGATGTACTCGAGCGCTGTCCGGTGGTCGGACGCTCCGTCCTGCCAGTGGCCCGCCGGTTCGGGCAACGAGTACCTCTGGGCCGCCGGCATCTGGGTGGGCGGCGTCGTTCTCGGCGAACACCTCGTGTCCACCGGCGGGTGGGGGAGCGAGATCTATCCCCTGGACGAGTTGGAGGCCACCATCTACGAGGCCCAGGCGGGCAAGATACTCCGTCCGGCCGGGAACCCGGAGGCCGGCGGCAACCGGGAACCCATGCCCGGTCCGGATGACGACCATGACGGAAAGATCGACGAGGAGATCCTCAACGGCCACGACGATGACGGCGACGGAAAGATCGACGAGGACTTCGCCCAGATCGGCAACCAGATGATGGTCCTGACCAATTACGACAACACGCGCCTGGCCCAGGAGAATTTCCCCGATCATTCGCCCATGAACCTGGAACTGGTGCAGGAGTCATATCAGTGGGAAAACGACCAGGTAGATGACTTCGTCGGTTTCGAATACACCATCACCAACATCGGCGTGACCGATGTGGAGAACGTCTACATCGGGTTCTTCGCCGACAGCGATATCGCAGCCCGCGGTTCCAGCGGCGGGGCCGACGACGACATGGCCGGTTCCTGGCCCAACACGCACGGCACCCCCGGCCTGGTCAGGGCCTCGGACAACAGCTTCGTGCCCATCCAGGTGGGCTACATGTACGACGCTGCCGAATCCGGTCGTCTGGATGGCTATTACGGCATCCTCTTTCTGGGGCACGATGTCGACCCCACCGGGCTCAGGGCTCCCACATCGGTGGGCATGAGGACCTTCCA
>CAYPVD010000161.1:0-6707 GCA_964414055.1 uncultured Fibrobacteraceae bacterium
GGTCATGGGAATGATCGCGTCCGTATCGGTACTTGCCGCCAACGAGGCTCCGGAGTCGGCGTTCGACTACGGCCAGGTGGAGTTGCGGGCGGGTATCTGGGTGGACAAGGGGGCGGATGAAGTCTACCAGGGTGGCGAACGCATGACCGTGGGGTTCCAGGTCAACCAGGATTCCTACGCGGTCGTCTACCGCATCGATACCGAGGGTCTGGTCACCATCCTGTGGCCCCGCAGCCGCATGGATGACGGTTTCGTCTTCGCCGGCCACGAGTACCAGGTGCCGCTGCCCGGATCCGCACCGCTGCAGGTAGGCCGGGACGAGGGCGAGGGTTTCGTGGAGATCGTGGCCTCGATGTACCCCTTCGACCTGCGTGAACTGGAAATCGATTTCCACGGCGAGAGCCGCAAGGATCCCTACATCTACGAGGTGGCGGGAGATCCCTTCCTGGCCATGAACGAGATCAACTACGCCGTCACCGGCCTGGAGGACACGGCCGACTACGTGGTGACCAACTACGCCAGCTATTACGTGCATCGCAAGGTGGACCATCCGCGCTACCTTTGCTCCCAGTGCCACGTCGGAGATGACCGGCAGTACGACCCGTACCGCGACCACTGCACCCTGGACATCGAGTACGACTACGGGTGGAGCAACCGCTGGTACGACACTTACGGCTATTACCCCGTCTACGCCCAGCCGGTGTATGTCTACATCGATCCCTGGAACTACCGTCCCTGGGTGAATTTCTGGTACTGGCCGAACTATGTCTGTGGTCCGACCCTGGGCTACACCTGGTATTCGGACTGCTGGGCCTGGAGCTATTCCCCCTACTACTACGGCGACGTGTATACCTATTACGATGGCGGCGGGCGCAGGTATCGTCCCCTGACCCCCGGCGATGGCGGCCGCACGGCCCGCAAGACCCGGGAATACAACCGTGTGACCCCCCTGGTCCAGAAGGAGGGTCCCGACGCCCGGCAGCGCTCGGCCATGACCCGCCGTACCCCGGGGAACGATCCCGGATCACGGACAAGGATCCCTGCCGCCGGCGGTGGGACCACCGTACCCAGGGGCAGCTTCCGCGGGGAGCCGCCCGTCGTCAGTACAGGCCCGGTAGTGGTCGATCCCGGCCGGAGGAACCTGAAGCCCGGCCTGAGGATCCGCGAACCAGGCGTTTCGGCCGGGGATTCGCGAACCCGGAGTCGCGGCGACTATCGCCATGTCGCGGGCGACCGCGTGGAAAAACCCTCCTTCAGGCCGGTCGAATCCCCCGCCCGGGTGCGTACTCCCGCGACTCCCCGCGGAACAGGGTCGCCCGGCACGGTGCGCGGGGTCGGCCGTCCGACGCCGACCAGGGACCCTTCCAGCCGTACCATCAAGCCGGTCGAACCCCGGCGGCGCGGGACCAGGATCTGGAATTCCGGTTCCACCACCGGGCGCAGCAGGGAGCGGTCCGGCCGCGTGGAGCCCCGAACCAATACCCGCAGCGATCAGCCTCGGCAAACGCCGCGGGTCGCACCGCGGACGCAAACCCGTACCAGCCGGGATGATTCCGGCGCCAAAACCACGCCGCGGGTCCGCAGTAACGGTTCCAGCGGCTCCAGGGAAAACGGTAGCAGGTCCTCGACCAAGGGAAGTACGACCCGCGGCAGCGGTGGAGGCAAGGGCGGCTCGCGCAGCAGCAGCGGCGGCCGCAGGCGGTAGGAGGGTTTGAAAGCGGGGTCGTGGACCCCGCCATCGGAATTGAGTGTGTGTTGGTGGTTTCCCCCCATCACCCGTCAGCCGGGCGGTTGCGGATTCTCGGAAAGGTTGGCGCCACTGGGAATCAGGCAACCAAGGGCAAGGACGGGGACACCAGCACATGTGAGAACCCGGCGAGGGAATGTCGATCAGGGGTGACAGGTACTTCGTCGGGTTCTCCTTGGTTTCCGCCTCCGAAGGTATTCCCCTTTAGTCAAGGATGACTCCGGATGTTACCATCCCGGCCAGGGGAATCGTTGACCGGATGGGGCCGCCTTTCTATACTGGCCCTTCCGGATTGGTGCCATGGCCCGGGGCGTGGCTGGAGGATTTGAGAAAGGGTATACCATCCATGCGGATCAACGGTGGCCGTTACATCCCCTTGCTTTTGCCCCTTGTCCTGGGACTGTGGGCTGTCCCTGTCCGCGCCCTGGATTCGGGCCGGGAGGCGGCGGGACCGGATGTGAACCGGCTTATGGAGCGGATGCCCGAGTTGGTTTCCGGGCTCGAGCAGGCCACTTTGGCCGTGCGCAACGACGGTGACCTCGATCTTCAACGCCGGCGGCTCGGCGGGGAAAAAGCGCCCGCGGAACTGCACGCCGTGGTCGTGATGTGCGACTTCAGCGACAGCCTGATGCTCGGCAGGGAGGGGACCCTGCCGGGGGATTATCCCCCGGCCGCCCAGACCGAGTTCCTCTTCGCGGCCCACGACTCGGTGTACTTCCACCACATGCTGCAGGATGTCGCCCATTATTTCCAGGCGGCAAGCGGTGGGCGGTTCACCCTCCGGTTCACGATCTTTCCCGAGGTGGTGAACCTGGCCCGGCCCATGTCGGATTACGGGAATGATCCCGAACGAGGGGAACAACCCGTGGTGCTGGCCGGGGATGTCGTCGACATCCTGGATCCCGACATCGATTTCAGCGATTACGATACGATGGTGCTCATCCATGCCGGTGCTGGTGAGGAGACGGACCTGATGGGCGTCAATCCGGAACAGATTTCCAGCACCTACCTCGGGCCCCGGGATTTCGAGGCCGCGGTGGAGGATAGCATCCTGCCGGAGCCCTGGCTTGCCGGCGGCGATTTCGGCGGCACCGGCGGTCTGGACCATGTCCTGATCCTGCCGGAAACGGAGTACCAGGCTCCTTTCG
The DNA here is from genome assembly GCA_964414055.1 of uncultured Fibrobacteraceae bacterium. Taxonomy (GTDB): domain Bacteria; phylum Krumholzibacteriota; class Krumholzibacteriia; order LZORAL124-64-63; family LZORAL124-64-63; genus JAHJTW01. The sequence continues at coordinate 2,896 of CAYPVD010000161.1, forward strand.
GCGCCGTCGGCAGCCTGGGGGTGTATTGTTTCGAGGTCGGTCTGCGCCTGGGCATGCTCTCCCTCAGCGATTTCACGCCGGCGGGCCATCCCGACAGCCAGGGCATAGGCCTCTTGGGCTTGATGGGGTACGGTCTGTATGCCGGGGCGGGATATATCCCCCCCCAACCCTGCGCCTTCAACAAGCTGCTCATGGGCTGGATCGACCCCGTGTCCATCCGGCCCGACCAGGCAGGCAGCTATGAGCTTACACCGGCCGGGGATCCGAGCAGCCCCACCTCCGCGGCCAGGGTGGACATCAACGGGCAGGAGTACTGGCTGCTCGAGTACCGGCTCCAGGACCCGGACGGGAACAACATGTTCTCCTTCGGTGACGACAAGAACCACAACGGGATTCCCGATTTCTACGACATGGATTCAGCCCAGGGAAACGGGATTCCCACGGGATTTTTCGATCCCGCGGTCGATTCCCTCGAGACTCTCGTGGGCGCCGAGTGGGATTTCGCCATGAGCGACAATCCGGCCCGGCCTCGCGGGGTCAACGCAGCGGGCAGCGGGGTCTATATCTGGCATATCGACGAGGGCGTCATCCGCGACGTCTTCGACGCCGAAGGCAACCTGTTCAACGCGGATCCCGCGCACAAGGCCGTGGACCTGGAGGAAGCCGACGGTATCCAGGACCTGGATTCCACGGTTCCTTCGGAGTTCAGCTTCGGGGGCGACGATGATTCCTTCCGCGGCGAGGGGAACCACGAGTTCGGGCCCCGTACCCGGCCGGGAACCGAGTCCGCCACAGGTGCCTACACTGGCGTGGTCATGAGGAATTTCAGCAAGGTGGTGGCCGATTCCCAGGGGTATGTCCTGGCTGCCGACGGGTTCGATACCATCTGGGGGATCTCCTACGCCGACACCATCGGATTCATGGTGGAGACCGAGGCTGCGAGTGCTGAAGGACCGGTGCCTGCCGCACGTCTGGAACTGCCGGTGGGCGTGGATCTGCGCGGCAGCGATGTCCTGATCGGGGATCTGGACGGAGGGGGAACCCCGGACGAGATCATCCTGGCCGGTCATGCCGGGGAAGTCTACGCGTTGAACGGGAATCTGCGGGAATACATCGATGGCGACGGGGATCCGGCGACCATCGATCCCCTGGCCATCGGGACCTGGGATTCCCAACCGGTCACGTGGAATCTGCCGCCGGCCATGGGCGACCTGGACGGGGACGGCCTGCCGGAGATCATCCTGACGGCCCCTGGAGGCATCTATGCCTTCAGAAATAACGGCATCACCCTGGAACCGGGTTCCGAGGCTTTCCGGGGTCTGTATCGGCCGTTGCCCGGCTGTTCCCTGCCGCCGGTCCTGACGGCCGGTTCATCCGGCAAGGCGGCCCAGGATGAAGCGGTCCAGGTCTTGATCAATGTCATCGCCGTCGAGAATGGGATCTCCTACCTGCGGATCTACGGCGGCGATGCCGCGCTTGCCGAACCAGGGATCGAACTGGGCACGGGGCGCGTGACCGCTGCACCCGTCTGGGCCTTCGGCCAGGCATTCCTGTGCGTGAGGGCCGACACCACCGGCGGTGGGGATCATCGGCTGGATGTGATCTTCCCCGGGGTCCCAGGTGAAGGCGGTACGCCCGTTCACCAATCCTATCCCTTGGCGGTGGAGCCCGGGCCGTGGCCGGTGGGCTACGGCGTGGTGGAGGCCCCTGTTCCGGGACGCGAACTGCGTTATGTCCTGGTGCCCGGAAAGGACGGGTCCGGTGCGACCCTGTTCTTCGAACAGGATATGACGCCGACCGCGGCCCCCTTGATCTGGAGCGGTGACATCGAAGTGTCCTCGCCCCTTTCGCCGGGGGGCTGTTTCATGGGCGACGATCTGCTGGGACGAATCGGCAACGGCGGGGACTGGCAGGACGGATGGCCTGTCCGCGTCGACGACAGGGTCGCGGTGCCGGTCTACGGAAGCCCTCTTGTGGCCCGTCTGGCGGGAGTGGATTCGCCTTCTCCCCAGATGATCTTCCCCCTGCGCGACGGCCGGCTGGCCGGAATCGCGGCCCATGGCGAAACCGTTCCCGGGTGGCCGTTATCCGGGCCTGCGGCCTGCGCCGGAACTCCGGCCCTGGGCCAGGCGAGGGGCGGCCCCCTCCTGGATCTGGTGGCTGTGGGAACCTTCGATCGCATCACCGGCCTGTCCTCCGACACGGGATCCCTGAGCGGCGATCCGGTCAGCACGATCATGATCTGGGAGGATGTGGCGGAAACCCGTGCGGCCTGGCCCATGCAGGGAGGCGGCATCTGGCGCAATGGCCGGTACGACATCGGGTCGTGGACCGTACTTTCACCGGCCGCCGCGGGTGCGGGGCTGGTTTCCGGCAGCCACTCCTGCTATCCCAACCCCCTGCGGGAGGGCGATCTCTTCGTGCGGGGCACTGCCCGTGCTCCGGGTCGCGCCCGGGCCTTCATATACAATCTCGAGGGAGAACTGGTGACCGGGACCGCCTGGCGCGCCATAGCCGCCGGCGATCCCTTCACCCTGGAAGTTCCCCTGGACGGAGCCGTGACAGGGATGTACATCTGCCGTCTGGTCGTCGATGCGGGCGGCGAAACTGACTACAGCGTCGTATCCTTTACCATCGTAAGGTGAAACCGCGGCCCCGACGGGGGGTGCGCAAGGAAAGGGATCCCATGAATCGCATTCGGTTGTCGGCCATTCTGTTGCCGGTCCTGGTCATGTCCCTCGTCATGGTGCCGCTTCCCGTGCTGGCCGGAAATCCCGGCGACGCCGCCCTGCTGTCTTTGCGCATGGGGGTGGGGGCGCGGGAAGCGGGCATGGGCGAGACGGGCGTGGCTTCCAGCACCGGCGGCACGGCCCTGTTCTGGAATCCGGCCAACAATGTCTTCGCCGACTTCAAGACGGAGTTGATCCTGCAGCACAACCGCTACCTGGGGCTGTTCAACCACGAGGCCGCGGCCGTGGCGCACAGGGTGGGCCGGGGCGTGCTGGGTTTCACGTTCATGGGCTTCTATTCCGACGACATCGACCGCCACACCCTGGATTCGGGTGTCAACGTCTTCGAAGGCACCTTCAAACCCTATGATGTGGCCTTCGGCGTGTCCTATGCCCATCCCCTGGGGGATCGTTTCGCCGTGGGGGCGGGGGCCAAGTTGATCTACGAGAAGATCGATTTCTATTCGGACACGGGCTTCGCCTTCGATTTCTTCATTACTCACCAGGCCGTGATCGAGGGCCTGGTCTTCGCCGCCTCGGCCACCAACCTGGGTGGTCAGATGAACCTCAGGGACCAGCCGTTCGATTTGCCCACGGCCGTGAGGCTGGGGGCGGCCTACACCCCGGCCAGCGATTTCCTGCAGGGTAAACTCACCATGACAGGCGAGGTGCTGCTGCCGCAGGACACCACCGAGAAGGCCCACTTGGGCCTGGAGTACCGCCTGATACCGGAGCTGGCTTTGCGCTTCGGCTCCCGCATCAACTACGATACCCAGGGCATCACCGCGGGGGCCGGTTTCGTGGCCGGCAGCCTGCGGCTCGACTATGCCTACGAGGACATGACCGAGGAAGGTTTCGACGACGGCAACAAGATATCCCTGGGGATGACCTGGTGATTTCCCGGCGGTCGGCCGGGGTGCTCAGAGCGCGGGAGGCGGATCGCGGTCGAAGTCCAGCAGGGTCAGCCGCCCGTCCTTGATGAGGCCGTATTCCAGCTGGTCGAACCAACCGGCCGGGGCGCCGAGAGTACGTCCGTCCACCGTCACCTGGAAGCGGTGATGGACATGGCCGATGACCATGAGA
>CAYPVD010000162.1:0-6625 GCA_964414055.1 uncultured Fibrobacteraceae bacterium
GACCCTGGTCAAGGAGGATTATGGAGACCTGGGGCAACTGGCCAAGCTCCAGTCTGGGGTCGTGCTCACCGGGGGCGGCAGCCGCTGCCGGGGCACCCGGCGCCTGTGCGAGGAGGTGTTCGACCTGCCCGCCAGGGAGTGCTACCTGCCTGTGGATCTGCCCGGAGCGGAGGATCTGCCCGCCGGACAGTGGGCAACGGCCATCGGCCTGACCTTGTGGGCCGCAGCGGATGCCGTGTCAGGGGCGCCGCAGGAAACAGCCGCCGCAGGCGGGGTCCTGGGAAAATTGAAGGGATTGTTCAGATCCGGGCGGAGAGCGGAGGCCCTGAAGGCCGAATCCTGACCATATGGGCAAAAAAAGCCTTGGTCCCCGGCCGCCCATGTGCTAGTAAAGTAGCAGGATGGTGTGGGTGTACCCGTTGCGCACCAAGGATGGTGACGCCGAAGGGCCCCACATGAATCGACCCAACTCATGGAGGAGGCGGGCGGCATGATGTTCGAGTATGCCGATGACGTCGAACGGCTGGCCAACATCAAGGTCGCCGGTGTCGGAGGAGCGGGCGGCAACGCCGTAGGCCGCATGATCGAGGCCGGCTTGACGGGTGTCGAGTTCCTGGCCATCAACACCGATCTTCAGGTCCTGAAGGATTCCCAGGCTCATCAGACGATCCAGATCGGTGCGCAGCTCACCAAGGGGCTGGGCTCAGGCGGCGATCCTGAACGCGGCAAGGCCGCGGCCGAGGAAAGCCGCGACATGCTGGCGGCCGCCGTTGACGGCGCCGACATGGTGTTCGTGACCGCGGGCATGGGCGGCGGCACGGGTACCGGCGCGGCGCCCCTGGTCGCGGAGATCGCCCGCAAGCAGGGCGCCCTGACCGTGGGTATCGTCACCCTGCCCTTCGCCTTCGAGGGTACCGTGCGCCTGCGCCAGGCGGACGAGGGCATCGACCGGCTGCGGGGTGCGGTGGACACCCTCATCGTGATTCCCAACCAGCGTCTGCTGGAGGTCGTACCGCCGAGCACCTCCATGCAGGAGGCCTTCCGCATCGCCGACAACATCCTGTACGAGGCCACACGCGGCATCTACGAGATCATTTCCCGTCACGACCATGTGAACCTGGACTTCGCCGACGTGCGCTCGGTCATGAGGGGCATGGGCGAGGCCATGATGGGCACCGGCCGGGCCGAAGGCGAGAACCGTGCGCTGGAAGCCGCCAAGGCCGCCATCAGTTCGCCCCTGCTCGAGGATGTGGACATCCACGGCAGCCAGGCGGTGCTGGTCAACGTCCTGGGCCGCGAGGTGGGGCTGCAGGATACGGCGGCGGCCATGCAGTACATCCAGGAGGCCGCCGGGCCCCAGGCCCATGTCATCTTCGGCTACGGCACCGACGAGTCCATGGGTGAGATGCTGCAGGTTACGGTCATCGCCACGGGCTTCCGTCAGACCGGTTCCGGCGCCGGTGTTTTCGCCCCGGCCGAGATCCCGGCCCAGGAACCGGCCTCCGGCCCCGAGATCGAGGCTCCCGCCGAACCGGAGCCGCAGGTCGAACCTGATTTCGTGCCCGAATTCCGTCCCTCGGCGGAGGACCAGGCCGAGGAACCGGATGTTTCGCCGGAAGTCGAAGTTCCCGCCCAAGGCAGCGAACCTTTGGCCTGGGTTGCCAGGGGAGGCGGACAGGATATCCTGGCCGGGCATCCCGCGGCCGATGTCGTTCCCGCGGCGGACTCCAACCCTCTAAAGGCAGGTGAACAACCTGCTGCCGCCTCTTTCCTGAAACAGGTCGGTACCCGCAACATCGGTGAGGTCGAGGTCCCCGATCCCGATCCCGTAAGGGAACGGCCCCGGGGGCGACCGAATGCCGGCCTGGGGATGGTCGGCCCGGGGGACGACCTGAACGCCCCGGCCTACACCCGGAAGTACATGGACTGAGATGTCTCTTCTGGATCGTCTCTTCCGCTCCAACAAGTCCCGGGTCTACAACGAGGGGCTGGCGCTGTTCGAACAGGGCCGTTTCGGGGAAGCCGTGGTCGTCCTGCGAAGGGCCATACCGCAGGACAAGACGGGCAACGCCGATTCCCTGGGCGGCAACCTGCTGAGAAGATCCTTGCAGGCGGAGGGGAGGCGCCTGCTGCGTGCAGGGGATGCAGACGGTGCCATCCCCTTTTTCGCCGAAGCCTGCTCGCTCTGGAGCGAGTATCCGGACCTGCAGTGGTGGCACGGCACGGCCCTGGGCCTGGCCGGGCGGTGGGATGAGGCCTTGACCTGCGCCCGCAATGCCCTGCGCCGCAATCCCGAGTATCCCGAGGCAAGGTTGCTGGAGTCGGCAGCACTGAAGGAGCTGGACCGCCTTCAGGATGCCGCCCTGTCCCTGACTTCCCTGTGCGAGTCGGGTCGCAGACAGGATCACTGGCTGACCAGGCAGTGGCCCGATGCAGTGGTCTTCGCAGCCGAGACGTTGCCGGACGATCTTCCCGAGCTGCTGCAGCGGGTGGTCAAGGGGGAATCGGAAAAGGACCAGCTGGCGGCCGCGGTGGCCCTGTGCCGGGCCGGCGACTGGCAGCAGGGTACGACCATGTTCAGGGAACTGGTGCAGAGGCGGCCCCGCTACCCCGATTACCGGACCCGGCTGGCGGCGGCCCTGTTCCAGATGAAGCAGATGGATGAGGCCCTGGCCGAGGTCGAGGCCGCCCTGGCCCTGCACTCCGGTTATGCGGCCGCCCTGGATCTCAAGGCCTTGATCCTGGCCGACATGCAGAGGTATGGCGAGGCGCTCGAGTTCATGGCGGCCAGCGAGGACGACCGGACCGGCCAGAATCCCGGTTCCCTCGAGGCCCTGTTCGGCGCCTACCTGCGCGGGGTGCTGTCCCTGCTGCTGGGGCGTCCGGCGCAAGTGGCCGAGCTGCTGGGGCGCTGGAACGACCTGGTCCATGATTTCGCCTGGGCGGAACTGCTGCTGGGTGCGGCCGACCACGTCCGGGGTCGCCGCCAGTCATGCGGCTTGCGGCTGGAGGCTTTGGCCAAGGCCTGGCCCGCCGATCCGGAATATGCCTATCTCCTGGCTTGCCACTACCTGGAAGCCGGTCAGTACGACCAGGTCAGCGCGGTCCTGGATGGCTGGCCCCCGGATGACAGTCAACGACCGGACCAGAGGCTCCTGTTCCTGCAGATCCGTCTGGGGCTGCTGCAGGGCAGGACTCCTGAGATATCGGATTCGGTCCTGGAAACCGATTCCCCTGCGACTGAAGGTGAAGACGAGGTGATCCCCCGGGTCATGCCGCCCCAGGCCTGGCAAATGCTGAAGGCGGAAAGATCCTTTATCCAGGGGCAGGACAAGCTGTGCTGGGAAATCTGCCGCGAACTCCAGGAGCAGGATCTGATCTGTGAACGATCCCTGGATATCATGCTCCAGTGCGCCGACGGTGCCGGAGTGTCCGAGGACTGGGATCCTCCCCGGGTCATGCCCGCCTCATGCCTGACGGGCGCTTGCGCCCTGGCCTTGCGCAGGGGGCAGCCCCTGCAGGCGCGCTCCTTGTTGCAGCCGGTGTCGCTGCTGCATCCTGAGATGTTGACGGGAATGTTCCTCAGGCCCGAGTTCTGGCTGCAATCCGTCAGGCGCTGGTTATCCTGAGCCGAGAGGCAGTTTAAACGGTACGCTCGGTTGCGAGCAGCCGTCGGACTTCATCGGTGAGTTCTTCCAGATCGTAGGGCTTGCTCATGTAGGCGTCCGCCTGGTACTGGAAGCCCCGGATCTTGTTGCGCTCGTCCTCGCTGGCGGTCAGGATCATGATGGGTACGTCCTGCAGATCCATCAGGCTACGGGCACGTTTGAGGAACCCGAAGCCGTCCATGACCGGCATCATGAGGTCCAGGATGACGCAATCGGGCGGGTTTTCCCGCACAGCGGCGAATCCTTCGGCGCCGTTGACGGCTTCGGCAACGTCCCAACCCTGGCTCAACAACTGCAGGCGCAGGATGGTGCGCAGGTCCGGGTCATCTTCCACGATCAGGATTCTGGGTTTCATCTCGCTCGACATGGTCCTATCTTGGCCTTTCTTGACCGGATTGGCTGCAGCCGATTACCGCCGGATCGGGATCAGGATTTTTGGTCTGGAACTTCCGGTCCCCGCTTCCGGTTTCATCTCTGGTTATCGGCCGCGTTTCCGGCGGCTTTAACTGGGAAAATTTCTGACGGAAGGTCCCGACACCCATGCGCACCCCACCGCGACTTGCCGCTGCGCTTGTTATCGTCCTGCTCGGGGTGATTCTCGTTCCCGTGACGGCGGCGGGACAGACCGGGGCCGACCCGTGCTCGGTCGGCAAGGATCTCTACCATCAGGGGAAATTCACCGAGGCCCGCAAGGCGCTCAACCAGTGCCTTGAACAGGGAGGGGACCAGGTGGAGGTCCTGTTGCCCCTGGTGGTCATGGACATCCGGGAAGACCGGCTGGAGGAGGGCGCTGCCCTGGGCGCACGGGCCGTCATGGCCGCTCCCGACGACCCCGAGGCGCGTTACTGGTACGGCCGTGTCCTGCTGCGGCAGGGCAAGGTGGAGAAGGCCCGCTCCCAGTGGGAACAGGGCATGCGGATTTCGGCCAACCACAAGGGGATCCTGGAGGGGCTGGCGCGGCTGGCCCTCAAGGAGGGGGAACCCGCCAAGGCCTACAACCTGCTCAACCAGATCAGGCAGCAGGGCGTGGATGAGCCCTGGCTGCACCGCCTGCTGGGAGACCTGGCTGCGGGCAAGGGGCTGTGGGACCAGGCCCTGGAGCATCTGGAGGCGGCCATGGTCCAGGAGGGGACCAACGCCACGGACCTGCTTTCGGCCTCCCAGTTGAGCATCATGGCCGGCAAGCCGGACCAGGCGGTGGACTTCTGTCGTCAGGCCGTCCGTATCGAACCGGGCGAAGCGACCTTCGGCGGGCTCGGCGAGGCCTATTTCGCCACGGAGAACCTGGATTCTGCGCTGGTCTATCTGCGTCTGGCGGTGGCGTCCCCCGATCCCGATCCGCGCTTCATCTTCAACCTCGGCAATGTGTGCGAGGTGGCCGGTCTTTATACCGAGGCCGAGGACAATTTCAGGGCTTTCCTGGCACTCCGACCGGATGATGCGGTGGGCCATTTCAACTTCGGCATCCACCTGAACAAGCAGGGCCGCACGTCCGAGGGGATCGTCCACGTGGAGAAGGCTCTGGCGCTGGATCCGTCCATGCTCAACGCCCGCGTGGTGCTGGCCCAGATGAAGGAGACCATGGGCGATTTCGGCGGCGCCCTGGAGCAGGTGGAGTCGTTGCAGCAGCAGGACCAGGACAACGCGGCCGACCTGGCCGCCTGGCGGCAGCGGTTGAACCGGGAAAAGGAGGCTGCGGCCGAATCGCGCGCCTCGGGCAAGATCCACCTGCTGCACATGGTCCTGGGCACCAGGGAGGTCACCGACAACGTGGTGAGGGAACTGGCCGGGGGAGGGGACTTCGGCTCCCTGGCGGTCAGGTTCTCCTCGGGGCCGGCCGCGTCACGGGGCGGGGATATAGGCTGGATTGACCCGGCGGAGATGAAACCGGTCCTGCGGGAGGCCATCGAGGCGCTGGGGATCAACGAGACAAGCCCCCCGGTGGAGTCCGGAGGGCTGTATCACCTGTTCAAGCGGATTCCCTGAGAAGGTATCGCCTCAAAGACGGTTTCTCAGACGACCTTCTTGACGGCGCCGGTACGGATGCAACGGGTGCAGACGTAGCCGCGCACGATCTTGCCGTCCTGCTCGAACCGGATCTTCTGCAGGTTGGGCATCCAGCGGTGGCGGGTCTGGTTGTGGGCGTGGCTGACCCGGTTGCCGTACTGGGGGCCCTTGTTGCACACAGAGCACTTCCTGCTCATGGCATCTCTCCTTGTTCAAGGACGGCTTTTGTCCTCGAAATTCCCTTGGGTTGCAATCACAAGGCCGGGAATTTAACATCCTGCGGCCAGGACAGCAAGTTTTTCCTCGTTCCCGACCGGTAGCAGGACCCATGGCCAAAGGCATCGATCTCGGCACCCAGGTGCAATTCCTCAAATCCGTGGGACCGGCCCGGGCCCGGGCCCTGGCCCGCCTGGACATCCTGACGGTGGGCGATCTGCTGGCCCATTATCCCCGCCGGTACTTCGATCGCACTTCCTGCGTGCCCATGCGCGCGCTGGGTGCGGGCAACGAGGCAACCGTCCGGGGCGAGGTCCTGACCTGCGCCCAGCGCCGGACCCGGCGGGGCGGATCGATCCAGACGGTGACCCTCGGGGATGATACGGGTGTGGTCTTCTGTCTCTGGTTCAACCAGCCCCATGTCCTCAAACAATTCCGGGCGGGGCTGCAGGTGATGGCCAGCGGTCGGCCCCAACGCCACCAGGGCCGGTGGCAACTCGTGCATCCCGATTACGAGATCATGCATGCGGCCCGGGACGCCGACGACGGTCCCGTCCACCTGCACACGGGCCGCATGGTGCCGGTGTACGGTCTGACCGCCGGCGTCGGGCAGCACTGGCTGCGGGCCCTGATCGACCAGGCGCTGACCAGGGTGGGGGATCTGTTGCCGGAATCCCTGCCCGCCGAGCTGCTGGAAAAGCACCCGTTTTCAGCGCAGGCACGAGAACTTGCCG
>CAYPVD010000163.1:0-6559 GCA_964414055.1 uncultured Fibrobacteraceae bacterium
GGCACCAGTCGATGTAGCTCTTGCCGTCCTCGTCGGTGAACCCGCTGCCGGCGGCGCTGTGGAAGAACAGCGGGTCGCCGGGCACGGACTTGAACGAGCGCACGGGGGAGTTGACCCCGCCGGGCAGCACCTTGACGGCGCGCTCCCACCAGGAGGCGTTGCTCATGGGTCGATCCGTCATGTCAGTCGATCCATCCTTGGCTGAGGGCGTCGCGCCCGTGGTAGGTGATGATCAGGTCGCTGCCGGCCCGGCGCATGGCCAGGAGGTTCTCGCGCACGATGGCGGGCTCGTCCACCAGGCCCGCCTTGGCGGCGGCCTTCACCAGGGAATACTCGCCGCTGACGTTGTAGCAGACCACCGGGCACAGAACCTCGTCGCGCACGCGCCGGATAATGTCCAGGTAGGCCAGGGCCGGCTTGACCATGACCATGTCCGCGCCTTCCTGCAGGTCCAGCAGGACCTCCAGGACGGCCTCGCGCCCGTTGCGGGGATCCATCTGGTAGCTCTTGCGGTCGCCCTGGGGGGCGCTGTCGCAGGCGTCGCGGAAGGGACCGTAGTAGGCGCTGGCGTACTTGGCGCTGTAGGCCAGGATGCTGGTGTTGACGAAGCCCTCGTCATCCAGCTTCTGCCGGATGGCGCCCACGCGGCCGTCCATCATGTCGCTGGGGCTGACCATGTCCGCCCCGGCGCGGGCGTGGGACAGGGCCATGCGGGCCAACTGCTCCACGCTGGGATCGTTGACCACCACGCCGTCCACCAGGAAGCCGCAGTGACCGTGACTGGTGTAGGCGCACAGGCAGACGTCGGTGATGGCGATGATGTCATCGCCGAACTTCTCCTTCATGGCCCGCAGGGATTGCTGCACAACGCCCTGATCGTCCAGGGCCGAATCGCCGTGCTCGTTCTTGTGCTCGGGCACGCCGAACAGCAGGTGGGAGCGCAGGCCCAGCTCCAGGTCGGCCTCGATCTCCGGCAGCAGCCGGTCCACCGAGACGTGGAAGATGCCCGGCATGCTGGGGATCTCCTCGTGGATGCCCTGGCCGGGTACCACGAAGTGGGGGGTGATCAGGTGATCGGCGCTCACCTGGGTCTCGGCGGTCATCTCGCGCAGAACGGGGGTGGCGCGCAGGCGCCGGGGGCGGTCCAGAAGATTCATGACATGCTCTCCGGGCTCGGGGTTTCCAGGACGAGGTCCGGACCGGCGGCCCGGACCATGGCTTGCAGATCGGGGGTCTCGGCCACCTGGGGCGTGAATCCCGCCTCGCGGGCGGCCTTGGCGGTGGTCTCGCCGATGGCCACGCATTCCGGGCGCTCATCCCACGCGGCGGTGAAGGCCCGCACGGTCGAGGGGCTGCACAGGAACACCACGTCCCCCGGCCGGAAGGGGCTGTCCGGCAGTTCGGCCGCGGGTACGGGCTCTGTGCGGTATAGCGGCAGCTCCCGCACCAGGAAACCGGCCTGTTCCAGCATGGCCACGGGCTCGCGCAGGCGGCTCTGGGGCCCCGGCAGCAGCACGGTGGCCGGGGCGGAGACGGCGGCTATGAAGGCCGTGGCGAACTCCACGCCGTCGTTCACACCCGGCGTGAATTCCGCCTCCAGGCCCACGTCCGTCAGGGCCGCGGCGGTGCCCCGGCCCAGGGCGCCCAGCCGGGCGGAGCCAGGCGTCAAACCGGCCTCCAGGAAGGCCCTCACCGCCTGGGGCGAGGTGAACAGGATCCAGTCATGATCATCCACGAGCGGATCCTGCGCAGGCGGCAAGGGCTCGAACCGGATCAGGGGCAGCTCCAGCACGTCGATCCCGGCGCGGCGCAACGCATCCGCCCAGGGGCGGTTGCGTTCCTGCTGGCGGGTCAGCACGATGCGTGGACGGCCTCCCATCAGCGACCCTTTTCCCGGTGCGCTTCGATGGCCTGCCAACCCTGCTCCAGCAGGATTTCCGGTTCCTCGGCGGTCAACGTCAGGCGCAGGGGGTCCGGGTCGTCCACATCGGCGGCCAGGAAGGCCTCCAGGCGCCAAACGCCGTCGGCCGCGGCGACGTGGGCGCCGAAGGGAATCTGGCAACCGCCCTCCAGGCGCAGCAGCAACTCGCGCTCCACGGCCACGGCCCGCGCTGCCTCGGCGCTGTGCAGACGGGCCAGGCCGCCGCGATACGGTTCCTCGTCGCGGCACTGGATGCCCAGCATGCCCTGGGCGGCGGCCGGCACGAAGTCGGCCACGTCCAGGGGCGAGGCGTAAAGATCGTCCAGCTCGATGCCCAGGCGCACCAGGCCGGCCCGCGCCAGCATGATGGCGTCGTAACGCCCCTCGCGCAGGCGGTTCACCCTGGTGGGCACGTTGCCGCGCAGGTCGGCGATCTGCAGGTCGGGCCGCAGGCGGCGGATCTGGGCCTGGCGGCGGGCGGCGCTGGTGCCGATGACTACTCCTTCGCGCAGGGGCAGGGGCTCGCCGGCGTCCCGGCGCGCTTCATCCACGGCCTCGGGTCGGGCCAGCAGCATCTCCCGCGGATCCTCCCTACCTACCATGGCGCACAGCACCAGGCCCGGCGGCATGGAGGTGGACAGATCCTTCAGGGAGTGCACGGCGAAATCCACCCGGCCGGACAGCTGGGCCTCTTCCAGTTCCTTGGTGAAGAAGCCCTTGCCCTCGAGCTTGGAGAAGGGCACGTCGTCGATGCGGTCGCCCGTGGTCTTGATGACGGTGATCTCGGTGGTGATGCCCAGATCATCGAGCATGCCGGCGATGGTGCGGGCCTGCCACAGGGCCAGGTCGCTGCCGCGGGTGCCCAGGCGGTAGATCGGCGCAGAACGACGGGAGGATTCGAGGTTCACAGCTTGTCCTTTGGACCGGGTTAAAAAAATAACCCTATGGGAAGAAAAGGCCGTATTTGTCACCGAGCCGTCATTTATCCTGCATCGAGGGATTTTTTTCGGCTGCGGGTCATGTCCGAACATAGTCACAACAGAAGGTAAATCCCATGAAATTTCTTCCCTCTCCGGGGCACGCGGCCCGGGCTTGCAGGATGGGCCGGTCGTGATAGGATCCAGCCCCGGTCCGGCAAGCGGTCCGGGGTTCCGTTTCAGGGTGGAGGAAGCATGACCGTATCCCTCGACAAGGTGCCTGTGAGCGAGTCCCTGCTGGTGCGCATGGCCGGGAATCTGCTGCGGACGACCGAGAGGGCCGAGCTGCCGGACTGTCTGGTCCTGCTGCCGTCGAGCCGGGCCTGCCGGACCCTGGAGCATGTGCTGCTGGACGAGGTGCCGGAACCGGCCCTGCTGCTGCCCAGGATCATGACCCTGAGCCAGTGGATCACCGGCGCGGTCCTCGAGGCGGGTTTGCCGTGGGAAGATCTGCCCGATCCCCTGATCCGGCCCCTAGTCCTGGCGCCCTTGCTGGCGGCGCGGCCGTGGCTCGAGGATCAACCCGAAAGCGCTCCCGGTCTGGCGGCCGAGTTCATCGACCTGTTCGATCAGGTGCGCCTGGAGCGAAGGGACGGGCTGTTGCTGCGGGGAACGGGACCGGACAACGAGGGAAAGCTGTCCGGAGGTGGGGCCGACGCCCATACGATCCTCCAGGACGTGGATCGGATCCGGGAGGTGTGGGGACTTTACCGCCGCGTCATTCCCCGGGATCGTACGGACATGCTGGTGGAGCTGGCCACGGGATTCGAGGAGGGCCGCCGGTCGCCGCTCGCGGTGGCGGGTCAGGTCTGCGCGGGCGGTTTCGGCCGCCTGACGCACATCCACGCCTGCCTGCTGACGGCCGCCCTGACATCGGGCGCCTCGGCCCGCCTGTACCTGCCCGAGCCGTCTTCTCCCCTGGACGGGGATTATTGCGCCACCTGGGGGGATGAGGACCAGCAGGAAAACACCGGTCCGTTCAGCCCCACGGTGCGCCTGCGGGAGAAACTGTCGGCGGCGGGTTGCCGGTTCGCGGCGGAGGAATCCCCTTCGCAGCGGAACCCGAATCGACAGGCGAAGATCACCTTGCTGCCCTGTCCGGACCCGGAGTCGGAAAGCCGCATGGTGGTGGACCTGGTGGTGAAGCACCTGCAGGGGGACGGAAAAGATCCCGGGACCGTGACAGTGGCCACCCCCGACCCCCGGCTGGCCGCCAGGATCATGGCCATGCTGCAGGAGGCGGGCCTCGAGGCGGACAACACCCTGGGCAGCCCGCTGGGCACCTTGCCGGCCGGCTTGCTCATGCGATTCGTCCTGCGGGCGGCCCTGACCGGGCTGCGCGCCGAACCCCTGCTGGAAGTCCTGACCCATCCCTTCGTGTCGCTGCCGGTGCGGCAGGGCAGTCACGAGCTGTGGACCCTGCGCCTGGAACGGATGTTCCGCCGCACCGACAGTCCCCAGACCGGCCTGGCTGGGCTGAGTCGCCGCGCCCGGGAGCGGGACCAGGTCGTCAAGGAGCTGTTCGGGCGCGACGACCCGGGCATGGAGGCTTTCGTGAGGGAGATCGCCGGGGCCTTCGGCCCGTTGCTGGTCCTGGCCGGGCAACAGGAGACGACCTGGGCCGAGCAGACGGCGGCCCTGCGTGCGTGCTGGGGAGCCTTGACCGGTGACCGCCTCATGACCGGGCCGCAGGCCAGGCAGGACGAGCAGGCCCTGTCCGGCCTGTGGGATATGCTAGAACGCCATTCCGACCTGCTGCCGCCGGTCACCCTGGCCGACTTCACCGCCGCGACGGGTCGGTTGCTGAGCTCGCAGATGGTGGCGCCCCACCGGCCGCGCAACCTGCCTGTGATGGTGACGGGCCTGGTGGAGGCGCGCCTGGAACGCTACGACCACCTGATCCTGGCCGGTCTGCGGGAGGACGTCTTTCCCTCGGCGCCGCCCCGGCAGCTGTTGCTGACACCCGGCCTTGCCCAGCGCCTGGGGCTGCCCGGCTGGCGGGATCACATGGGGCTGGAGGCCGAGCTGTTCCTGCGTCTGCTGCACAATGGGCGGCAGGTCACGATCACCTGGCCCCGGGAGGAGGGGGGACAGAAGATCCTGCCCAGCCCCCTGGTTTCCCGGCTGGCCCTGGCCCTGGCAGAAGACATCGACGGGGATCAGGGCTTGTCCGCCCGCGTCGTTCCCCGCTGGCGGGGCCGGGCACCGGACAGCCGGGTCATTGTCGCGGCCCAGGAGCGCTTCAGGGAAGATCCGGAGCCGACGACGGCCCAGGTCGAGTCCCGTCCCCAGCGTTTACTGAGCTGGTCGGCCCTGCGCATGTGGCGGGAATGTCCCTACCGCTTCCTGCTGGAGCGCCGCTTCGCCCTGGCCGGGGAGGAGGATCTGCGCCGGGAATTCAGCCGCCTGGATTACGGCAGCCTGGTGCACGAGGTGCTGCAGGATTTCCTGGCGGCCGGTTCGTCGGGAATCGCGGCCCTGGAAAAGGGCGATGGAACAGGGGCCCTGGAGGCCCTGGACAGGGCGGCGGCGGCCCGGTTCACCCCCGGTGCCGAGGAATTGCCCGTGCGCCGCCTGTGGCTGGACGCCTTGCGGCGGGCCATGCCGGCGATCGTGGCGGTGGAGCTGGAGCGGATCCGGACTTGGCGTCCCCACCTGCTGGAGAGCCGCTTCGAGCTGCCCCTGCCCCGGCTGATCGAGTGGACACGGGATCTGTGCGCCCTGCTCGGTGAAGGCGAGGACATGCAGCCTGACGGCGGCTGGGCGGCGGCCGGGGACAAGGCGGAGGGCATCCTGCTGCGGGGAACCCTGGATCGCCTGGACATCCACCGCACGCAACCGGATACGGCGGCGGTGCTGGACTACAAGACGGGCAAACTCCCGGCGGTGAAGAAGGTCCAGGACCTGGAGGATCTGCAGGTCGTCCTGTACGCCGCGGCGGTCGAGAGCGGCGCGGTGGAGTCCGGATCGTCCGGGCTGAAGGTGGCCGAGGGCTCGTACTACCAGATCGGCGAGGACAAATCCGGTCCCCCGGCCAAACCTCACCTGGCCGGTGACACCGAGGCGGGCCGGAACCTGCTGGCGAGGGGATCGGTCGAGCTGATCGACCTGTCCCTGGCGGCCGCCGATACGGAGGCCCGTTATCCGGTACTTTCGGACGAGATCCGGGCTGCGGCCCGGCCCTCCCTGCCGTGCAAGTTCTGCGATCTGCGCGGGGTATGCCGCCTCGAGGAGAGAGACAGGTCGGACCTGTCCCCGGCCCTGTGGCTCGGCCTGGACCGGATCATCCACCAGAGGGAAGGGAAGTTCTGATGCCCGTCGGCGGCAAGCGCAAGGGCGAGGGTGAGGCGGTGGCCAGGGCCACGGCCATCCAGCTGGAGGCCGCTCGTCCCGACCTGTCGGTGGTCCTGAAGGCCGGTGCCGGTTCGGGCAAGACCCACGCCCTGATCAACCGGTTCCTGCGCCTGTGCATCGAGTGGCCGCGGCGGGATACCGAACGCGACGACGAGGCGCCCGAGGCGGTGCCGGTGCACCCGCGCTCCATCCTGGCCATCACTTTTACGCGCAAGGCCGCAGTGGAGATCAGGGAGCGTCTGCTCCGGCAGGCCGTCGACCTTTCAACCCTGGAGGGCGAAGCCTTGGCCGGGCGTCTGCAGGCCCT
>CAYPVD010000164.1:0-6541 GCA_964414055.1 uncultured Fibrobacteraceae bacterium
GGATTTCCCTTTCCCTCTCCAGCATGGCGCGCACATCCCGCGCGATGGCGATGATGTTCTCCCCACTACGCTTCTTGACCACCAGGGTCACCGCGTCCTGGCCGTCGGCCCGGCTGATGGTCGTGCGGTCCTTGATTCCGAACGAAACCGTGGCCACGTCGCGTACATGGACCGGCGGCTGCACGCCGGGGTTGACGATGAAATCGAGGATCCGCCGAGGATCATCCACCTCGCCGGGAATCCGCACCTGGTAGTCCAGACTGCCCTGGGAGAACTTGCCGCCCGGAATGGTCAGGTTCTGCAGGCCGATGGCATCCTGGACATCTCCCAGCCCCAGCCCGAAATAGACCAGCTTCCGGGGATCGACATCGACCCGGACCTCGTTCTCCACCCCACCGATCAGATCGACGGCCAGGATGCCGGGAATCTGCTCGAGTTTCTCCTGCAGATCCTCGCCCAGCTGCTTCAGCCGGAAGAGGTCGATATCCCCGTACAGGTTGATCTGCATCACCGGGAACGCATCGGCGGAGCTGATCTCCTGCACCACCAGGTCGTTGCGGGGATCCTCGGGCAGATCCGGCTTGGCCAGCTCCACACGGTCCCGCACCGTCTGCAGGGCATCGCTCATGACCACCCGGGATTCGAATTCCAGGGTGATCACGGACATGCCGTAGGACGAGGAGCTGGACATCTCCTTGAGATCCTTGATGCCCTTGAGTTGCTTCTCGAGCTTCCTGGTGACCAGGTTCTCCATGTCCTCGGGGCTCGTGCCCGCGTAAGGGGTCATCACCATGACGTAGGGGATCTTCACGTCCGGCGACGACTCCCGCGGCAGCTCCCGGTATGTCTTCAGTCCCAGCAGAGCGATGATGACCATGAAGGCGAAGATCATGGGATAGCGGCGAATGGCACCCTGTGTCAGCTTCATGGTTCTTCCCGTTCCGGCCGTTCTCCATCGCCATCGCCGGAACTTGTGCCGTGAACAACCTTGGGGTCCGAAGGCAGCGAGCCATCCGGTGACGTCGCCCACTCGGTGATGGCCACGCGGTGGCCGTCCCGCAACGCCCGCTGGCCACGTACGATCAGGGTATCCCCGGGAGCCAGGCCTTCCCTGACGGCTATCATCAGGCCCCGGCCCGGACCCAGGGTCACCTCACGCCGGACCGCCCTTCCCTGGTGAACCACGAACACCGTCGCACCGGTCAATCCGCTCAGGACGACATCGCGGGGAATCGCCACGGCCTCCACCGAACTTCCGGTCAGGCGCGCCCGTCCGATGATTCCGCTCCTCAATTCCCGCCGCGGGTTGGGGATGACCACCTCCACCGGGAACTTGCCGGTCTGAAGATCGGCCTCGCAACTGATGAAGCCGACCGTCCCCTCCGCCGTACTGCCCGTGTCGCCCAGAATGACCCGGCAGGCCTGGCCCACAGCGACCTGCCCCACCTGGCGTTCGGTCAGGAATCCGTTGAGTTTCAGGGTATCCGGATCGATGACCCGCACGGCCTTCTGGGCCGGAAGCAGGTACTGGCCCGGTTCCACGAAGCGGGCCACGACGACCCCACCGAAGGGCGCGGTGATGGCCGCCCGATCGTAGCGGCGCCGGGCCGTCCTGACCCGGGCGGCGGCCTGGGCGTGCTCGTCCTCGGTCTGCAGCAGCTCGAGACGGCTGATCTTCCCCGCCTCGAACAGCCTTCGCATCTGCTGCAGGTCGAAGTCCCGGGTCTTCAGGTCCGCCTCGGCGGCATCCAGCTCGGCGGCCAGGAGGGTGCGTTCCTGTTCCAGGATGAGATCGCCTTTGGCCACCGCGTCCCCCTTGTCCCGAACGATGCCGACGACCGCACCCGCCTCCTCGGCGGCCAGATCGGTGCCCCGCACGGGCGAGACGGGCCCGGAGATCTCGATTTCCTGCCTGACCATACTCCGCGATCCCAGGATCAAAGCCCGCACGTTGTGGGCCTTCTCGACCTCGACCGCGGGTGTCGAGTCGCGCGGAGCACAGCCGGCCATCGCCAGGAACAGGACCAGGGTCAGACAGGAAGTGCGGACCGTAACATTCATGCTATGGTTCCTCCGACTGGGGTGTGGGCCCCTCAGCCACCAGACCGGGGATCCCGGCCAGGGGCAACAGGGGACTGAAACCGAGCGCCCGTTTTAGGGCGGCGGTCCGGGTCAGCACATCGTATCTGGCATCGATGAGCGCGGCACGGGCCTCAGCCAGATTGGCCTCGGCCACCAGGACATCAAGATAACCGGCCTTGCCCAGCTTCAGACGCAACATGCTCTCCTGCAGGACATCGCCGCTGCGCCGCACGTTGAGCTGCACGGCCGCCAGGACTCCGCGCGCAGCCTTCAGATCCGCCAGCAATTCCAGCGTCTCCAACTGGGCATCGTTCTGCCGGGCACGCAACTCGGCCCGGGACCGCCGGATCCTGGCCTCGGTCTGGGTAACCAGTCCCTTGGTCAGCAGACCGTCGAACACGGGAATGTTCAGGGCCACCGATGCCCGCCATGAATCGTGACCCTCGTCGAAAAGGTTGTCCACCGTACGGCCCACGTAACCATAGGATCCGTTCACGGTCAGGTAGGGCCGTTGGTCGGCTTGTTGGGCCTGCCGGTTGCGGCCCAGGATATCGATGAACTTGGCCGCCACCTGCACCTCCGGCCTGCGCGCGGCGAGTTCGAGGGCCACGTCCTCGTCCAACTCGCCCCATTCCACCGCCGCCTCGTTCACGATGCTCAGGGGCTCTGAGGGCCCCCTTCCCATCAGCATGTTCAACCTGCTGCCCGCGTTGCGCAGGCCCGCCCTGGCCACGGTGAGCTGGGGTGTGGTGTTGGCCAGACCGACCGCGGCCTGCAGGGTGTCGAGGGCCGTGGCCAGCCCCAGCTCCTGGCGCAGGCGGACGGTGTCGAGGAGCTCCCGCTGATCGCGCAGGCGTGCTTCCACCGCCGCCACCTTCTGCGCCGCCCGGATGATGCCGTAGTAGGCCGTCACCGCATCCTGGACCGTCTTGTTTTCCACCGCCAGCAAGGCGGCTTCCTGGCGATCGATTCCCAGCCGGGCGGCCCCCACCGCCCCCAGCACCTTGCTGGGGTTGATCTCCCAATTGAGGTTCAGGTTGGCCCGCCAAAAGGTCTGGGCCGGAATATCCTGGGGAGCGGGAATGAACGACCCGAATCCGGCCAGGAAATCGTTGAACCAGGGGTCGGCGCCCGGGATGGGCGCGAACGTGTCCTCGCCCCCCGCGAACGTGGAATCCAGGGCGAAGCTGGGGTCCCTTCCCCGACTCCAGTCCCCGACCAGATCAACGGTGGGCAGCCCGGTTGACAGGGCCTGGTTCATCTTTCCGGACAACTCCTGCCGCTTGATCCGCTCGGCCCGCAGAAGATCATTGGCCCGCAATGCCTCGGCCACCGCCCCATCCAGATCGAGCGTACCGCCGGCACCGCTACGGGCGGTGATCACCGCAGGAACCGAAACGGTTTCATCCTGGGCCGGGCAGGCCCTGGGCCCGGCCAGCAACAGAACCAACGCCCATGCCAGCGAGGGAATCGCCAGCAAGATGTATCGAACGCGCATCCTGACCCTTTCGAAAACCGTCCAGTCGCCACCAATGGCAAAACAATACGCAGCCCCCTGCCGCAGGTTGCAGGGGCACGCTTGATGAACCTGCTCAGAAACCGGGACGCAGCACCAGCATCACACCCCCCACCGACAATGATGCGGCCAGGGCCTTGCGCCTGGTGAAAGGTTCATGGAGGACAAGGGTGGCCAGGATCAGGATGTAGATAGTGCTGGTCTGGTTCAGGATCGCCGCCGTCCCGGCTCGAGTGTACTTCATGCCGGCGATCCAGAACAGCAGGGCCAGGTAGGAACCCATGACGGTGCCCGGCAGGGAGTACCGCCAGACCCTCCGTGGCCTGAACACGGACCAGATGCCGCGACGCCCGGGGGAGATGACCGCCGCCGGCACCAGGGCGGCCAGCGCACCAAGCTGGCGTACGGCCGTGGACCACAGGACATCGCTCCGCTCCAGGACCGGCTTGGCCATGACGATGCCGAAGGCCAGGGTGGCCATGGCTCCTGCTCCGATCAGGATCCCCACGACAAGCGTCCGTCTGCTGGCTCCGGCCGGCGGTTTGACGCGCGTCGCGACGACCACCCCGGTGATGATCAGGACCATGCCCACCAGATCCCGGGGGCCCAACCTCTCCCCCAGCATCAGGAATGCCGTCAGAACCATGAAGGGGGAATAGAGGGCATCGACCACGGCGTTCAACCCCGCCCCCACCCGATTCAGGGACATGTGGAATAGCGTGTCGCTGACGGCGATGGCGATGACGCCGCTGAACATCAGGATCAGGTAGTCCCGCAGCGGGGCCGCATGCAGCAGGGGGGTTCTGGTAACGGCCATGGTTATCAAGAACAACAGGCTGCTGACGGTAACCCGGAACAGGTTCAACGCCAGAGGCGGCACGGTGAGGCCGGCCAAGCGGAAGAAGATGACTGCACAACCCCACATGAGGGCACAGACCAGGGAGAAGAACTCACCCATCTGTTCCCCCGGACCCGGGTGTGGGTTCTCCTGTCAGAGGCAGGATCAGGCGCACCCGCGTGCCTCGCTGCAGTTCCGAGCGGATGCTCATACTTCCACCCACGGCCTGCAGACGTTCTCGGATGCTGAACAGCCCGAAGCCCCGCTCCTGATCCCAGGAGGCGTTGGGCTCTCCATCGGCCAGGTTTCGGGACCCTCCACCCTCGTCGCTGACCACCAGTTCGACCCTGTCCGGCGAGAATTCCAGTTCCACGGCCGCATGGTCGCAGCGGGCGTGCTTGACAACGTTGGTCAGCAATTCCCGGCAGCACTGGAACAGCAGGGAGCGCAGATCACGGGGCAAATCTGGCTCTTCGCCCGCGCAATCCAGGCTGACGGCCAGACCGCGTCGTTTCTCGAACTGGTCGCCCAGCCAACGCAGGGCGGCCTCCAGACCGACGTCCTGCAGGGCCGGCGGGAACAGCTGGAACGAGAGGGATTTGGTCTCGGCCATGGTCTCGTCCAGAAGTTCCAGGATGCCGCGCACAACTTCCTGGGCGTTGTCGATGCGGTCGGGGTATTTCAGCAAGGTCGCCTGGGCACGGATGGCAAACAGCTGCTGAGCCAGGCCGTCGTGCAGGGAAACGGCCAGCTGCTGCCGCTGCCTGTCCTCGACCACCGACAACTGGTAGGACAGATCCTGAAGCTGCTTCTGGTACTGCTGGACGCGGGCCTCGGCGTCCTTGCGGCGAGTGATGTCCCGCGCCACCCCGAAGAACCTTTGTTCCCCCGGATACGGCAGGCAATTCCAGGACAGCCAGCGCATTTCCCCGGAGCGGGTGCGCCAGCGCGATTCCCTACCATCAATGCTCTTGCCGGCGGCCAAGTCCACCAGCATGGCCTGCACCACGGACCTGTCCTCGGGCACCGCGAACTCCACCAACGGTTGTTGCAGCAGATCATCCCGGGACCAACCCAGCACCCGGACCCAGGCCGGATTGACCTGTTGCAGGTTCCCCGCGAAATCACCGCTGACCAGCAGGTCCGGCGACAGGTTGAACAACCGGTCCCGTTCCTCGGCCACCTTGACCCGGGCCGTGATGTCGGCCACCGTCCCGATCAGCTTGCGCGCACGCCCCATGCTGTTCCACATGGCCACCGCCAGCACCTGGAGCCAGACGTAGCCTCCCCCGGCGCTGCGAAACCGGAACTCGACGCCCAGACCGGGATCATGGCGCCTCAACCGATCGGTCAGGCTCGACCTCACCTGGGTGATATCCGAGGGATGGATGCGCTCCTCGACCCATTTATCAGGCACGATGGTGCCGGTATCCCGATAACCGAGTTGATCCATGAGCGCGCGTGAAAGCTTGAACTTGCCGGCCTGCAGATCCCACTCCCAGGCGCTCTCGGCGGCTTGCACCTCCTCGGGAACCGGGCCCGTCACCTGCCAGAAACCATCTTCATTCCCGGCTGCGGGCTGGCCATCGATCTCGTCCTCGGTCATGGCTTTGCGCGCCATGCGGCCGATCTCCCAGAACAGCAGGAGGAAGAAGGCCAGCCCCACACCCAGCAGCCACCAGGGAGTTCGACTTCCGGTCTCCGGCGCAGCAGCTGCAGTCCGGGCCATGTCGCCCAACCAGACCCAGACCAGGATGCTGGGCAGGATGGCCATGAGCCCTACCGCATAATCGCGCAGGGGAGGACGACCGGCGGCCAGCACATAACTGGCGATGCCGTAATTCAAGGGCGATAGCCGGGTCAGCAGGTTCAGGCGCCTGGCACGCCCGGCGGCCAAACGGTCCAGCCGCCGGAAACGAGGCCGCGAACCGATGAACTGCCGTACCTGTCGGTGAAAGAGTCCCCGACCCAACCAGTACATCAGCAACCCCGAAACGATCCCTCCGCTGAAGACCAGACCCAGGCCGGGCCACCAGCCGAAAAGCGCGCCCGCGGAGAAGCCCAGGGCTGAAACCGGGAAACACGCGACCGCCAGTCCGACGAGG
>CAYPVD010000165.1:0-6503 GCA_964414055.1 uncultured Fibrobacteraceae bacterium
CGTAGACGCCGGTGTCCAGGCGGACTCCCGGACCACCGGCGATGGCCATGGTCTCGATGCGGCCGATGCTGGGGGCGAAGTTGCGGCCCGGATCCTCGGCGTAGAGACGGAACTCCAGGGCCCAGCCGTGCTGAGCCAGATCATCCTGCCGGTAGCAGATTCCGTTGCCGCGGGCGATCTCCACCATGGCCCGCACGAGGTCCACCCCGACGACCATCTCGGTGATCGGGTGTTCCACCTGCAGCCGCGTGTTCATCTCCAGGAAGTAGAACGAGCCGTCCGGGGCCAGGATGAACTCCACCGTGCCGGCCCCGCGGTAGGAGATGGCCTCGGCCGTCTTGACCGCGGCGGCGCAGATCCCGGCCCGCAGCTCGTCGTTGAGCGAGGGAGATGGGCTCTCCTCGATGACCTTCTGGTGGCGACGCTGCACCGAGCATTCGCGCTCGAACAGGTGGATGGCACGGCCCTCGCCGTCACCCAGGACCTGGACCTCGATGTGCTTGGGGTCGGTGATGTACTTCTCGATGAAGATGGCGTCGTTGCCGAACGACGCTCCGGCCTCGCCCATGGTTTCGCGCAGGGCCGCGGCCATCTCGCCGGGTTCGTGCACGATGCGCATGCCCTTTCCGCCGCCGCCCGCGCTGGCCTTCAGCAGTACGGGGTAGCCGATCTCGTCGGCGATCTTCACGGCGGTCTCCGGGTCGGTCACCGGCTCGTCGGTGCCCGGCACTACCGGCACGCCGCTGGCGCGCATCTTGCGCCGGGCCGACAGCTTGTCGCCCATGACGGCCATGGATTCGGCCGTCGGGCCGATGAAGACCAGGCCCGCTTCCTCCACCGCGCCGCTGAAGTCCCCGTTCTCGGACAGGAACCCGTATCCCGGGTGGATGGCCTGCGCCCCGGTGTCCAGGGCGGCCCGGATGATCTTGTCGCCGGACAGGTAGCTCTCGGCCGCCGGGGCGGGGCCGATGGGCACGGCTTCGTCCGCGCTCAGGACGTGCAGGGCCTCGCGGTCCACGTCCGAGTAGACGGCCACCGACCGGATGCCCATCTCGCGCAGGCCCTGGATGATGCGCACGGCGATCTCGCCCCGGTTGGCCACCAGGACCTTGTTGATTTCCCTCGGTGAGGATGTCGACACCGCGTACCCCCTAGAGCGGAATGTTGCCGTGCTTCTTGGGCGGCAACAGTTGTTTCTTGCCTGCAAGGTTGTGCAGGGCGGTGATCAGGTGGCGGCGGGTCTCGGCGGGCTCGATGACGTCGTCCAGATAGCCGAGACCGGCGGCGATGAAGGGATTGGCGTACAGCTCGTTGTACTCGTCCACCAGCTTCTTGCGCTCGGCGTCGGGATCCTCGGCCGCGGCGAGCTGCTGCCGGTACAGGATGTTCACGGCGCCTTCGGGCCCCATGACCGCCAGCTCGGCCCCGGGCCAGGCGATGTTGTAGTCGGCGCGGATGTGCTTGCTGTTCATCACGTCGTAGGCCCCGCCGTAGGCCTTGCGGGTGATGACCGTCAGCTTGGGCACGGTGGCCTCGGCGAATGCGAACAGCAGCTTGGCGCCGTGCTTGATGATGCCGCCGTACTCCTGGTCGGTCCCGGGCAGGAAACCAGGCACGTCCTCGAAGACCACCAGGGGGATGTTGAAGCAGTCGCAGGTGCGCACGAAGCGGGCGCCCTTGATGCTGCTGGTGATGTCCAGCACACCGGCCTGCACCTTGGGCTGGTTGGCCACGATCCCCACGGGTTTGCCGTCCAGGCGGGCGAAACCGCAGATCAGGTTCTGGGCGTGCAGGGGCTGGACCTCCATGAAGTCCCCGTCGTCGACCACCAGGCGGATCACCTCGTGCATGTCGTAGGGCTTGCGGCTGTCGGTGGGCACCAGGTCGTTAAGCGTCTCCTCCCGCCGATCGGGCCGGTCCGTGGGCACGGTGCGCGGGGGATCCTCCAGGTTGTTCTGGGGCAGGAAGCTCAGCAGGCGCCGGGTCATCACCAGGCATTCCTTGTCGCCTGAGGCCATGAAGTGGGCCACCCCGCTGCGCGTGGAGTGGGTGCGGGCGCCGCCCAGCTCCTCGAAGGTCACTTCCTCGTTGGTGACCATCTTGATGACGTTGGGACCGGTCACGAACATGTAGCTGGTCTGGTCCACCATGAGCGTGAAGTCGGTGATGGCCGGCGAATAGACCGCGCCGCCGGCGCAGGGGCCCAGGACGGCGCTGATCTGGGGGATGACCCCCGAGGCCATGGTGTTGCGCCAGAAGATCTCGGCGTACCCGGCCAGGGATCGGACGCCCTCCTGGATGCGGGCGCCGCCGCTGTCGTTGAGACCGATGACCGGGCAGCCGTTCTCCAGGGCCTGGTCCATCAGGCGGCAGATCTTGCGGGCGTTGGCCTCGCTCATGGAACCGCCGAAGACGGTGAAGTCCTGGGCGAAGACGTAGACCTGGCGGCCGTCGATGCGCCCGCTGCCGGTGATGATCCCGTCGCCCACGGGCCGGAACCGGTCCATGCCCATCTCGTGGCTGCGGTGGCGCACGAACACGCCGGTCTCTTGGAAGCTGCCCTCGTCCAGCAGCAGCATGATCCGTTCACGGGCTGTAAGACGGCCCTTGGCGTGGATCTTGTCGATCTTCTCCTGGCCGCCGCCGACCAGGGCCTGGTCCCGCAGTTCCGCCAGGTGTTCCATTTGCTTCCGTCTGATGTCGGACATCACGTCTTCCTTCGCTGGGCCTTGTCGCAGTTCATGACTGGTAACACGGTTCCGGGGCGCCGTTTCGCGCACCGCCGGATGGCTGTGAAATCTAGCAGAAAGGACGCTGGCAGGAAAGAAAGGATCAGGCGCGGCCTTCCAGGCGACCCAGCTCCAGGCGGGACACGGCCTGGGCCAGATCCAGGTGGCTGCAGGGTTTCAGGACGAAATCCCGCACGCCGACCTCGCGGGCCTGGCGCTCGTGGTAGCTGTCCTGGAAGCCCGTGGTCAGGATCACGGGCACGCCCGAACGCACCTTCTGCAGCTCGCGCACGAGACGCACGCCGGACATGTGGGGCATGATCTGGTCGGTGATGACCACGTCGAACTCCCGCGGACGACGCGCGAAGATTTCCAGGGCCTTCCTGCTGTCGGTGACCGTGGTGACCTCGTGGCCCAGACGGCGCAGGCCGCGGGAGAGGACCTCGGCCACCATTTCCTCGTCGTCCACCAGGAGGATGCGCACCGGAGCGACCTTCAGGGAAGGTGGGATGGCTTCCTTCTCGTCCTCCGGCAGGGCCAGGGGGTCATCCACATCCGGGACGCTCCAGGCGATCAGGGGGAAGTAGATGCCGAAGGTGGTGCCGCGGCCGGTCTTGGTGCTGGGGATGGCCACGCCCTGCATGTGGTCCATGAGGCGGCAGACGGTGGCCAGTCCCAGGCCGAGGTCCTCGTCGACGGGGTGATCCCCGTAGTAGGATTCGAGAATCCGTTCCAGGGAGGCCTGGTCCATGCCGCGCCCGTTGTCCTTGACCCCCAGGCGCACATAGCTCCCGGCCTCCAGCTGCCGTGGTACTGCCTGCAGGGGCTGCGGTACGACTTCCTCGCGCAGGGTGACCTGGATCCTGCCCTGGCCGTGTTGCATGGCCTGGGCGGCGTTGCTGCACAGGTTCATCAGCACCTGCTGTACCCCGGTGGAGGAGGCCAGCACCGGCCCGCAAGGCTGAAGGTCGGCCTCGATGGTGATGGCCGAGGGCAGGATGTCGCTCAGAAGCTTCACCGTGTCCCTGACTATGGGGAGCAGGTCGGTGGGTTTGCGGCCCAGGTCGGCCCGGCGGTAGAACCGGCTCAGATCCGCCAGCAGATCGCCTGCCACCCTGCCGGCGTCCATGGCCTTGCGCAGCTCGGTGCGGGTCTCGTCCGCCAGCTCGGGAGCGTCGGAAGCCAGACGGGTATGGCCCAGGATCACCGACAGCAGGTTGTTGAGGTTGTGGATGATGCTGCCGGCGAAGATGCCCACTGCCTCCAGGCGCTGGGCCTGGGCCAGGCGGGATTGCAGGCTGTGGATGCGGCTGCGGTCCTCTGTGCGATCGGTCTCCAGATGGCTGATGCGGGTGTGCTGACGACGCCAAAGGACGGCCAGAATCCCCGCGACCGCGCCCAATACGATGTTCAGGATGACGGACCAACCCACTTCCGGTACTCCCGACTACGACTAGATTAGCGGCAACCATTCTCGGACCGATCCCGGTCGCCGACCTGCTTCTATAATAATCGATCTGTGCCTGCAGGTCGCGAAAAAAAGCTGATGTTTGGTGGTGAGGCGGCATGGACTTATAATTCAACCGAGACGGCAGCGGAACGATCCCCGGCGAAAGGAAGGATCATGGCCTACGAGAACATCCTGTCCACGATTACAGAAGGTGTTGCCGAAGTTACGGTTAACCGTCCCGAGAAGCTCAATGCCCTGAATCGGGCCACCATCGCCGAACTGGCGGACTGTTTCGCCTCCCTGCAGGATGATGACCAGGTCCGGGTGGTCCTGCTGACCGGAGCGGGGGAAAAGGCCTTCGTGGCGGGCGCCGACATTTCCGAACTGGCGGGTCTGCGCGCCGACCAGGCCGAGCGGTATGCCCTGGAGGGGCAGCGCCTCATGGATCTCATCGAGAACCTGGGCAAGCCGGTCATCGCCGTGGTTAACGGGTTCGCCCTGGGCGGCGGGTGCGAATTGGCCATGGCCTGCAGCCTGCGCTACGCCGCCGACAGTGCCCGGCTGGGTCTGCCGGAGACGGGCCTGGGGTTGATTCCCGGCTTCGGGGGTACCCAGCGACTGGCGCGTCTTGTGGGTCGGGGCCGGGCCCAGGAGCTGGTCCTGACCGCGGATATGGTCTCGGCCGAGGAGGCCCTGAAGATGGGACTGGTCAACAAGGTCGTGCCGACCGGCGAGCTGCGCGAGGCTGCGGGGAAGCTGGCGGCCAAGCTGGCCCGGAAATCAATGCTGACCTTGAGGCTGGCCCTGCGCGCGGTGGGCGAAGGCCTGCAGATGACCCAGACGGGCGGGTGCGGTCTGGAGGCCTCCCTGTTCGGAGTGGCCGCCGCTTCGGAGGATGCCCGGGAGGGGTGCACCGCGTTCCTGGAGAAGCGCAAGCCCGCTTTCAGGGATCGCTGACCGGGAGTTGACAATTCGCCAACATATTTTTTGGGAGCCGTGGGGCCACCTGTTATGTTTGGTCTTGAAACAATTCATCCCCTACGTGCGAGGTGATTCCCATGTCCAACGACACTGCTGTTGATGCCCCTTTCATGGAAGTCGATCCGGAGCTCTGCAAGGGATGCCAGCTGTGCCTGGGAGTCTGTCCCAAGAGCGTGATCGCCATCAGCGACAAGCTCAACAGCGCCAGCTATCACCCTGCCTATTACACGGGCGCCGATTGCACCGGTTGCGGGCTCTGCTTCTACGCCTGCCCCGAACCGGGTGCCATCCGCGTGGTCAAGCCCTAGGGGCTTTCAGCGAGGTCTGCCAGTTTATCGGATTTTCAACAACGGGAGAACGGCCATGGCCAAACAATTCATGAAGGGCAACGATGCGATCATCGTCGGCGCCCTGGCTGCCGGTTGCCGGGCCTACTACGGCTACCCCATCACCCCGGCCAGCGAAATAGCCCACGCCGCCGCCCGGCACTTTCCTGCCCTGGGCGGTGTCTTCATCCAGGCCGAGAGCGAAGTCGCGGCCATCAACATGGTCTATGGAACCGCCGGCATGGGGATCCGCACCATGACCGCCTCCAGCAGCCCCGGCTTCAGCCTCAAGCAGGAGGGCCTGAGCTACTGCGCCGGCGCCGAGCTGCCCCTGGTGGTCGTCAACATCGACCGCGGCGGGCCCGGTCTGGGCAACATAGCCCCCGAGCAGGCCGACTACTTCCAGGTGACCAAGGGCGGCGGCCACGGCAACTACCGCCTGATCGCCCTGGCCCCCAACGGCGCCCAGGAGATGTGCGACCTGACCATGAAGGCCTTCGACCTGGCCGACAAGTACCGCAATCCCGCCTGCATCATGGCCGACGGCATCACCGGCCAGATGATGGAGGTCGTGGAGATCCCCGAGGCCAAGCCCGTGCCCTACGACCACAAGAGCTGGGCCGTGGATGGTACGCCGGCCACGAGCAAGAACCTGGTCAGCTCCATCGTGCTGGAACCCGAGGAGCTCGAGGCCCACAACCTCAAGCTGGACCGCAAGTACAAGGAGATCATGGCCAACGAGGTCATCGTCGAGGAGTACAAGACCGGGGACGCCGACCTGATCGTGGTGGCCTACGGCGTGGTCAGCCGCATCGTGTACTCGACGGTGGACCAGGCCCGGGCCGAGGGCCTGAAGGTCGGTTTGATCCGGCCCATCACCCTGTGGCCCTTCCCCACCGAGGCCATCGCGGCCCACGCCGCGCGCGACGTGCGTTTCCTGGCCGTGGAACTGTCCACCGGCCAGATGGTCGAGGATGTGAAGCTGGCCGTCGAGGGACGGGCACCCGTGCATTTCTA
>CAYPVD010000166.1:0-6489 GCA_964414055.1 uncultured Fibrobacteraceae bacterium
AAGACCCTGGACAAGCGGGTCTGGATGAAGAAGGGCGGCTACCTCATCATCGAGCCCACCGAGGCCTTGGTGTCCATCGACGTGAACACGGGCCGCTTCACGGGCAAGCGCAACCAGGAGGAGACCATCCTGCAGACCAACCTGTTGGCCGCGCGCGAGGTCGCCCGCCAGCTCAGGCTGCGGGACGTGGGCGGGATCATCGTCATCGACTTCATCGACATGGAGAACGAGGGCAACAAGAAGCGGGTCTTCAACGAGCTCAAGCAGCATCTGAAGCGCGACCGGGCACGCCACAAGGTATTCCAGGTCAGCGGCCTGGGACTGGTGGAGATGAGCCGCCAGCGCGTCAGGCCCAGCCTGCTGTCCCAGGTCTCCGATCCCTGTCCGTATTGCCGCGAGACGGGCAAGGTGCTGTCCCTGGAGACCATGAGCAACCGCATCGAACGTCTGGTCCACCGCATCGCCATCGTGTTCAAGGAGAAGCGCCTGCAGATCCAGGCCAATCCCGTGCTGGCCCTGTACATGCTGGAGGAGCGCCCCGAGCAGTTCCGCGATCTGAGCCACGCGTTCGATCTGGAACTCAACGTCATGGACGATGCGACCCTGCACGTGGAGGAGTTCCGGATCATATCCCTGAATTCCGGCAAGGACCTGATTGCCGAATTCGAGAAGAAGACCCGGCGCGGGCAGCGCTGAGGGTCGCCTGAAACACAACGTCCCCGTGTAATCCGCAGGCCGCAGGCCGAGGACATCACGGGGACGTTGTGTTTCAGGCGACCCTCAGCAGGTCCCCGTCGGGACCTCCACCTCGAGGTTGTTGATCAGCTGCAGCCGGGCCTTCAGCCACAGGTGGCGGGTCAGGGCCGCGTGATGGGAGCGGTTGCGCGGGGCCAGGGCGTGCAGCAGGGCCTTGAGACCGAACTCGGCGAATTGGGCCAGCCGGTAAAGCCAGACCCGGGATTTTCCGTAGTGCTTGGCCACGAAGGCGCGGTAGCTGA
The DNA here is from genome assembly GCA_964414055.1 of uncultured Fibrobacteraceae bacterium. Lineage (GTDB taxonomy): Bacteria > Krumholzibacteriota > Krumholzibacteriia > LZORAL124-64-63 > LZORAL124-64-63 > JAHJTW01. The sequence continues at coordinate 999 of CAYPVD010000166.1, forward strand.
CCTGGAACTGCCTGGTGCTGAAAGTGCTGGCCTTGGCGGCGGCCTGCCCCTCCAGGTGGACGACCTCGCATTCGGAGCAGTACCAGACCTCCATGCCCGCCTGCCTGGCGCGGTAGCACCAGTCCGTCTCCTCGAAGTACAGGAAGAACCGTTCGTCCAGGAGGCCGATCCGGGTCAGGGCCTCCCGAGGCATCAGCAGGCAGGCGCCAACCACGTAGTCCACGGGGCACGAAGGCATGGACCGCGGCGGAGCCACGACGATGCGCTTGGCCAGGGGACCGCGCAGGAAGATGCGCCGGGGATCCAGGAATCCCAGCCAGTGATCGCGCAGGCGCGGAAAGAACCCCCAGCTGAGGGTGGGCCGCAGTTCGCGGTCCACCAGGCGGGGGCCGGCCGCGGCCAGGTTCTCGTGCCGTCGCGCGAAGGATACGAGGCGGACCAGGGAGCCCGGGGGGCAGACCGTATCGGGGTTCAGCAGGAGGATCATGTCCCCGCCGGCCTGGGCAAGGGCGCGGTTGTTGCCGCCTGCGAAGCCCAGGTTCTCGCCCGTCTCGATGACGCGCACATGGGGAAATTTCCGCTGGATGACGGGCACCGAATCGTCACCGGAGGCGTTGTCCACCACCAGGACCTCGCAGGCCAGACCGGCGGTGGCCGCCGGCAGGGAGCGCAGGCAATCGCACACCAGTTCCCGGGTGTTCCAGTTGACGATGATGATGCTCAGATCCATGGCGCAGGTCGCCTTTCGGTCAACGCCGTCCAGCTTTGCGCAGCAGGTCCTGCTCCTTGTCCGTCAGGCTCTGCAGGCCCTGGCGGGAGATCTTGTCGAGGATGCGGTCGATCTCCTTCTGGTCCACGTCCGGGCCGTCGTGGCCGTGGAAGAACGGGCGGCCGTCGGGCTTGACCACCTTGATCCGCCGCCGGGTACGCCAGTTGCGGTAGGCGGTGCTCACGAAGGACAGGCCGGGGCCGCGCCCTCCCAGGGCGGGGATGGTCCAGCGCAGGAACAGGTAACCGGTGAGCATGCCCCCCAGGTGGGCCACGTGGGCCACTCCGCCGCCCTGCGGGGCCGACAGGAGTTCGATCAGGCCGAACAGGGCCACGGCGTACTTGGCCTTCATGGGCAGGATCATGAAGATCAGGATGATGGAATCGGGAAAGCTCAGGCCGTAGGCCAGCAGGATGCCGTAAATGGCTGCCGAGGCGCCCAGCATTGGGATCAGGGCGTTGATGCCGGCCAGGTTGAAGATCCCGTAGGTCAACGCGCCCCCCAGACCGCAGATGAAGTAGTAGATCAGGAAGGCCCGGCTGCCCCACAGCCGCTCCACCTGGGAACCGAACATCCACAGGCCGAACATGTTGAAGGCGATGTGTGTCAGGCCGCCGTGCAGGAACATGTAAGTGAAGAAGCGCCATACCTGCAGATGGAGCACGGCCTGTCCGGGGATGAAGGCCAGCCACTCGATCATGACATTGCCGAGAAAGGCCTGCAGGAAGAACACGGCCACGTTGGCGATGATCAGTTGCTTGACCGCGGGGGTGAGGCTCCGGTCGAAGCCGAAGCTGGAGCCGTAGGCGCGCATGAACAGGCTTCCTTTCCTGGCACAGGGGTGAAATGGCCTTCCCGGTCAAAATAACACTCGCAAGCCGACTGCGGCATGAAAAAACACGGGGGGAACCCGAAGGTTCCCCCCGCGGCAGGCGGCGGTCGCCGCATCAACGGAAGATGGCGCTCATGCGGGCGGCGGCTTCGGGACTCAGGTGGACCCCGGAGGTGGCCACCTTGGAACCCTTGCCGTAGGTGGGATCCCAGTGCAGGGAAGCCACATCCACGGGCGGCACCGAGGTGCCCAGGGCGTCGTTGAGAACGTTGATGAACTCGTTGGCTACCACGCCGTAGCCCTTGTTGTTGGGGTGGACCCCGTCCAGGGAGAACAGGGTGGCGTCCGCGGCGGCCTGGATGTCGCCGGCGAACTGCGGCAGCAGCAGCAGGAAATTGATGGCCGCGTAGGGACCGTACTGGCTCGTGCCGGAGGCGAGGTCGTTCATCAGGGCGTTCATGTCCACGACCTCGACCCGGGCGTAGTCGCTGGCGGTGATGCTGGCGGCGACCCCGGCGATGATCTGGTTGAAGCCATCGACGATGCCGTCCACGGTGGCCACCTCGGTGGTGGTCAGGGTGTAGTCGGACGGGACGGGGTCGGTCATGGGATCGGCCATGGCCGCCCAGCTGAGCACCGGGAAGGTGAACAACTGCACATCAGCATCCTCGTACCCGGCCGGCCAGGCGGCGGCTCCGACGGCTGCCAGGAAGCTGGTCTCGTCGATGAAGTAGGGGATGCTCGTGATGCTGGGGATGTTGGCCGCCAGGATCAACGGTGCGAAGCCCGTGGACTGGACCATGCCGCCGGCCAGCACCTGCATCATCTCGCTGTACTGGGCCTGGAAGGTCTCCGGCGTGGTGATGTTGCCTCCGGTCAGGGGATCGTCACCGACTATCGGGTTGCCGCCGGTGGCGCCACCCAGGACGTCGTTGTTGCCGATCCAGACCGTGGCCAGGCTCGGACCCTTGGCGATGGCCTGGCGCGCCATGGAGGCGGTCTCGTAGGTGATGTCCTCGAGCAGGCCGTTGACATCCGTCACGGTGGCGTGCTCGGTGACGTTGCCGAAGAAGCTGGCCCGGTTGATGAAGTCGAAGAACGGATTGGGGGACCCGTAGGGAGCCCCGTAGCTGGTGGTGCTGTCATAGGTGTTCAGCACTTCCCACAGCCGCGCGCCGGGCACGCCCAGGTTGTGGTAGGGCGTGGGAATGGTCGCCGCGAGCAGCAGTCCGGGGATCGCCACCTGGGGAGTCTCCTCCCACATCAGACCGCCGGTGGCGCCATCGAAGTACATCACGCCGGCGGCATTGGCCGGATCGCTGGCAGGGCTGCTGCCGACTCCGGGCCAGGCGACATAGGGCTGGCTGAACTGGGAGTCGCCGATGGAGTTGTCCAGGCCCAGCTGACCCGCGATCAGGCGGGGGTAGCTGTAGTACTGCCCCGTGGGCAGGCCCAGGCTGGTGAAACCGACCAGGCCCCCGTCCTCGTAACCGGCGGTCAGGCTGTTGCCTACTGCCACGTACTTTCCGAAGACCTCCTCACCCTGCGGCGCCCGCAGGTTGGTGGGGTGGTCGGCCGGATCGGTAGTGCACCCGGCCAGCACGAAGGCCAGCAGGAGCGCAAGCAAGGTCGTGATGAGCAGATTCTTCTTCATGTCCTGCACCTCCTTCTAGAAATGGTAGCCGAGGCCGATACCGAAGATGTTGGCGTCCGACTTGTAGGTTCCCACGGGGTAGGCGGGATCGGGATTGGCCGGCCGGCCGTTCTCGATGTTGGTCCGCTCGTCCCCGAGCACGACCATGTAGCTGAGGGTCATGTCGTAGTTGCCGGACTTGATGGCCGCGCCGAACGAGATGTCGCTGCGGTCGCTGTCCGGCAACAGGGGACTGACCGCGGCCAGGGGCTGGGGCGTGGAGTCGTAGACGTAACCGGCCATCAGCTTGATCTTGTCCGGTTGCAGCACGTAGTCCATGCCGTAGCGGATCTGCCAGGAGTCGTCGTAGTAGAACTCGATGTCCTGGTCCAGGGCGTCGTTGGCGAAGTCCAGGCCCAGCTTGTCGAAGTTGGACCACGTGAAGTAGACGTAGTCCAACTCGGCCCGGAAGCGGTCGCTGAACTGGTAGGACACGCCCGCGGTGGTGATCGAAGGCAGCTTGAACTTGGCCGAGATGTCCTGGTTCAGGACGTTGCCGTCGGCGCTGCCCAGACTCATCAGGAGCTGGGAGGACCACTCGTAGCCCGCCTGCCCCGGGGCGATGGCGTTGGCCAGCACGGCATCCTGGTCGCTGTAGTCCAGGGTCTTTTCCATGTGGTGCATGACGCCGAACGAGAACTTGTCGTTGGGACGGTACATCAGGCCGAAGGTGGGGGTCACGTCCGGGTCGCTGGTGCCGCTGATCTCGGTGTCCAGGGCGTTGACGCCCAGGGTCGGATGCAGCGTGTACTTGTGCAGATCGAGATGCTGGATGGCCACGTCGGCGCCGACGGCCAAGGCGAGATTATCGGTCAACTTGAACGACAGCGCAGGCGTGATATAGATGGTCTGGATCTCCACGTCGTAGCTGACCTGGCGCCCGACCCAGGAGGCAGGGTTCTCCCACTTGACGCCCAGACCGAAGGGTGCGTAGACACCCAGACCGAAGGCGGTCTTGTCGCCCAGGTTGGTGGTGAAGAAGGTGCCGGGTGCGAGATAGGTCTTGTCCTTGGTCTCGTTGTAGTAATCGCCCCCGGCCAGGGTCGTGGCCTGGGAGAGCTTCATCTTGGGGGCGATCCCGAACACGTTGACGTCGAGGTTGCTGCCGGACAGGAAGCTGATCCCGGCGGGGTTGTAGAACAGGGCCGAGCCGTCGTCGGCGGTGGCGGTGAAGGCCCCGCCCAGGGCCGTGGCCCGGGAACCGGCCTCGTAGATGCTGAAACCGGCGGCCGCGGCCAGCTGGGGCAAGGCCAGAATCAATCCGGCCGCCAGCAGAACGAACATGCTTGATCTGCGCATAACGCCTCCTTGAACAGTTGCATGGCCGCACCGGAAGGACCTGCGTCGAGCAGATATCCGTGGATGCAGCGCACGGGGATCGCGAGGAAGTTGACTGCACCCTATCACACGCCCCAAGGGGCACAAGACAAAATTGACGCTGAAAAGGATCGTTTGCAGGTTATGCGCGTATTCCGTTGGGTACGGCAGGGTTGGACAGAAGCATGGGCTTCGGGAAAAGGGGGTGCGATGCGAATTGGCCGTATCCGGGCCAGGGAGGATTTTGGTCCCGGCACATTCCCCAAGGCGCAACCTGTTCGGCTCATGCGTTCTGACGGCCCCTGGAAATGGCCGCTCTGCACGGTGACGGCCCTGTCCCGGGCCGAAGCCTATGGGGACATCATGTCCCGGGCGACGGGCATGTTCGGGGATTTTCTGCAGCACGACATTTCCGTGACGCCCCGTGCCGGTCCCGGGGATGATTCCCCTTGAATTTCCGGGAGCCGGTTCCCAGTATGAGCCCGTTGCCATGCCACCTGTTCCCGACCGCGAGGTTCCCTTGCCATGTTCGATATCACCAGGGATTCCGACGGAACCCTTGTCCTTGCCGGGCGGCTGGATGCGGCGGCGGCCGACCGGGCCCGGGAAGCCCTGCGGAACGTTGACGGTACCTGCCTTCTCGATTGCACCGGCCTGGACTACATCGCCAGCGCCGGGCTGGGTCTTCTGGCCGCCACCCAGAGACGACTGCTGGACCAGGGAGGGGAACTGGTGCTGGCGGGGTTGAACCCCCACCTGCGCGAGGTCTTCCGGCTGTCCGGGTTCGAAAGCGTTTTCCGCCTTGAATGACCTCATGGCAACGGGCCTGAATCCCCTCGGGCAGATCCTGGTGGCCCTGATGCCGGTCCTGGTTTTCCTG
>CAYPVD010000167.1:0-6431 GCA_964414055.1 uncultured Fibrobacteraceae bacterium
ATATTCAACAACCGGAACTGTTTGTGGAGCTTCCTTACCAGAATGCTTCACCCGAACAGGTGGAGCGCATGGTCGTCCGTCCGGTGGAGGACGCCCTGGGCTCGCTCAAGGGCCTCAAGACCATGTGGTCGCGCTGCGGCAGCGACGGGGGCAATATCCGCCTGGGTTTCGACTGGTCCACGGACATGCATCTGGCGCGGGTGGAGGTCTGGGAGCAGATCGACCGGGTGCGCGCGGAACTGCCGGACGACATGGGCGACATCCAGGTCAGCACCAGCTGGGGCTCGCGCGACGCGGACACGCCCATCCTCGAGGGACGGCTCAGCTCCACCCTGGACCTGAGTCGGAGCTACGACCTGCTCGAACGCAAGATCATCCGGCCGCTGGAGAGGGTGCCCGGGGTGGCCCAGGTGCGCCTGGACGGAGTGAATCCGCGCGAGGTGCGGATCAACCTGCGCATCGCCGATCTGAATCGTCACCGCATGGACGTGCGCGAGGTGTGGCGGGTGCTGCGCTCGGGAAACTTCGACCAGTCGCTGGGACGGATCACCGCCGGGCCCACGCGGTATGTGGTGCGCACCGTCGGGACCCTGTCCAGCGTGGAGGAGATCGCCGCCCTGCCCCTGCGCGCCGATGGGCTGCGGCTGTCCGACGTGGCGGACGTGGTGTATGAGGAGCCGCCCCTGGAGTACGGACGCCACCTCGACGGCCATTTCGCCGTGGGGGTCAGCGTCACCCAGGAGTCCCAGGCCAACACCGTGACCGTCTGCGACGAGCTGGAACGGACCATCGCCGCCATGGACGACGACCCCGAGCTGGAGGGGGTGAACTTCCTGATCTGGTTCAGCCAGGGGCGGGAGATCAGGGGGACCCTGCGCGACCTGGCATTCACCGGGATCTTCGGCTCGTTGCTGGCGTCGGTGGTGCTGTTCGTGTTTCTGCGCCGGTTCTCCACCACCCTGGTGGCCGTGGCCTGCATCCCCTTCAGTCTCATCGTGACCTGCGGGATCATCTGGGCCCAGGGGCGCAGCCTCAACACCCTGACCCTGTTGGGGCTCATCGTGGGCATCGGCATGCTGGTGGACAACGCGGTGGTGGTGATGGAGAACATCTTCCGCTACCGGGAGCAGGGCCTGGGGCTGCGCGAGGCGGCCCTGCGGGGTTCGCGCGAAGTGACCACGGCGGTGGTGGCGGCCACCCTCACTTCGGTCATCGTCTTCCTGCCCCTGATCTTCAACAAGCCCAGCGAGATGAACATCTACCTCAAGGAGCTGGGCATCACCGTCTGCCTGACCCTGCTGGCTTCCCTGTTCATCAGCCAGACCCTGATCCCGTTGGCGACTTCGCGCTACATCAAATCGCGTCCGCGGGCCAAGGCGGCCTGGATGGTGAACCTGGAGACCCGCTACCAGGGAGTGCTGGGCTTCGCCCTGAACCACCGCTGGCTGGCCGTGCTGGCGGGGCTGGTGGTGGTTGCCTCCATGTTCTATCCGCTGCGAAGGGTGGACATGAACTTCGATGCCAGCCAGAGCGAGCTGTTCGTCCAGCTGCGCTACGATTTCAGCGAGGACCTGAGCCTCGAGGCCAAGGAGCAGGTCATCAGCCGGGTGGAGCAGGCCATCGAACCCCACCGCAGCGAGCTGCACGCCAAGTCCATCTACAGCTTCTGGAGCGACCGCTTCTCCCTGACCAGGGTGTATTTGCAGGACGGGGAGGCCAACGAGGAGAACATCGCCCTGGTACGTCGCCGGTTGCCGGACATGCTGCCGGAGATCCCCGGGGTAAGGTTGCGGGTCCAGGAGAGCCGCCAGGGCTGGAGGCGTTACCAGGGCGGGCGCCGGGTGGCCTTCCAGCTCGTGGGCGAGGACACGGGGGTGCTGCTGGCCCTGGCCGAGGAGGCCATCGAGCGGGTGGAGGCCATCCCCGGCCTGACCAACGTGGACACCCGCCACCAGGAGGCCCGGCAGGAGCTTCACATCCAGCCGGACCGCGATCTGATCTCCCGCTACGACGTGCAGCCGGAGCAGGTTGGAGAGGTGGTGGGCCTGACCTACCGCGGGCGCAGGCTGCAGCGCTTCCGCACCCCCGACGGCGAGCGGGAGATGCGCCTGACCCTGGACGAGAAGCAGACCGAGACCATGGACCAGCTGCGCAACCTGCCCCTGCAGGCGGCCGACGGTCAGGAGGTGCCCCTGTCCTCGGTGGCCCGCTTCGTTTCCCTGGCCGGGCGCGAGAGCATCCAGCGGGACAATCGCCGGACCAGCGTCTGGGTCACCGCCCGTTACGGGGAGGGCACCCGCGAGGATTACATCCCCAAGGTCAAGGAAGCCCTGGCGGGGATGACGTTTCCCTACGGCTATTCCTGGACCTTCGGCCAGTGGCAGGCCCAGCGCGAGGAACAGTCGCGGGAATTCCGGACCAACCTGCTGCTGGCGTTGCTGCTGATCTTCGCGGTGATGGCCAGCCTGTTCGAATCGGTGCGCCAGGCCCTGGCCCTGATGATCTCCCTGCCTTTCGCCCTGGCCGGTACGGTCTGGACCCTGTACGCTACCGGCACGGACTTCGACCAGCCGGCGGCCATTGGACTGCTGCTGCTGATCGGGATCGTGGTGAACAACGGCATCGTCATGCTCGAACACATCAACGGCTACCGGCGGGCGGGGATGCCGCGCACCGAGGCCATGCTGCGCGGCGGCCGCGAGCGGCTCAGGCCCATCCTCATGACGGCCCTGACGACACTCATCGGGCTGGTGCCCATCGTGGTGCAGAAGCCGTCCCTGGGCGGGGTGTACTACTACTCCATGGCCCTGGTGATCATGGGCGGCCTGCTTGTCAGCACCTTCCTGACCACCCTGCTGCTGCCCACCATGGCTTCCCTGTCCGAGGACGGCTTCGCCCTGCTGGGGCGGGGTCTGGTTCGTGCGGTGCGCCCCCTCAAGAGGATCTCGTGGACCAGGTCATGAACCTGCTGGAACGCTTGCAATCCGTGCTGGACGAGGGTGGGTTGCTGACCGACGCGGCTTCCCGGCGCGTCTACGCCCATGACGCCTCCCATTTCCGACTTGGTCTGCCCGCGGCCGTGGCCCTGCCCCGGAACGCGGAGCAGGTCGGCAGGGTGCTGGCCCTGTGCGCCGGAGCACATGTACCGGTGGTCTGCCGGGGTACGGGCACAGGCCTCAGCGGGGGCGCTCTGCCCTCGGAAGGTTGCGTGGTGCTTTCGCTGGCGCGGCTGGAGGCGCTGGGAGACGTCGATGCGGTCGGACGCCGGGTCGCGGCGGGTGCGGGGGTGCTCAACGCCCGGGTCAGCCGCAAGGCCGCGGCCCAGGGCCTTGAATTCGCCCCGGATCCCTCGAGCCAGGCCACCGCCACCATCGGCGGAAACATCGCCGAGAACGCGGGCGGTCCCCATTGCCTGCGCTACGGCGTGACCTTGAGCCATCTGTTGCGGTTGAGGTGGTGCGATGCCGACGGCAGGCCGTGGTCCGCTTACGGCGGTCGAGCCGTCCGGCGCGGCCTGGATCTCGTGTCCCTGCTGTGCGGCAGCGAGGGCACCCTGGGAGTGATCACAGGGGCCGATCTGGCCCTGGTGCCGGTCGGCCGTTCGCTGCAGACCCTGCTGGCGGTGTTCCCGGCCCTGGGCGACGCCGTGGCCGCGGTGGTGAAACTCGTGCAGTCGGGGCTGCTGCCGGTGGCGGTGGAGATCGTGGACCAGACCATGCTGCAGGCGGTGGAAGCCGCCTTCGCCTTCGGCTTTCCCACCGATGTCCAGGCCGTGATGATCGTGGAGTTCTCCGGTTCCGAGGAGGCGGTGAACGCCGACGCGTCGGCGGCGAGGGAGCTGCTGCTGGCCGGCGGTGCGCGTGAGGTCACCCTGGCCGCCGACGAGCAGGAACGCGATACGTTGTGGCTGTGCCGCAAGAAGGCGTTCGGCGCGGTGGGAAGATTGGCCCCGCGCTACGTGACCATGGATGTTGTGGTGCCCCTGGGGCGACTGCCCCGGCTGGTGCATGACATCCAGGAGATCAAGGTGCGCTTCGGGGTCGAGATCGCCACGGCGTTCCACGCAGGCGACGGCAACCTGCACCCGGGCATCCATTACGACGATCGGGATCCCGGCCAGACCCGTCAGGCCCACGCCGCGGCCGAGGCGATCATCCTGCGGGCCCTGGAACTGGACGGCAGCTGCACCGGCGAGCACGGGGTGGGGATCGAGAAGCTCGATATGCTGCCGCGGATGATCGACGGGGTGACCGCCGGCCTGCAGCGGGGCATCAAGGAGGTCTTCGATCCGGATGGACAGCTGAACCCGGGCAAGCTGCTGACGCCGCCGGACGCGGATTACGCGCCGGTCAAGCCGCTGCCGGCCGAGTTGAGGATCGACCTGGAGAGCTTGACCGTGACGGCACCGGCGGCGCTGCCGGTGGCCAGGATGCAGGCCGCCCTCATGGAGCACGGCCTGTGGGTGCCGATGGGCGCCTGGTTGCCGGCCGGTCCGCAGGGACCGGGCCTGGCGCGCTGCGGCACCGTGGGCGGGATGATCGACCAGCTGTTGCCCGGACCGGGTCTGGGCGCCTGGGGAACCGTGCGCGACATGATCCTGGAACTGTGGGCCGAGACCGGCGACGGTCGTCTGTTCCACGTCGGGGCGCCGGTATTCAAGAACGTGGCCGGTTACTCCCTGGCACAGGCTCTGTGCGGATCCGGCGGGGTGTTCGTCCGTCCGCGGGCGGCCACCTTCCAGGTGCGGCCGCTGCCCCCGGCGCTGGGCGTGTGGGTCTTCGATCCCGGTCGAGACTTTACGGGACGGGAGGCCGTGCTGCCCTTGCTGCGGGCGATGTCCCGGCACCAGGGGATCTTCCCGGGGGCGGTGGCCGTGGTCGACAGCGACGGTGAACGGCTGCTCGGTCCCCTGGTGATCCTGGCTCCCGGACGCCGGGCGTCGTGGGACCTGGAGGCCCTGGGTCGCGGTCTTGTCGCGGCCGCCGGAGAAAATGGACTGAGGATGACGCACCATGACGTCCTGGATTTCGCCGGGAGTCCGGAGGAGCTCGCGCGGACGGGCGTGTTGCCGGAATGGGTCGCCGGCAGCGGGACCTGGACCATGTTGACGGCCAGGCGGACGGTCGCCGGCCGGGAAACCGAAGGCGTGCCCTGGGGAGCCAGACGTTTGCTTTGCCAGTTCACGCCCCGGGTCTGCTGGTCGCCCGAGCCGGCGGTCACCGATGACCGGTGGTGTGCCGACGTCGCGTGGCACGGGGGCCACCAGACCTCCTTGCCGGCCCCCGAGGGAGAGGTTCCCCTGGATGTGTTGCGGGGCCTGAAGGACCTTTTCGATCCGTCAGGCGCGCTGCCGAGGCCGGGATGGCTGGAACCGTGAGCCGGAAGCCGGATCCTCGCGCCCTTGGGGAACTGCTGCGCAGCTGCGTGCAGTGCGGGCTGTGCCTGCCGACCTGCGCCACCTGGGCCGCCACGGGCAACGAGGTGCTTTCTCCCCGGGGCCGGCTGGTGCTCATGCAGGAAATCCTGGCCGATCCCGGTGCACCGATCACGCCGGAGACCCTGCAGTCCTTCGACCAGTGCATCGGCTGCCGGGCCTGCGAGGCGGCCTGTCCCAGCGGCGTGCCCTTCAGCCTGTTCGAGCACGGCAAGGAACTGGCCATGCAGGCGCGGCAGGCCGGGACCCTGACCGTCGAGCCTCCCGCCGTGCCCGGTTGGCTGCTCAGGCGACTGGACCGTGTCCCGGTGCTGCGCACCCTCAGGAGCCTGTCCCGTCTGGCGGTGGGGCCGCGGCTGTCACGGCTGGCGGCGGGCATGCCGTCGGTACCGGAACGGGACGACGATCTGATCGGATTGCTCGAGAGGCTTGCCGGAGGCGGGGGATTCCGCCCCAGCGCCGCAGTCGCCGGAGACGAGACGACGGGCATCGCCATCGACTTCTTCACCGGCTGCGCCAATGCCGGTCTGTTGCCCGCCACCTCGCGACGGCTCATCGACCTGCTGCGCCGCTGCGGTTGCGAGGTGCGCATCCCGAACCGGCAGGCCTGTTGCGGAGCCCTGGCGGCCCATACCGGCCGCGGCCAGGACCGAGAGGATCTGCACCTGCGCAACGAGCGCACCTTCACCCGTTCCGGGGCCGGCAGGTGGCTCGTGGTCGAGGCCGCCGGCTGCGGGGTTGAGCTCAAGGAGGAATACGACCTCGGTCGTACCGAAGTGCTGGATGCCACCGAGGCCCTCGTGAAGCTGCCCCTACCGCCGATGCGACCGCTGCCCTTGAAGGTGGCCTACCATGCCGCCTGCCATCTGGAACATGCCCAGGGAGTGACCGACCCGCCACGGGAACTGCTGCGCCGCATCCCGGAACTGGACCTGGTTGAACCCGAGGATGCCGCCCTCTGCTGCGGCAGCGGGGGTGTGTGGTCCCTGGAGCATCC
>CAYPVD010000168.1:0-2209 GCA_964414055.1 uncultured Fibrobacteraceae bacterium
ATATCCAACACCCTGCTCGGCAACGGCATCCCGGCGTGGAAAGCGGCCATGAGGTCGGTGCCGCCGGCCATGATGGTGCAGGATTCGTCGGCCAACGCCGCCAGGGCCTCGGTCAAGGAGTTCGGCATGATAACTCGGACGGCGTCATGGTCGGACGGCACGGGGGGACCCACATCGAGGGCGGGACTGTCCGCAACGTTCCGGGCGTGCTTGCCCGCGGCGCTCTGCACCGCCTCCACCACCCGGCCGTAGCCCGTGCAGCGGCAGAGATTGCCCGCCAGACCGGCACGGATCTCCGCCACGGTGGGTGCGGGCTTGGCCGCAAGCAGCGCCCGCGAGGCCATCAACAGACCCGGCGTGCAGAACCCGCACTGCACCGCACCCTTCTCGACGAACGCGACCTGTAGCGGATCGGGCTCCTCGGGCGTACCCAGCCCCTCGACGGTCAGGATGCTGCGGCCATGGGCCTGGTACACGGGCACCTGGCAAGAGTTCAGCAGCACGCCGTCGATGTGCACGGCGCACGCGCCGCATTCGCCCTCGCCGCAGCCCTCCTTGGTCCCGGTCAGGCCCAGGTCCTCGCGCAGCACGTCCAGCAGGCGGCGCAGGGGCTGCACATCCAGGTCATGGCGGGTGCCGTTGACGGTCAGGATGATCTTCATGGCCGCGCCTCCGTAGCCTCGTCCCGCCGCCGGGCCAGCAGCTTCTCGGGCGTCAGGGGGATCTCGTCGGGCACCGCGCCAAGGGCATGCTCCAGGGCCCCAGCCAGGGCCGGCGCGCCCCCGTTCATGGGCAGTTCGCCCAGGCCCTTGGCGCCGTACGCGCCGCGCGGCGAGGGCTCCTCGGCCAGCTCCACCGTGAACTCCGGCGCATCCAGGCAGGTGGGGATGATGTAGGTGGCCAGGCGATCGTTGAGGTAGCGCCCGCCGTCCAGCTTGATCTCCTCCAGGTAACCCCAGCCCAGGCTCTGCAGCATGCCGCCTTCGACCTGGCCCACGCACAGCACCGGGTTGATGGCCTTGCCGATCTCCACCACCACGGTCACGCGCTCGGGAAGGACCTCGCCAGTGTCCGTGTCGACGGCGGCCTCCACCACCGTGGCGCACCACGAATAGCCCTGGTAGGCGTCGCCGTGGTGATGCTCCTGGTCCCAGCTCAGGGAGGGGTCGGGTTCGTAGCGGGCATCGCCCACCAGGTGCGAACCTGCGGCCGCCTGCGCGGCCAGGACCGTCTGCAGATCCTCGCCGAACTCCCGCGCCGCCTCCACCAGGTTGCGGCAGGCCTGCACCAGCACCCTGCCCACCACCATGGTGGTGCGCGAGGCCACGGTGGGCCCGCTGTCCGGAACCGCCCCCGTATCGGGCTGATGATACCGCACGGCCGCCAGGGGCAGCCCCAGGGCCTCGGCCGCGATGGCCGGCAGCACCGTCTCGGCTCCCTGGCCCATCTCCACGCTGCTGCACAGGATGGTGACGGTGCCGTCGGCCTCGCCGCGCACCTTCACCTCGGCATCGATCCGGTCCTCGCCGTCACCGGTGAACCCGGCGCCGTGATGCACCAGCGACACGCCGATCCCCCGGCGCATGGGCCCTTCGGCCGCGGCGTTGGCGGCTGTCAGCTCGGCGCGCCGCCGCTCGAAATCCGACAGCGCCAGCACCCTCTCCAGCACCAGCTTCGCCGCGGTGTCGCCCTCTTTCATGATCTGCCCGTGAGGCAGCACATGGCCCGGCCGCAGCACGTTGCGCCGGCGCATGGTCACCGGGTCCAGGTCCAGTTCGCGGGCGATGCGGTCCAGGTGCCGTTCGGCGGCGAAGATGCTCTGGGGCACGCCGAAACCCCTGAAGGCGCCATTGGGCGGCGTGTTGGTGGCCACCGCCCGGCCGCGGATGCGGACCTGGGGGATGTTGTAGGATCCCGCGGCGTGCAGGATGGCCCGCGACAGGACCACCGGGCTCATGGTAGTGAACGCGCCGGCGTCCAGCACGACATCGATGTCCGCCGCCAACAGGGAGCCGTCGGCGGCCACGGCCGTGCGGTGATGCGTGCGCGAGGGGTGCCGCTTGGTAGAGGCCGTGATGTCCTCGTGGCGGTCGTAGAGCATGGCCACCCGGCGGCCGCTGCGCACCGCCAGCACCGCCGCCTGCAGGGCCAGCACCGAGGGGTAGTCCTCCTTGCCGCCGAACGCGCCGCCGGTGGGCGACTGGCGCAC
>CAYPVD010000168.1:2309-6290 GCA_964414055.1 uncultured Fibrobacteraceae bacterium
GCGGTCGGGCGCCGCCACCAGGGCCAGGGCCTGCCCGTGGAACTGGATCTCGGGATCGGCCAGCAGGGGCAGATCCTCGCGGATCATGGCCACCACGTTGGGACCAGGCAGGTCGGCGGCGGTGACCACGACCACCTGCGACCAGTCGAAGCCCGGGTCGCGCTCGATCCGCTCCAACCGACCGCGGGCCACGGGCGCGCGCAGCACGCCGCCGTACCAGGCGTCCTGGCGGGGCATGTCGGCCAGGAAGCGCGTGCGCCCGGTGACCTTGTCCCAGGCGTCGCGGCGCGGCAGGGGCTTGCCGACGAACTTCATCACGACTCCCGCCGTCCGCGCAGGGCCATGAGCACCTTCTCGGGTGTCAGGGGCAGGTCGCGCAGCCGCACCCCGGTGGCGTTGTACACCGCGTTGGCGATCACCGCCGGAGGCGTGTCGATGCCGATCTCGCCCACGGACTTGGCGCCGAACGGGCCGCTGGGCTCGTGGCTGTCCACGAGCTCCACCGTGATGCGCGGCACGTCCTGCCGGGAGGGGATCTTGTAGGTCATCATGTCGCGGGTCAGCAGGGCGCCGCGCTTGCCGTACTTCACGTCCTCGGTCAGGGCCATGCCGATGCCCTGCACCAGTCCGCCTTCGACCTGCACCTTGGCCAGGTTGGGGTTGATGGCCCGGCCGCAATCCACCACCGCTACGTAGTCGATGAGGTCCACCTTGCCCGTGCCCAGGTCCACCTCCACCTCGGCGAAGGCCGCCATGTAAGGCGGCGGCGACTTCTCGCACAGGTGGCTGCCGGTGACGCAGAGCTGCTTCTGGTTCTGGTTGTAGAGCAGGCGGGTGGACAGATCCTCCAGGGAGATGGCCCCGTCAGGGCCCCGCACTTCCCCCTGCTCGAACACGGCGGCGGCGGGCTCGCAGCCGAGCATCGAAGCACCCTCGGCGATCAGCGCGGCCTTCATCTTCTCGGCCGCCGTGCGCACGGCGTGGCCGGACACGTAGGTCGTGCTGGAGGCGTAGGCGCCGGTGTCGAAGGGCGTGCGGTCGGTGTCGGACGAGTAGACGATGATGCGGTCGGTCGCCACGCCCAGGGTCTCGGCGGCTATCTGGGCCAGGATGGTGTCGCTGCCGGTGCCCAGGTCCGTGGCGCCGATGAGCAGGTTGAACGAGCCGAAGTCGTTGAGCTTCAGGGTGGCCGACGCCATGTCGATGGTCGGGATGCCGGAGCCCTGCATGGCCAGGGCCATGCCCACCCCGCGCACCCTGTCCGGCCCGGTCTCGCGCCGGGGGTACTTGTCGCTCCAGCCGATGAGTTCCATCCCCCGGTCGATGCACTCGGGCAGCTTGCAGCTGTCCACGGTCTGGGCCACGCCCTCGGTCCCCTCGCCCATGATGGCGAAGATGGGCGAGGTCTCGCCCTCGGCGATCATGTTCCGGCGGCGCAGTTCCACCGGGTCCAGGTCCAGCTCCACGGCCAGTTCGGCCAAGGCCGATTCCAGGGCATAGTTGCCCTGGATGGCGCCGTAGCCGCGGTACGCCCCGCCCGGCGCGTGGTTGGAGTACACGGTCTTGCCGCCGAAACGCACGGCCTCGACCTTGTTGTACAGGGGCAGGGTCTTGGCCCCGGCCACCATGAACACCGTCAGGGCGTGCTCGCCGTAGGCGCCGGTGTCCGACAGCGTCCGCATGTCGATGGCGCGCAGGCGGCCGTCGCGGTCCGCGGCCAGGGTGATGTCCATGCGCATGGGATGGCGCGTGTTGGTGGCGGTGAAGACCTCGCGGCGCGTGTACACCATGCGGGCGGCGCGCCCGGTGCGCCGGGTGACCAGGCCGCACAGCAGCTCGCCGTGGATCATCTGCTTGCCGCCGAACCCGCCGCCGATGCGCGGCTTGTTGACCCGGATGTCCCTCACCGGCATGTCCAGGGCACGGGCCATGATGCGCCGCACGTGCCAGGGCGTCTGGGTGGAGGTGATGACGTTCAACCTGCCGTGCAGATCCAGCCACGTGGCGCAGGTCATGGGTTCCAGGGCCACGTGCTGCTGGGCCTGGGTGTGGTAGGTGCGGCGCAGCACGACCTCGGACTCCGCCACCACCTTGTCCACGTCGCCCACGTGCATCTCGTAGGCGCTGGCGATGTTGCGCACCGGCTCGAAGCCGATGGGGAAGTTCTCGTGGGCCTCGGGCTCCGGGTGCAGCACCGAGGCGTGCCCCTCGGCCTGCTCGTAATCCAGCACCGGCTCGAGCACCTCGTAGTCCACCGTCAGGGCCTCCAGGGCGGCCCGGGCCTCGGCCTCGGTAGAGGCCGCCACCACGGCGACCTCGTCGCCCACGTGGCGCACGTACTGGTCGAGGATGAAGCGGTCGCGCGGAGAGGGCTCGGGATGCCCCTGCCCGGCGCGAGTCACGGCGATGCGCGGCACGTCCCGCCAGGTCAGCACGCAGGCCACCCCGGGGATCGCCTCGGCGGCTGTCGTGTCGATGGCCTTGATGCGTGCGAACGCGTGGGGGCTGCGCAGGGCCTTGACCACCAGGGCCTCACGGGGAGCGAGGTCGTCGGTGAAGGCGGGGCGGCCCATGACCAGCCCCACGCCGTCGATCTTGGGCAGGGATTTGCCGACTTCGTTCATGGCTTCCCTCCCAGGTACTTCCTGATGGCCCGTGTCTGGCTCGCGTAGCCGCTGCACCGGCACAGGTTTCCGGCCAGATAGGTGGCGATCTGCTCGTCGTCGGGCCGGTCCAACTCCTGTTCCATGGCCACCAGGGACATGACCAGGCCCGGGGCGCAGTAGCCGCACTGGTCGGCCCCCTCGGCCGCCAGGGCCTCGCCGATGGCCCGCGCCTTTTCGGGCACGCCTTCGACCGTCAGCACGGCGTGACCGTCCACCCGGCCCGCGGGCACGGCGCACGAGGGCACGGGCTTGCCGTCCAGCAACACCGTGCACACCCCGCAGGAAGCGGTGTCGCAGCCCTGCTTGACCCCGGTCAGACCGTGGCGGCGCAAGGCCTCCAGGAGGGTCTCGGTCGGCTCGATCTCCCAGGTCGTATGGCGGCCGTTGAGTTCGAACGTGATGTTCATGACAGCACCTCCCGGACCGCCCGTGTCACCAGGGTCCGGCATAGTTCGCGGCGGTAATCCGCCGAACCCCGCACGTCGTCGCCGAACTCCAGCTCGGCGGCCGCGGCATCTCCCGCCATCCGCGGAGCGTCCTCGCCCCCTGCCTGTAGCGCCGCCTCGGCCCCGGGACAACGCGCCCCCCGACCGGGCCGGGCACCCACCACCACGCGCGCCCCGCCGTCGTGCAGGGCCACCGCCGCGTTGAGCACGGCATAGTCGTTGACCGTGCGGGTCAGATCCTGCCAGGCGGCGCGCCAGGGCAGATCCGGCAGGACGACCCCGGTCAGGATGTCCCGCGGGTCGGGCTTGGTGGTGAAGAACCTGTCCAGGGGCATGCGGCCCGCCTTGTGCAGCTCGACCTCGGCATCCACCGCCAGCAGGGCCGTGATCAGGTTGGAGAAGCCGTACCGTCCGTACAGCGTGCCGCCGACGGTGGTGATGTTGCGCATCTGCACGCCCACGATGCGCTCCACCGAGCGCGCCAGCAGGCCGTCGGCGTAGCCGCGCACCTGCGGATCGGTCTCCAGCATGCGGAAGGTCGCCATGGCCCCCAGCTCCAGGCCGGCATCCGTGCGCCGGATGAAGTCCAGGCCCGCGTCGTACAGGTCCACGGCCACCTCTACCTTGCGCGATCCCAGCCGCACGAAGGCCCCCCCGCCGATGATCACCGCTCCGGGGTGCTCCGCCAGCAGGTCGACCGCCTCGGCCACCGAGGCCGGTTTGAAATAGAGTTGCTCGATCATGCCGTGATCTCCGGGATTGGCGGGCGGTGCCCGCGGGGAATATTTGCCTGGAGCGATTCTAATACAAAAGTTGTGCCTGTGAAATTGTGTTTCCCCCCCATGCCCGGGTTTCCTGTCATAATTTTT
>CAYPVD010000169.1:0-6202 GCA_964414055.1 uncultured Fibrobacteraceae bacterium
CACGGCCTGATTATCCATCTTGTTTGAAGGGGCAAGGTTATGACGAAAAACCGAGTTCTCGGCAAAGGATTGTCAGCCCTGATCCATGAGGCGGATCTCGATGGTATCCCTGGCCTCGATGATGAAAACCAGAAAATCGTCAACGTTGATGTGGACGACGTCGGCTTCAACCCCGACCAGCCGCGCAAGCTGTTTGATGATGGTGCATTAAGAGAACTGGCATCCAGCATCAAATCTGTGGGATTGTTGCAGCCGGTCCTGTTGCGAAGGGTTCGCAATGGCGACCTTGTCGTGCCCCATCCGGACAGCGGACGGGGTGATGCCGAGCTGAAATACTGCGTTGTTGCCGGGGAACGGCGGGTTCGGGCGGCCAGGATGACGGGCCTGAGAACCATCCCCGCCCTGATCTGTTCCTACGAGGGTACGGAATCCCTGAGAATCGCCTTGCTGGAAAATATCCAGCGCGAAGACCTGGGTCCCATCGAGGAGGCCGAGGCGTATCGTCACCTCATGAACACCCAGGGAATCACCCAGGAAAAACTGGCGGACATGCTGGGCAAGAGCCGCAGCTCCATCGCCAACACCCTGCGTCTGCTCCTGCTGGAACCGGAAATCCTGGCCATGATCCAGGAGGGCAAGATCAGCCGCGGCCACGCCAAGGTATTGCTGGGCATGGCCTCCGGCTCCGGACGGGTGCAGCTGGCGAAGATCTGTCACCGGCAGGGACTGTCGGTTCGCGAGTGTGAAAACAGGGTCCGCCAGGCCGCAGGAACCCAGAAACCCCGGAAAAGACGCAAACCCCGTCCCGGCAAAGGTACGGATCCGGCTATCAAGGCCCTCATGGAGAGGGCGGAGCAGGTTTACGGTTCACCGGTGATCATCGAGCGAGAGGCTGGTTCGGGTAAGGGCACCATCAAGGTCAGGTTCTATTCGGATTCGGATCTTGTGCGTTTGTTGAAGATCATGGGTGTGGACACGGACCTTCATTAGTTAACATGTTGAAATTTAACAGAATAAAAAAAATTAAGGGGCCAAACAGGGCCACACGCATGGCTCTTATGCTGGGAGTACTTTCAGGAGCGACCGCGCTGTATATTGTATTCAATACAATAGAAATACATAAAACATACCAAAACATTGGATCAGTGGAGTCGTTTCTCGGTCAACAATGGCAATCTGGACAGGCCCTGGGTGGACTTCTGGGATCCGGTTTGTTCCAGTTTTTTTTGCTGGTGCTGGGGTGGGTGGCCTTCTTCCGTCTGCGCCAGCGGGAACTGAGCCAGCAGCGCCTGCGCAGATCCGAGCAGAAATACCGCAGCATCATCAACCACGCCAGTGAAGCCATCCTCCTGCTGGACAGCGATGGCAGGATCCTGGAATGGAACAAGTCCGCCGAGCAGTTTTTCGGGATCCCCAGACGAAACGCCCTGGTCCGTCGCATCGAGGACCTGGATCTGGGGGTAACCCCGCCGCTGGAAAGCATTCTCCGCCAGGTGAAAAAACTCAAGAAGGCCGCCTTTTCGGAATTTCAGCTCAAACGCGAGAACGGTCCGGTGCAGCTGAGCGTTACCGTATCGACCATCGAGCCAGGATCGGGCTCCAAGGCCGGCCAGAGCGGGGCCTATGTGGTTTTTGTCCGCGACATCACGTCGGAAAAGCAGCTTGAGACCCGCATGAGCGAGACGGAAAAAATGGCGGGAATCGGCCAACTGGCCGCCGGCATCGCCCACCAGCTCAACACACCCCTGGGTTCGATCCTGCTTTCGGCGCAGATGCTCGAGGAGGACATAGACGACGAGGACCAGGCCGAGGACATCAGGCGCATCATCCGTCAGACCGAGCAATGTCGGCGCATCATCAAGGGTCTGCTGAATTTTGCCAGGCCCACGGGCAGGGAGCGCGGCCGACTGAATCTTGCCGAGGCCATACGGGAAACGATCTACCTGATGGAAAAGACCCTGAAGCTGCGCAACGTCGAGGTCAAGATCGTGGAGGAAACCGCCCCCTGGGTTCACGGCAACCGGAACGAACTGGAGCAGGTGTTCTTCAACCTGCTGGCCAACGCCCTGGACGCAATGCCTCAGGGAGGACGCATAACCGTGAGGATCACCGAGACCGAGTCGGGGGAAATCGAGGTGGAGTTCCAGGATGAAGGCGAGGGTATCTCGCCGGAGCACAGCGACCGGATTTTCCTGCCGTTCTTTACCACCAAGGACTACGGCAAGGGAACCGGCTTGGGCTTGTCGATCGTGGCCAGGATCATCCACGAGCACGGCGGCCATGTGAAAATGAGGAGCAAGCCGGGCAGGGGAACCACCTTCACCCTTACCTTGCCGCCGGCGAGAGAAACCATGGAACCGGACGACCTGGTTTTTTAAGGAGCAGAATTGCGCATTCCCCGCATGACGAGAATCATCCTGGTGCCGGAAGACGACCACGGAGCCAGGGAGTACAGCCTCAGCCGGCGCATGGCCGTTTTCCTGCTTGCGGTGGGAACGCTGACGGTCGTGGCCGTGGTCATGTTGTTGGCGGCGTTCGTTTCCCGGCAGGGTACCGGAACCCGCCTTCACAGCCTCGAGCGGGAACTGGATCAGGCCCGGCTGCAGATGCAGACCGTTCAGACGCTCCAGCATGAATTGGAAGATTCGAGACGGTTGCAGGAAAAACTGCTTTACATGCTCGGGGTCGATGAATTGCCGCCGGGCCAGGCGGATTCCCTGGGGTTCGATGCTGATTCACCACCACGGACCATCACCCAAGCGCTGGACCGGACCGCAGCCGAGACCCTGCCTCCGGAACCCGGACTGTGGCCCGCCGCCGGCAGGGTGACAAAGGAATTCGAGAAAGGGAATCCCGTCCAGGGACACAGACCTCATCAGGGTATCGACATCGCCGGTGCCTCCGACACGCCGGTCCTCGCGGTGGCCCCGGGCGAGGTCGCCAGGGCGGGAAAAGACGAATTCCTGGGAAACTATGTTGAAATCCGTCATGGTTTGGGTTACCTAACTGTTTACGGCCATCTTTCCCGGGCGGCCGTTAGTGCGGGAGAGAAAGTGCAGGGCGGGCAGGTGATCGGGTACATGGGGAAATCCGGCCAGGCCAGCGCGACCCATCTGCATTTCGAGATCTGGCGGCAGGGCCGGCCGGTGGACCCACGTCGGTATTTGTCAGGAGAACCGGCTCCCCAATAGATTTTTTCAGTTTCGTGTCGGGTCAAGGAGGAAGACATGTTCGGAAAAGAACCGGAAAATCAGGCGGTCGCCTCAGGGCAGACTTCCATCATCGCCCAGGGCTGCAAGTTCGACGGTACGGTCCAGGTCAAGGGGACCCTGCGTATCGAGGGCGAGTTCAAGGGCACGATCGGGACACCCGAGAGCCTTGTCATCGGCAAGACCGGTGTGGTGCGGGCCAACGTGACGGTCAAGAACGCCATCATCGGCGGCAAGCTCTTCGGCAACATCACGGCCGAGAACAAGATCGAGCTTCAGAGCGGTTCCCACGTCGAGGGCGACATCAAGACCAAGCGCCTGGTCATCGACGAGGGCGTGTTTTTCGAGGGCAACTGTTCCATGGGTGCGAACCAGCACAAGGACACGTCTCCCGGCGGCAGCCCCACCCCGCCCGTTTCGGCAGGCCCCAAGAAGTAGTCTTGGCCGACGCCAGACACGAAAACGGCCCCGCGCAAGCGGGGCCGCTGTTGTCGGAAAACCGGGGTCAAGATCCTCCGGTACCCACCAGCAGGATGTCCGCGATGCCGAGTTCACCCTCGCGCGCCAGATCCACGTATTGTCCGGTTCCAGAGGCGAGTTGCCGACCGAGCTGGTCGTGGGTGATCCTGACGGCCGGTTTGTCCAGGTCGTTTCCGCTGTGTGCGACGACTCCCCGGCTGCCGTCGGTCAACACCACCTCGCTGCCCGGCGGATACAGACCCAAGGCCTGCACCAGGGCGGCCAGAGGCCGCGGGTCGAAGGCGCCGCGATCCTTGAACATGATTTCATACGCATGACGCGGAGCTAGGGGTTTCTTGTAGGGCCGGGCGGCGGTCAAGGCCTCGAACACATCGCATACATGGATGATGGCGGTGGCGAAACATGGTCTGTACCACTCCGGCATGGGGGGATAACCCCGTCCGTCCTGCCGGATATGATGTCCCCAGGCTGCCGATATCATGATCTCGTCGGCCTCTCCGGAGGCGATCAGGACCTGGGCCCCCAGGGTCGGATGGGATTCCATGATCTTCCGTTCCCGGGGATCCAGCTTGCCGGGTTTGAAGAGGATTTCCTCGGGGATGCGACCTTTTCCCAGATCATGCAGCAGGCCGGCCGTTGCCAGCTCGGTGAGGATTTCCTGGTCCAGGCCCAAACGTTGTCCCACCACGACAGACAGGGCGCCGACCCTGACGCTGTGGCCAATGGTATAACTGTCGTAATCGGGGTAACGGATGAACTGCATGACATCCATGACGCCATTGCTGGTGGCGGACACGAGTTTTTCTCCGGTGGTCAAGGCGCCGACGACATCGATGTTCCCGTCCCGCGAGGCATGCAGGTTGTTGTGGGACACGATCTCATACAGGCCCTGATAGATGTCCACCAGGGAGGAGAAATCATCGACCGTGTACTCGGATTCGGATTCCCGGTTCGGTACCGGTCGTTCTCCCTCCTCGATCTTCCCGCCCTTGCCCTCGGTAAACGGGTTGGCCAGGACGATGCGGTCGAGTCCTTCGGCGACGAACAGCCGGCGTGCGGTGTCCAGGTCGGAAAAGGGCTCCTTCGTGGTTGCGGCCAGGCGAAAGAAAGCGATGATGTTCTCGGGTTCCAGGGGTGGGTTGAAGGAGAAGCCCCCACATCCCAGCTTTTCGGCGAAGGAGATCAGGGAACGTCCGGCGATGGACGGCCCCACGAGGTAATTCCCGTGGCGAACGAACTTGCCCTTGTAGACGCCGAAGGTAAAGGGCTCGTCGGGATTTTCGGCGACAAGTCGGTTCAGCTTGGTGATGAAATCCCGGCTGAAGGCCTGCACCTTGGGGTGGTCGTCGAAGTACAGGCGCCGCTGATTGATGCCGCTGGCCAGCAGGATGATCAGGTCACTGAAGTGTTGTTCCATTCCTGGACCATCCTTTCGACAGCGGTTCTGCAGCGGGCCGGCCAGGCGCGGAAGAAAAGAAGCCGCCGGTCGTGCAGGACACGCCTGAACACGGGTT
The DNA here is from genome assembly GCA_964414055.1 of uncultured Fibrobacteraceae bacterium. GTDB lineage: Bacteria > Krumholzibacteriota > Krumholzibacteriia > LZORAL124-64-63 > LZORAL124-64-63 > JAHJTW01. The sequence goes on from CAYPVD010000169.1 coordinate 5,204, forward strand.
TCGCTGCCTCGTGATCGAGGCGGTCAAGCCATTCCAGTCCGTGGACGACCCAGTCCTGGTCCCGGTCCCGCGGGGCCAGCATGCCGAGACCGTCGGCCAGGAGCATGGTTACGGTCTCCTTTAACCGATCCGGAAGGGTGTTTTCCCCCGTGTGCTCCAACAGCCCGATGATCAAAGGACTGTTTTCCCGGCGGAAATCACCGATCAAGCGGACAACGATACCCAGGAGATCGCCCGGCGCCGAGCGCAATAGGAGTTTCTGGAGCCGCGGTCCGTGCCAGGTGGCCAGGGGCGATTCCAGCATCATCGCGTGCAGGACGAGCAGGCGGGAGGGGTGCACGGTGAAGATGGCGCCCGAGGCATGGCGCCGCCGAAAGGCCGGCAGGTCGAAAAGCCGTTGGCGGACCGAGCGGGCGGTATCCAGGTCGACGGAGCCCACGGCGGCCAACAGCGACCGTTTGACTTCGGTCGGGGTGTCCCCGGTTCCCAGCAGGACATCGTTGACCAGCAGCGGCCAGATGTCGCCGTGCGCCTCGTCCCCCAGTAGTCCCCACAGCGTCACCCAGAAGGTCGGCAGCAGATCCAGGTGGGCGGTACGCAGGGATTTCAACAGGGAAGCGAGGATGTCCTGGCCGGTTTCCCGGTGCCCGTTCTGTAGTGTTTCCGCCGACCAGTTGGCGCAGATCCGGATTTCCCCGGCTCCGGTAGAGGGAGAGGACAAGGCTGTCTCGAGAGCGGCCAGTGTCTGTTCCTTCAGGACGGCAGAAGGCTCGGCGGACAGGATCTTGAAGCAGATACCCAGGAAATCCCCCCTCGAGTCGGAGGGATCGGGATCTCCGGATCTGGTTGCGGCGGAAATGGTCTCGGCCAGATGAGAACGCAGATCGGCGAGGCTCTTCTCCTCCTGTTGCGGATCACTTTGCCGAGCGGGTGCGGCCCTGGTGATCGCCGGTTCGGGCTTTCCCAGCTCCTTGCGCAACATGCGGAAAACCAGGTCCA
>CAYPVD010000170.1:0-6180 GCA_964414055.1 uncultured Fibrobacteraceae bacterium
CATGCCGAAGCCGCCGATGATCGCGATCACCAGCATGGTCAAGAACCACACGAAGGGGAAATCCCCGCTGAACACCCCCGTGAAGGCGAAGGCGTCCAGCCGCCACTGCTGGCCCAGCTCCACGATGCGGCCGGTGACCTCGGTCGGACCGCCTGCCGCGGCCATCCCCACCAACGAGACCAGCACGATGGCGAACACCGCCACGATGCCCTGCAGGAAATCGCCCATGACCACGCCCCAGTAGCCCGCGGCCAGGGTGTAGAAGGCGGTGATCACGCTGGGGATCACCAGGCCCACCCACACCGGCCAGCCGAAGGCCAGGGCGCAGACCTTGCCCATGGCCATGCCCACCCAGCCGAGGATGAACATGTTCATGAAGATCTGCCAGCCGGCCATCCAGCCCCGCAGCATCTCCGCGCCCAGGCCGCCGAAGCGCTGGGTCTGCCATTCGGCCTGGGTATAGGCCAGGGAGCGCCGGAAGATGCGCGCCGAGACGAAGGCCCCGATGGCCGTCCAGGCGGTGAAGAAGGTGTACCACAGCCCCCGCAAGCCGTTGGCGTAGATCACGCCGGTGATCCACATGGGGGTGTCGGTGGCGGTGTGGGTGCTGAACACCGACGAGGCGGGCAGCCACCAGGGCAGACCGCGACCGGCGAGGAAGAAGTCGCTCTCGCTGCGCCGGGCCAGGCGGTAGAAGAAAGCGGCGCCGCCGACCATCAGCAGCAGGAAGGCCACGGACCAGAAGATATCCAACCATGTGAAGTGACCCATGATTCCGCCCGGGTTGGCCCCGCTGGGGGTGAGATGGGTTGTCGGGGTTCGCAGGGCGGGATTATAGCTTGGTTCACAAAGGAGGGACAACAGGAAGAAACCGCACCGAGCCGCCTGCCAGGGAATACTCCGCGCCCACCACCAGCAGGTCGCCCGCCTGCTCCTTCCCGGCCACCAGCGGCGACGACTCGCGCAGGATCCGCACCGCGTGCTGCACATTGGCCCGCACCACCTGATCGAGGAAATCGGACCGAGCAGGCGGGATCCCCTCCTCCAACAGGGGCTCGACCACCGGCCGCAGCATCTCCATGAGCGAGGGCAACCGCAGGGACAGGGGCGGGGTGTCGGCACGCAGTTCCTCCACCGCGGCGGTCACCGCGCCGCAGCCTTCATGACCGAGCACGACCACCAGGGGCGTGCCCAACTCGCCCACCGCGTATTCCACCGACTCGACCTGGCTGGAGCGGACGATGTTGCCGGCCACCCGGATCACGAACAGGTCGCCCAGACCCTGATCGAAGACGATCTCCACCGGCACCCGCGAATCCGAGCAGCCGATCACCACGGCCAGGGGATCCTGGCCGGCCGTCAGGTGGCTGCGGCGCAGATCATCGACCCCGCTGCCCTGCCGGTGCCGTCCTGCGACGAAGCGCCGGTTGCCGTCCTTCAGGGCCTGCAGCGCTTCTTGGGGATTCATGGGCGCCCCCTTCATTTCGACCGTTCACTGTGAAAAGCCAGGACCCGGGCGATGAAATCCTCCTGCGCGGCGGCATCTTCAAGGCCCGCTTCCTCGGCCACCGGCACCAGGGGGTAGGCCGCCGTGAACGCGGCGGCGAAGATGCCCCGGCCAACCCGTGCATGGTCCCCGAGCTCGTCGTAGACCTTCACGTCGAACACGCCGCACGACGGCGAGTTCTGCTTGAAGACGAAACCGCACAGGTCCTCGCCGGCCAGCTCCTCCACCCTGCGCCGGGCCCAGTCGCCCATGCGCCGGGTCCAGTCCGTACCCGAACCCGGGGCCACCAGCCGCGGAGCGGCGGGATCGCCCTCGAGGTGGATGGTCTCGCGCGGCACCGGCATGCCGACCTCGACCTCGGGGCAGACCGGCACCATGGTGAAGCGGACGGCCAAGACCTCGGTGACGAAGGGAAACAGCCGGTGGTCCCCGTCGTAGCGAACCTTCTCCCCCGTCAGGCAGGAGCTCACGCCGATGCGGATATTCTTGTCCATCTAGCCACCGCTTTCTGGTTTTGCCGCCCCGTCTTCACCGGGAACCATCATACCGATAATGCCCCGTGAGGGGGAACCTGAACAGGGCATCCTCCAGCTCGGGACCGCGGCCGATGTTGTGCACGATCAGCGGCCGGCGACCGTCCGCCGACCGACCGTCCACCACGATGCCGATGTGGGGCAGATTCCCCGTCAGCATCCAAGTCACCAGATCTCCGGGAAGGTAATCAGCCCCCTCATGGGTGATCGGCAGCGACTCGCCGTGCCGGGCGAAGAACGTCTGCAGGTTGGGCACCCGGCGGTGGTCGATGTTGGGATCCGGTCCCTTCAGACCCCAGTATGCCGGGTAGGCCGCGAAATCGGCGAGCATGTCCTCGTGCACGGCCCGTTGCAGGTCGATGCCCACGGCGCGATAGGCCCGCACCACCACATCGCAGCACACGCCGACATCGTCGGGCACATCACCGCCGGGATACGCGAGGCAGCGGTAGCTCCCGTCATAGGCCACGTGATGGGACAGACGCTCCCGGGCCGCCGCCGCCAGCCGGGCAGGGAAATCCTCCGGAGGCGGCCGCCGCCCGGCGACAAGACCCGCTTGCGGACCCGCCACCGCATCCACCAGCTCCTGAACCACGGCCGGGTCCACCTCCTGGCCCGTACGCCGGGCCACCAGGGCGCCGTCGGCGGCGAACAGGAAGACCGTCACATGGTTCTTCTCCGGCTGGTAGGCCTGACGAAAGACCCCTTTCCAGTCCAGCAGCGCCCATGCGGCGGGATCCCGGGGAAAACTGCCCCTGATCTTGCCCTTGACGAAGAACGGGGCGCCCTTGGTGTGGACCACCCGGCGAACCTGCCAGGATCCGGACGGCAGACGCCGCGAGAACGCAGCCGTCAGGGAATCCGCCCAGACCGCCGCGTCATCCCTGCTCTTGCGGTCGCCCCAGACCAGGGCGACAGTTTCGCCGGCGAACTCGGCCTCGGTGTGGGTTTCCTTGAACTGGTCCTCGATGGAAAAGGGAATCAGACGGCCGGCGTTGGTTTCGGCCGCCGCCGTTCCCGCGACGAGGACAAGGGCCACGGCCAAGGCGAGATGTGCGTCTGATCTAGTCAACATCCGGTTTTCCAGCGGGCGCGGTATCGACCACCCTGAGCAGGGCCGTGACCAGTAGCAACTGTACGGGCTTTTCCATCTCAATCCCCTTCCACGTGAAGGCGCTTAACCCTTAACTCCTTGCCCCGGATCACATCCACCCGCTCTTTTCCGCAAGCCGGGCAGACGGCAACGGGATATTCCAGCACCGTTTCCCCTCAGCAGGCGGGACATCGTCCAAAGCCGGCCATGCGGTGCACCACAAGCTCCGCCCCTGCGGCCAGGGTGTCGCAGCGGACGGTCTCGAAGCAGAAGCGCAGGGAGTCCAGCTCGGCGCCGGTGGAAAATCCCGCCCGGATTATTGAATTGCTTCGCGATCCCGCCATGCGGGCTAGCGCACGAACACCATCTTCGCTGCGGAGAACGCCCACTCGCTTTGCGGAGTATAGGCCGGAATGCCCTCGATCCACAGGGTATTCGCATCCACCAGTTGCACCAGGATATAATACTCCATCCCCGTGCCCAGGGATGGTAGGCATGGATGGTCCCGTCGGGCACCACCTCCGCGAAGGGATCGTTCATTTCCTCGGCGCCGAACACTACCACATAGTCGCGTGCGGGAACCGTCGCCACCGCATCGCCGATGCTCAAGATGGACTGGCCAAGGCTGTAATTGTCCGGGGTGAACGCTATATGCCGGGACTCCGGATAGATCTCCTCCGTCCCCTGCAGGAACCAGCATCCCTGCAATGCTCCCGGGATATCGTTGTGAAGATAGCCGCAATAATCCGCCGGTGGCGTCGCATCGGGCCGCGTCTGGTCATAGAAGCCGAAACCCAGGGCCATCTGGCTGTCCACCCCCCTATCGTGCCCACGACCTGACCGGAGACGACCTCCAGGGTCATGTCCTGATGATCGAATCGGTGCCCGTGAAGAAAATATCCCCCTGGGTCCATCCGCTGAAATCCCCCCGCCGCTACCCCCGTCGTCCTGCGGCGGTAGTACGGGATCCCCCTCCACTGTCTCCTCCACATCCCGCGCTGAACATGGCCAAAACAAGCGCGGCAAAAAGTGCCGCCATGATGAAATGGCCGACCCGGCCCGATTGTTTCAACACCCCCGGAACTCCTTTTTGGAAAAAACATCTTACCCCCTGACCCGGATGATTACCCAGCCAGGAGATTCAATCATCCGGGTCGAGATCCCAAACCGGGATCGCCGGAGCATAAGCTGTGCCCACCTGCAGAGGGCGAGTAGGCAACCGTCAGGGCGCCATCGTTACAGCGTCTAGACACAATGGACCGGGACCGGGGATCGAGCCCTCGGTGGTAATGTTGATCCTGTAGTGTCGAGGCGTTAATGTTCTATCGCAAGCATACGGAGTCGGCCACAGTGGCCGTAGTCACATTACCGGGACTCCGGAAAAGCCGGAGCGGTTCAAGACGCCTGATCGGTCTTGGCTGTTTCACCGGGAGATCAGGACGCTATTCCAGGCATCGTGACCTTTCATGTGTGATTCAAACTACGTGAATCATGGAAGGAGTACATCATGGTCCACCGAGCTTCTTTCCGCTCACCTATTCTGGTTTTTGCACTGGCCCTGCTGTCGACCGTGAGCCTGGTTTGCGCTGGTTGCAACAGCGATGACTCCGGATCCGCTCCCGATGTTACACCACCGGGTACCATCACGCAGTTGAACGCCACGGTTCAGGCCTCCTCGGTTCACCTGGTCTGGATCAACCCCAACGATCCCGATTTCGACGGCGTCCAGGTCCGACGCGGCGAGAACGCAGCGCCCACCGACTCGACGGGTACCCTGGTGTTCGACGGCATGGCCTCGAGCTTCACCGACAACACCATCGTGCCGGGCGCCGATTACATCTACGCGGTTTTCGCCTACGATGCCGCCGGGAATATTTCCGCCCCCGTCGTCAAAGCCGTGGCCACCAGCGCGCCCACACCGGTCGTATTCAACGATTCCGAACTCGAAGCCATCATCCGGGATCTGCTCAGCAAACCGACCGGGGACATCCTGGCCACCGACATGCTGGCCCTGACGGAAATCGACGCCTCCCATTCGAGTGTCGGCGATCTGGAGGGCTTGCAGTACTGCCTGAACCTGACGAAGCTGAACGCCCAATTTGCCGACCTGACCGATGCCAGCCACCTGGCGGTCTTGTCCAACTTGGACAAGCTGTATGAGTTGGACCTGCGTGACAACGCGATCACCACGATTCCCGATCTGACCGGATTGCCCATGCTGCACACCCTCTACCTGGAAGGTAACGAACTGACATCCCTGTCCCCCCTGGCGGGCATGCCGACCTTGAACCTACTCAGGGCGGGGGGAACCACCCTGAGCGACCTTTCCCCCCTGTCGGGAATCACGACCCTCAGAACGGTTCAAATTTTCGATTCGGCCGTGGTCGATCTGGCGCCCTTGGCGGGCCTGCCCGACCTGACTACGCTGGGCATCTTCAACTCTCCGTTGAGTGATCTGACCCCCCTGGCATCCCTGACCGGCCTGCAGACCCTACAGCTGGTCCAAACCGAGATCAGCGATCTGGGCCCGGTGACGGGACTGATCAACCTGACCTATATCCAGATTCCCCAGAACCACCTGCTGCACGAACTCCAGCCCCTGGTGGACAACACCGGCCTGGGGCCGAATTGCACCCTGATTGCCGGCCAGTGCCCCCTGCTGCACGATGCGGTTGCGGTTCAGCTTCCGGCGCTTGAGGCGCGCGGCGTAGAGGTCCTGCCGATGACCGGGCTGCCGGTGGACATGGTGGGACGATGGGAGATTGACAATATCACGGTCGACGGCACTCCCGTTTCGGATCTCGCCACTTTCTTCGACTGGAGCCCGGGAACAGTGACCACCCACCTCACCCTGTACTACAACTATACCTATGCGGTCGACGATCTGAACGCCGCAGATGAGGCCCTTTACACGGAAACCGGCACAGCTAACGTGTCCGGTGATCAGCTGACCCTCACGGAGTTGACCGAGGACGGCCAACCTGTCTCCGATGGAGAAGTCATGACCGCAACCTGGGAAATGGTGGGTGATGACCCTGGCTGGTGAG
>CAYPVD010000171.1:0-6115 GCA_964414055.1 uncultured Fibrobacteraceae bacterium
GCGCTTGGCGATCCCCAGATCGAAATCCCCCACGCCGCTGGTCTTGCCGAACTCCACGTAGTGGAAGGCAGGGGAGATGGCGACCCGACCGCTCGTGAACTGGCGCAGGCGCACGCCCAGTTCGTACCCGTTGTCCGCGTCCTTGCCGACGCCGTTGAAATCCAGGGGGTCGGACAAATCCCCCGCCGGAGCCGCCAATCCGCCTTCGAACACCACTTCCAGGTTGGAGGGCCCGCTCCGGTGGTACCGGTGGTGGCGGTAGACCAGAACGCCGGCTCCCGCCTCGAGGGCCGAGCCCAGGATCATGCCCAGTGTCGCCAGCAGGCAAACCGTGATCATCCGCTTGCGTGTGCTCATGATTTCTTCCTTCCATGGCCGGGGACATCCTGAAGTACAACGACCCCAAGGTTCCAACCCGGTTGTGCATGGAAAGTGCCCGCAGAGGACGGAATATCCATTTGCATATCAACTTATTATGAGACAAGGAATTACAAAGACCCCGCCATGTGGGGAGAATGCTCTCGAACCTGGAGGCCTGTGCCCAGGGAGGGACAGGGAGTCCCCAAATCAAGCCGGATTCAGGTGCCCAGCAGCTTGCCGGCGATCCCCAGCTTCTCCATGCGGCGGTACAAGGTGCTGCGGCTGACCCCAAGCTTGCGGGCCGCCTCGGCGCGGTTGCCCTCGGCTTCGGTCAGGGCCATGAGGATCCGTGCCCGGCCCAGGACGCCCCGGGCTACGGGCCCCTCGCCGCGGGTGATGACGGCCGGTTCGGAGACGGGATCCGCCCCGGGGCCGGTCACGAAGACCGGATGGCCGTCGGCATCCTCGAGCTCCACGCACACCGACCCCCGCGAGGCCAGCTGCACCTGGGCCTGGCGGGCGACCATGGCGATCTCCCGCACGTTGCCCGGCCACAGGTGGCACTGGATACGGTCCAGACCGGCCTCGTTGAAGTACCGGGACAGTTCCACGGCATGGCCCTCGCCCTCGGACAGGAAATGCCTCAGCAGGGGCAGGATGTCCTCCCTGCGCTCGCGCACGGGGGGGATCCGCAGTTCGAGGATCTTCAGCCGGTAGTACAGGTCCGCACGGAAGCGGCCGGTGGCCACAAGCTGCTTCAGATCCGCGTTGGTGGCGGCCACCAGACGCAGGTCGGTATGGCGCTGCCGGGGATCCCCCACGGCCTGGTAGGTGCCTTCCTGGAGCAGGCGCAGCAACTGGGGCTGCAGCTCCAGGGGCAGGTCCCCGATCTCGTCCAGAAAGAGGGTGCCGCCGTCGGCCAGGGCGGCGAACCCGCCGGCATCGGTATCGGCGCCGGTGAACGCCCCGCGCACATGCCCGAAGAACTCGCGGGCGAAGATGTTCTCGGCGATGGCCGACACGTTGACGCAGACCATTTCCTTTCCGCGGCGCGGGCTGCGCTCGTGCAACCTGCGGGCGAAGAGCTCCTTGCCCGTACCGGTCTCGCCGGTGATCAGGACCGGCTCGTTGGACTCGGCGAAGGCGTCGGCCAGCTGGATCACGTCCCGCATGCAGGACGAGACATGGATGATCCGCACACGTGAGCGGACGGACTGCCCCAGGTGCAAGCTGCCGTCGTCCTGTTCGTGAAGCCGACGGCGGCTGGAAATGGTGTTGAGCAGGCGGCGGCCGCCGAGAATCCAGTGATCGATCTCGGTCTTGAGAGCCAGGTCCAATGCCCCCATGGCATCCTGCCAGGCTTCTTCCAGCAGGCCCACCGAATCGGCGTGCAGTCCGCTGTCGGCCCTGGCCAGGGCGACCTCCGCGCGCTGCCGCAGCGCCAGCATCAGCTCGTGCCTGGCACGCAGGTCGCGCAACTCGTCCACGGCCTTGCCCGCCTGTCCGGCGGCCGATTCCAGATCGCCGAGAGCCAGCAGGGTGCCCGCCAGCACGCGGCAGATCACGGCCTTCTCGAAGCGGTCGTTCTGCTTGACGGCCAGGGACAGGGCCCGCTGCAACACGGGCAGGGCCTCGCCCGGCCGGCCCAGCAGCATCAGGGCCTCGCCCTGCCGCCGCATGACTTCCATGACCACGTCGCCGTCCGGAGCGATGGCACCGGCGATGGCCAGGGCCCGGCTGTAGTAGCGCCGGGCCGGATCGAGCCTTTTCTCGTCGCGGGCCACGTCGCCCAGGAACTCCAGGGCCAGGGCCTCCTCGCGCGACAGCATCAACCTGCCGGCGCTCTCGTAGGCGTTCAGCAGGTGCTCCTTGGCCGAGGAGAAATCGCGCAGCAGGCGCAGGGTGTTGCCCCGGGCGATGTCCAGGCGGCAGAGGCTGACCTGGGCATCCACGGATTTCAGCAGCCCCGAAGCGGCTTCGAACTCCACCATGGCCTGCCCGAGATCGCCCAGCTTGTAGGACGTGATCCCGAGATTCAGGTGATTGCCGCCCATGTTCTTGAGCATGCCCAGACGGGTGTGACCGGCCAGGGCACGCCGGAACCATTGCTCGGCGGAGGAGAACCGGCCCTCGCGCAAGTTCAAGATACCCATGAGGTTTGCCGCTCGCGAGCCGTCCAGGTGTTCGCCCAGGACCTTGAAAAGGGAATACGCCGCCTCGATATCCTCGCGGGCATGATCCGGACGCCCCAGGTGGGAATAGGCGAAACCCCGCAGGTGCAGGAAGTGCGCGATGACCGGCGGCAGATCCTGTCGGTGGGTCTTGATGAACTCGGTCGCCTCGGTCACCACACGGCCGTAGTGGCCCTGCTTGCAGGCGAACGCCAGGTGCACAACATCCAGGTCGGGCATCCTTTCGGGCACCAGATCCCAGCGGCCGGCCGAGGCCTGCAGGACCTCGAACTCCTCGTAACGATCCAGCTGGAACAGGCACCGGGCGCACAGGACGACCCCGTCCTTGACCGTGGGCACGCCGGGCTCCGGCACCGGCACCACGGGCCGGCCCTCATGGGAAGGCACGGTGTTGAGGGCATGGCGGATCTTGGTCAGCGCCGTCTCGTAGTCCTCCTGCACGAAGGCGTCGTGGGCCAGCTGCCATATCCCCGATTCCAGGGGCAGGTCGCGGACCCGACCGGCCGTCGGCAGGGTTCTGATCTGCGCGCTTTGGCTGTTACTCCGCATGGCCGGCCTCCGCCTGTGCATCGGTACGGGGTAGAATCACCAGTCGCACCATGAACCCGCCCGGTTCCAGACTGGGCACGATCATGATCCTGACTCCGTCCAGGCCCAGGGGCAGCACCCACAGGCCGACGTCTGCGGAGCCGGACGAGCTGAAACCGATGTAGTCCTGGTGGAAGATGTCGTCGCCGCCGCCGCCGCTGCCGCCGCTGCTGAAATCGTTGCCGTCGATGGGATCCCCGTCGCGGCCTCTCCAGTCGATGATGATCTGCTTGGACGCCAGGGCCCAGGCCGGGAAAAGCATTCCAGCCAGAGCCACCGACACCGTCAGGATCAGGGACCGGAAACCGAATCTGCGCACCAGGTTCATCATCTTCATCTCCTGTACTTGGCTTCCGGCCCTACTCAGGGAGCGAATCCGCCGGGAGAATGTCTAGGTCGGCCGGAATGGTGACATTGGCGAACTTTCGTATATGTACGGAGATTGGCCGGGAAAGAAAAGGGGCCAGGTGCTACAATGCGCCGTCGAACGATCCCCTGGTGCGCTTTCCCGAACCCGAAGGAGGAGCCAGGCATGGAGTATCGTTTTCTGGGCAGGTCGGGGCTGCGCGTCTCGGCGCTTTCGTTCGGTTCCTGGGTCACCTTCGGCGACCAGATGGACGTGGACGAGGCCCTGCGGTGCATGACCGCCGCCTTCGACGCCGGCGTGAACTTCTTCGACAACGCCGAGGTCTATGCGGCCGGACAGTCGGAGATCATCATGGGACAGGCCATCAAGAAGGCCGGCTGGCGGCGCGAGGACCTGGTTGTATCCACCAAGATCTTCTGGGGCGGGCGTCCCGGTCCCGAGGGCGAGGGCTATGTCTACGGGGCGAACGACAAGGGCCTTTCGCGCAAGCACATCGTCGAGGGCACCGACGCCGCCCTCGAGCGCCTGCAGCTGGACTACGTGGACCTGATCTTCTGCCACCGACCCGACATCGACACCCCCATCGAGGAAACCGTGTGGGCCATGAACCACATCCTGCAGCAGGGCAAGGCCCTGTACTGGGGCACCAGCGAGTGGTCGGCGGCCCAGATCCGCCGCGCCTACGACTTCGCCCGCCGCGAGCACCTGATCCCGCCCACCATGGAGCAGCCCCAGTACAACATGCTGCACCGCGAGCGTGTGGAAACCGAGTACGCCCCCCTGTACGACGAGATCGGGCTGGGCACCACGATCTGGAGCCCTCTGGCCTCGGGCCTCTTGACCGGCAAGTACAACGACGGCATCCCCGACGGCTCGCGCCTGACGCTCAAGAACTACCAGTGGCTGCGACCCCTGCTGGAGAGCGAGGAAGGCCGGCGCAACCTGGAGAAGGTCAAGAAGCTGGAACCGGTGGCCCGCGAGCTGGACTGCACCCTGGCCCAGCTGGCCCTGGCCTGGTGCCTGGTCAACGACGACGTCAGCACCGTCATCACCGGCGCCAGCTCGGTGCAGCAGGTCCACGAGAACATGCAGGCGCTGGACGTTGTCCCCAAGCTCACCGTGGAGGTGCTGGAAGGCATCGAGGAGATCCTGGACAACCGCCCCGAACCCGAGAAGAACTGGAGAGACTGACCCATGCGAAAGGTCCTGATCATCATGGCTCTACTGGGCACCCTGGCCGCCGGCGGCGGCAACGCCGCGGCCAACCCGTTTTTCGAGACCTGGGACACCCCCTTCGGCGTCCCTCCCTTCGACCGCATCGCCATCACCGACTTCCAGCCCGCCTTCGTCAAGGGCATGACCGAGCAGAAGGAGGAGATCGCCGCGATCGCCGCCGACCCCGAGCCGCCGACCTTCGCCAACACCATCGAGGCCCTGGACGCCTCCGGCGCCCTGCTGCGCAAGGTGGGCGCGGTGTTCGGCTGCCTCAACGGCACCATGACCAGCGACGAGATGCAGGCCGTCGCCCGCGAGCTGGCACCCCTGCGCAGCAGGCACCGCGACGAGATCCTGCTGAACGGCGAGCTGTTCGCCCGGGTGGACGCGGTGTACCGGCAGCGGGAGGAGCTGGACCTGGACCGCGAACAGCAACGCTTGCTGGAAGAGACCTGGAAGCTCTTCGTGCGCGGCGGCGCCAGACTCTCCGACCAGGACCAGGAACGGCTCAAGGAGCTGAACCAGGAGCTGTCCCTGCTGTCGCTGAAGTTCGGCGAGAACGTGCTGAAGGAGACCAACCGCTTCGAGTACGTGGTCGAGGACCGGGCCGGGCTGGCCGGGCTGCCGGACGCCGTGATCGCGGCTGCCGCCGAGACCGCCGCCGAACGGGGCCATGAGGGCAAGTGGGTGTTCACCATCCAGAAGCCGAGCCTGATCCCGTTCCTGCAGTACGGCGCCGACCGCGAAGCGCGGCGCACCCTGCTGACCGCCTACACCCAGAAGGGCAACCACGGCGACGAGCTGGACAACAACGACATCCTCGGTCGGATGGTCGTGCTGCGCACCGAGCGCGCGCACCTGCTGGGCTTCGACAGCCACGCCGCCTACGTGCTGGACGACAACATGGCCAAGACGCCCGACGCCGTGTACAGGCTGCTGGACGAGGTCTGGTGGCCGGCAGTCAAGAAGGCCAAGGACGAGGCCGCCGGGCTGCAGGCCGTGATCGACGCCGAGGGCGGGGACTTCGAGCTCCAGCCCTGGGACTGGTGGTACTACGCGGAGAAGCTCAAGAAGCGGCAGTACGACCTGGACGAGTCCATGCTGCGGCCCTATTTCGAGCTGGAGAGCGTGCGGACCGGGCTGTTCGCCACGGTGAACCGCCTGTACGGCCTGACCTTCAAGCTACGGCCCGACCTGCCGGTGTATCACCCGGACGTCAAGGCTTACGAGGTCCTGGACCGGGACGGCTCCACGGTGGCTATCTGGTACAGCGACTACTTCCCCCGGGCCAGCAAGCGCGGCGGCGCCTGGATGGACGCCCTGCGCAAGGAGTACTACCGGGACGGCAAGCGCGTCATCCCGGTGATCTACAACGTGGGCAACTTCACCAAGC
>CAYPVD010000172.1:0-6064 GCA_964414055.1 uncultured Fibrobacteraceae bacterium
TATGGAGCAACGCCAGAAAGCTCCAGGATTTGTTGGTTGTGCCGCCGAGATTGTGCCCGATCCTGGGCAAACCCCATACCGGACACAATCTCGGCGGCACAACCAACAGGCACTTGACGAAATTTGGCAGGTCCGGTACCTTGGCTTGTCAAAAGCATAACAGAACACTGCCCCAAATCAGGGCAAAGTGTTGGGTCTTTAACGAGGCGGTGACGTGGTGCGAAAAAAACGCAAAGGATGCGATGTTCCCGAGGCAACCATCCATCGTCTGCCCTTGTACCTGGAAAAACTCAAGCTGTTGCAGGCCATCGGGGTAGAGGACGTATCGAGCCGCCAGCTGGCCGAGTCCCTGGACATCAAGGCCAGTCAGTTGCGCCACGATTTCCACTATTTCGGCGGTTTCAGCCGGCCGGGACGCCCTTACCAGGTGGAAAAGCTGGTTCCCGCCCTTGAGAAGATCATCGGCATCGCCGACCCCGTACCGACGATCATCGTGGGCGCCGGTCATCTCGGGCAGGCTCTGGCCAACTACCAGAACCTGGACATCCAGGGTTTTCCCATCCACGGGATCTTCGACGTCAACCCCCGCCTGATCGGCCTGGAGATCAGGGGGCAACCCATCCGTGACATGGATGAGATGGAGGGCATCGTCAGGCGGGAGAAGGTCCTGATCGGGATTCTCACCGTGCCGGGTAGCCATGCCCAGGCCGTGGCCGATCAGATGGTCAAGGCGGGCATCGTGGGGATCTTCAACTTCGCTCCCACCGACCTGAAGGTTCCCCGGGGTGTGGTGGTCCGCAACGAGCGCCTGGCCGTGGGGATCATGTCCCTGAGCTTCAAGGTCAAGTGCATCCTGGAAACGCAGATGCAGGTCTCACCAGCGGATGAGGTTGGCGCCCCAGGTGAAACCACTGCCGAAGGCCACGGTGACGACCAGGTCTCCTGACTTCAACCTGCCGGCGGCGTTCGCCTCGCTCAAGGCGATGGGAATGGTCGCCGCCGTCGTGTTTCCATAGCGGGCGATGTTGCTGAAAACCTTTTCCGGCGGCAAGCCCATGCGCTTTCCTACCGCCTCGGTGATGCGCTGATTGGCCTGATGGGGGACCAGCAGGTCCACGTCGCCGATGGCGGCGCCCCCTTTTTCCAGCACCTCGGAAATGGCCTCGCAGAACCTGCGGGTGGCGTGCTTGAACACCAGCTTGCCGTCCATGGTGGGGTAGTGGCGGCCCTGGTCCATGAGTTCCTGGTTGATCCGTTCGGGCACCAGCGCCGTGGGGGCCTCCAGCCACAGATCCCGGGCGTAGCGGCCCTGGCTGTGCAGCACCGAGGCCAGGATGCCCCGTTCCCCCTCCTCCGCCCGGACCACCACGGCGCCGGCGCCGTCGCCGAACAGGACCGCCATCTCGCGGCCGGCCGTGCTCAGGTTCAGGGCCGTGGACTGGATCTCGCCGCCGATGACCAGGATGGTCCGGGCTGTGCCGGCCCGGATGAAGCCGTCGGCGGCGGCCAGGGCGTAGATGAAGCCGCTGCACTGGTTGCGGATGTCCATGGCTCCGGCGGTCTTCAGACCCAGCAGGTCCTCGACGAAGACGCCGTTGCCGGGGAAGAAGCAGTCGGGGTTCAACGTGGCATATATGATCAGGTCTATGTCCTCGGCCGCGACCCCGGCCTGGGCCATGGCGGCTGCGGCGGCCTTGGCACCCATTTCAGCACCTGTCTCGGCGGCTCGGCCGTCGGGTCCGATGGTGACCCAGCGGCGCTCCTTGATGCCGCTGCGCTGGGTGATCCACTCATCGGACGTATCCATCCATTGGGTCATGTCCTGGTTGGTGACGACCTGGGAGGGCACATGGAATCCCGTACCGGTGACGGCGGCTCTGATCATGAAACGGCTCCTGACTTCAACGATGGACGGCGATGGCTCCGGGGAGCCGCTTGCTGTAGTTGCGAATGAAACGGTTGGCGGCGGTCCGGTCGGCGAAGAACCCGATGCGGACCCGGTAAACCATGGATCCGTCCGCGGAGCTGCTGACCTTGATGCGGGCGTCCCAGCCCAGCTTCTGCAGCCTCGCGGCCTCGCGGTCGGCGTTTTGCGGATCGCCGAAGGACCCGGTCTGCACCAGGTACGGTCCGGCGTCCAGGGGTCGGATCTCCACCCTGGGTTTCGGCTTCGGTCGGGGTTTGCTTGAGGTCGTTTTGGAGACCGGGGCGTGGACCGGCTCGTGGGACCGGGCCTCTGCAGGGGAGGATGTGGAGGGTATCCGGCTCTCCTGGGCGGCGACCGGATCCTCCGGGGTCAGCGGGGAGGCGATATCCCTGATCTCGACACTGCCCGAACGGGGTTGCGAGGGGGGAGTTTCCGCCTCGATCAGTGAATCGGTCATGCCGAGCTCGGTCAGCAGGGTGTCGAGGTCATCGGCCGGCACGGTGATCACCGAACGGTTCTCCCCGATCCCCGACGGGCTCCCGCCCGGGGAACGAAAGATAAGGAAGGCTCCGATCATGGCGATCAGAAGGGCCGCCCAGATGATGCGGGGCGTCCCCCGTTCATGGTTGCGTCCGGGTGCGGGCCGGTGGCCGGTCTGCAGCAGCTCGTCATCCTTGCGCGCCATGGATATCCTCGGCGTTGGAGATACGGGGCGGGAACACGAGACTGAACAATATGGTCGCCGCCAACGAAAGCATAAACCCGGGAATCATCTCGTAGAGCAACCCCTTGAGTACCGGGATGTTGTACCAGAGGATCACCGTCACGGTTCCGGTGATCAGTCCTGCCAGGACCCCCGCCCGGCTGGTTCGCCGCCAGCGCAGCGACAGTAGCAGGGGCGGGCCGAATGCGGCGCCGAGCCCCGCCCAGGCGTACAACACCATGTTGTAGACGAAGTCATGGGCGCGCCAGGCCAGGATGAAGGCCAGCAACCCCACCAGCAGGGTGGCCCAGCGGCCCAGGGCCACCAGGAAGCCCTGCTCGGCCCGGGGGTTGATGAGCTTGCGGTAGATGTCCTCGCTGACGGCGCTGGCGATGGCCAGCAGCTGGCTGTCGGCCGTGGACATCATGGCGGCGATGGCGCCCACGATCATCACCACCGCCAGGCCCTGGGGCAGGAAGGTGCGGGCCATCATGGGCATGAGCTGTTCCTGGTCGGGAATCAGCTGACCCGGGCCCATGGCCTGGGGCCCGAACCAGGCCAGTCCTGTCAATCCGATGAGGATGGCGCCGAAGAAGGCGATCAAGGCCCAGCAGATGGCGATCACACGCCCCTTGCGGATCTCGTCGGGCGAGGTGATGGCCATGAACCTCAGCACCAGGTGGGGTTGGCCCATGTAGCCCAACCCGATGGCCAGGCTGCCCAGCACGCCGCTGAGGGTCGCCCAGGTCGTGGAGCCGGGGGTGAAATCCAGGTACTGCCCGCCCAGGGGGGCCAGCTTGTCCACCAGTCCCGACGGACCTCCCAGTTCCACCAGCACCACCAGGGGCAACACCGCCAGGGTCAGCAGCATGATGACGCCCTGGATCAGGTCGGTCCAGCATACCGCCAGCAGGCCGCCGGCGGCGGTGTAGAACAGCACCAGCACGGCGCCGATGGCCATGCCCCCCAGGGGCGGGATATCCAGGTAGTAGTTCAGGACCTTGCCCGCGGCCAGGAACTGGGCCGCCACATAGAAGGTGAAGAAGAACAGGATGATCACCGTGGCCGTGAAACGGAGGGTGTGGCTGGTGTCGCGGTGCCGGGCCTCGAAGTAATCGGCCAGGGTCATGGCCTGCAGGGCCGCGGTGTCCTCGCGCAGCCTGCGGGCGATCATCAGCCAGCTGAAGGCGATGCCCGTGCAGCAGCCGATCCCCACCCACACCGTACCCATGCCCGTGGCGAACGCCAGTCCGGGCAGGCCGATGAGCAGCCAGGCCGATTCCCCGCTGGCCCGCTCGCTGAAGGCGGCCACCCATGGACCCAGGCTGCGCCCGGCCAGGAGGTAATCGTCCAGGGTGCGGTTGAAGCGTGCGGAGACCACCCCGACGCCGAGGATCAGCACGCTGTAGATGATCATACCCAGGACCAGGGGGTTCACCAGGGACTCCTCGGCCGAAGAATGCGTGGTCGCTTCCGGTTTCGAAGCAGGATCATAAGGTCCCGGGCAGGGACAATCAACCGCCAAGCTGCCGCCGGTGGCCAGGCTGGTGGTCCCGTGCTATCGTGTTGCTCCATCCGGAATTCAGGACGGTGCGGGAGGTTGTCCATGCCCTTGTGGTTTCTCGATCTGGGCCCGGTGCAGCAGGCCCTGCTCGCCACCATCTTCACCTGGGGCGTGACGGCCCTGGGTGCGGCGGTGGTGTTCGTCTTCAAGGAAGTCAACCGCAAGCTGCTGGATGCAATGCTGGGCTTCGCCGCCGGCATCATGATCGCCGCCAGTTTCTGGTCCCTGCTCGCCCCGGCCATCGAGATGGCCGCGGCCGACGGCAGGACCCCCTGGGTGCCGGCTGTGATCGGTTTCCTGTCCGGAGGCGCCTTTCTCTACGTCGTGGACAAGATCCTGCCCCATCTGCACCTGGGCTTTCCCATCGAGGAGGCCGAGGGTATCCACACCAGCTGGCATCGCAGCGTGCTGCTGGTCATGGCCATCACCCTGCACAACATCCCCGAGGGATTGGCCGTGGGCGTGGCCTTCGGGGCGGTGGCCGCGGGGGTGCCCGGGACGGGGATCGGGGCGGCCGTGGCCCTGGCGCTGGGCATCGGCATCCAGAATTTTCCCGAGGGGTTGGCTGTGGCCGCTCCCTTGCGCCGCGAGGGATGGTCGCGCCGTCGGAGCTTCATGTACGGGCAGGCCTCGGGGCTGGTAGAACCGGTGGCGGGGGTCATCGGCGCTGCGGCCGTGATGCTCATGCGCCCGCTGCTGCCCTACGCCCTGAGCTTCGCGGCCGGGGCCATGATCTACGTCGTGGTCGAGGAGCTGATTCCCGAATCCCAGCTGCAGAAGAACACCGATCTGGCCACGGTGGGGGCCATGCTGGGCTTCGCGGTGATGATGATGCTCGATGTCGCCCTGGGATGAGGCCCAATCCGATCCGACATGAGCCAACCCGGTTCTTGAACCCCGGACCCGGTCCTGTTAGAATGCCTGCCGTATAACCCGGATCGTACACGAAGGTGAAAGTCGTCCGGCCTGTGCCGGGGCGCAATGTGCCTTCCTGTACGGTTCGGGTTGAGCTGACCCAACAGTAAAGGAGAGGCAGCATGTACGGGATTGTTGGCTATGGCGCTTATGTGCCTCGCTTCAGGATCAAGGCCGACGACATCGCCGCCCAGTGGGGCGCCGATGCCGAGGCCTTCAAGAAGGGGCTTCTGCTCGAGGAAAAGACCGTTCCCGGGCCCGATGAGGACACCATCACCATCAGCGTGGCCGCCGCCCGCGACGCGCTGACCCGGGCGGGCATCGACCCGCAGCTGATCGGGGCCTGCTACATCGGCTCGGAGAGTCATCCCTACGCCGTCAAGCCCTCGGGCACGGTGGTGATCGACGCCCTGGGCATGGGGCCGGACTGCCACGTGGCCGATTTCGAGTTCGCCTGCAAGGCGGGAACCGAGGCCATGTTCGTGGCCTACTCCCACGTCAAGTCCGGCGAGATGCCCTACGCCCTGGGCATCGGGGCCGATACGAGCCAGGGCGCGCCCGGCGACGCCCTGGAATACACGGCTTCGGCCGGGGGCTCGGCCTTCATCATGGGCAGCGAGGGCGTGGTGGCCGAGATCCTGCACACCTATTCCTTCACCTCGGACACGCCGGATTTCTGGCGCCGTGAAGGGGAATTCTACCCCCGCCACGCGGGCCGCTTCACGGGCGAGCCCGCCTACTTCCACCACGTGCTCAGTTCGTGCCGGGGGATCCTCGAGCGCAGCGGCATGAAGCCCGAGGACTTCAAGTACGCCGTGTTCCACATGCCCAACGGCAAGTTCCCCCTGCGGGCGGGCAAGGCCATGGGTTTCAAGAAGGAGCAGCTCGAACAGGGGTGGGTCGTCAACCTGATGGGCAACACCTACAGCGGCTCGTCGCCCACCGGGCTGGCCGC
>CAYPVD010000173.1:0-6014 GCA_964414055.1 uncultured Fibrobacteraceae bacterium
GCAGTCCGGACGGGGGCCCCCGCAACATCGGCATGTACCGCCTGCAGGTCTTCGACAACCTGACCACGGGGATGCACTGGCAGATCCACAAGACCGGCGCCGCCCACTACGCCCTCTACGAGGAGCAGGGTGAGCGCATGCCCGTGTGCGTGGCCCTGGGCGGTCCGCCCGCCCTGACCTACGCCGCGACCGCCCCCTTGCCGCCGGACGTCGACGAGGCCCTGTTCGCCGGGTTCCTCACGGGTCGGCCCGTGACCATGACCAGGGCCGTGACCTGCGACCTGGAGGTGCCCGCGGAGGCCGACTTCATCATCGAGGGCTACGTCGAGCCGGGCGAGCGCCGCCTGGAGGGGGATTTCGGCGACCACACCGGCTGGTACAGCCTGGCCGAGGAGTTTCCCGTCTTCCACGTGACGGCCATCACCTGCCGTCGCGATCCCATCTACCCGGCCACCATCGTGGGCAAGCCGCCCATGGAGGACGGCTGGCTGGGCTGGGCCACCGAGCGGCTGTTCCTGCCCCTGTTGCAGGTTCCGCTGCCGGAGATCACGGACTACCACCTGCCGGCCGCCGCCTGCTTCCACAACCTGGTGATCGTGGCCATCAGGAAGAGCTACCCCGGCCACGCGCGGAAGGTCTGCCAGGGGTTGTGGGGCACGGGCCAGATCATGTTCTCCAAGATCATCGTCGTGGTGGACGAGGACGTGAACGTCCACGACATGAACGAGGTGCTGTGGCGGGTGACCGGCAGCATCGACCCGGGTCGGGACGTGTTCTTCAGCGAGGGACCCATGGACCAGCTGGACCACGCCACGAACCTGGCCTGCTACGGCGGCAAGATGGGTATCGACGCCACGCGGAAGCTGCCGGGAGAGAAGGGCTACGAGCGCGAGTGGCCCCCGGTGGTGGAGATGGACCCCGAAGTGGACGCCATGGTGGCCGAGCGCTGGGCCGACCTGCTGGGCCGGTTGCGGGACGGCCGCGCATGACGGGTTTCGAGGACATCCACGGCCGGGACGAGTCCTGGGCCGTGCGCGATCGTCGACGGCACAGCAGCACCGTGCGCACCATGTTCGCCCGCATCGCCGGCGTCTACGATTTCATGAACCACCTGCTGAGCCTGAACCGCGACAAGGCCTGGCGCCGCCGGGTGGCCGCCCTGGTCGACGCCGATGCCGGCGAGGTGCTGGACCTCTGCGCGGGCACGGGCGATTTGGCCCTGGAGATCATGCGGGCCGGCCGGGGGCGGGCCTGGATCGCGGCGGATTTCTGCCCCGAGATGCTGGTCGGGGCGCGCGGCAAGCGGGGCGCGGACCGGCTGGCCCTAGCGGCGGCAGACGCCATGGCCCTGCCCTTGCAGGCGGCGAGCGTCGATGCGGTCACGGTGGGCTTCGGGGTGCGCAACTTCGCCGATGTGAAGCTGGGCGTAGCCGAGATCGCCCGGGTGCTCAGGCCGGGGGGCCAGCTCCTGGTCCTGGATTTCTTCCGCGACGATCCCCGGGGAACGGGGCAGGCCAAGGGCGTGGCCCTGCCCCTGCGCTGGCTCCTGAACACCCTGGTGCCCTTCCTGGGCCGGCTGGTGGGCCGGGACGGATCCGCCTACAGCTACCTGAGCCACAGCATGGGGGCCTTCATGACTCCCCGTGAATTCGCCGACCTGCTGGAGGCAGACGGCTTCAGCGATGCGTTCGTTCAGCGCCAGACCTTCGGCATCGCCCACATCGTGGGGGCCCGGAGGAGATCCGAATGAGCCCACGGACATTGACGCCTGCTGTGGGTGTGGGCTGGACCGGCGCCAGCGGCCTGGTCTACGGGGTGCGCCTGGTGGAGGTCCTGCTGCAGGCGGGTCGCGACGTGAACCTGGTGGTCTCCGAAGCGGTGGACCAGACGGCGCCGGTGGAGTTGGACAGGTCTGCGGACGAGATCATTGCCGACCTGGAAAAAAGCGGACCCGGCACCCTGCGGCGCTTCGGCCTGCGGGAATTCACCGCGCCCCTGGCCAGCGGTTCGGCCCGGGGCGGGCCCTTCGTGGTGGTCCCCTGCACCATGGGTACGGCCGGGCGCATCCTGGCCGGCACCAGCGAGACCCTGCTGTTGCGCGCGGCGGACGTGTGCCTGAAGGAGCGCCGTCCCCTGATCCTGGTGCCCCGGGAGACGCCCCTGGCGACGCATCATCTGCAGAATCTGGCCCGGTTGAGCGAGCTGGGAGCCCTGATCATTCCGGCGGCTCCTGGTTTCTACCACCGGCCAAGGACCATGGCCGATTTGGTGGACTTCATCGTGCAGCGTGTGTGCGACCATCTGGACGTGACCGTGGACCTGGTGCCCCGCTGGGATGGGATAGCGGAATAGTATATATTGGACAAAATCATCTTGATTTGATCCCGGCCTCCGGGATATTATCCTCTCCGTATCGAACCGTTCTACCCTGGAGGAGGAAGATCCATGCTGAGATCACTGTGCCTGGGCTGCGCCCTGTGCCTGCTGCTGGCCGGCCAGGTCATGGCCACGCCCTCGACCTGCGAGGATTGCCACGCCAAGATGACACCCGCCCTGGTGGCGGACTTCAACAGCGGCGTCATGTCCAAGGAAATGGACTGTACGGCTTGCCACGGCGACGCCCACAAGGGCGTGGACGATGTGGACAAGGCCCAGCTGCCGACCATCGCCACCTGTGCCGAGTGCCACGAGGACCAGGCCGAGCAGTACCTGTCGGGCAAGCACGCCCTGGGCCAGATCGCCCTGGACGCCATGCCCTATTCCCACATGCAGCCCAAGGCCTTCATGGCCGGGCAGAAGGGTTGCGGCGGGTGCCATACCCTGGGTCTGACCGATGAGACCAAGCGCGAGTCCGAGGGGCGCAAGTACTACAAGTACGGCATGGACTGCCAGAATTGTCACACGCGCCACGCCTTCAGCAAGGCCGAGGCCAAGGAGCCCGAGGCCTGCCAGACCTGCCACACCGGCTTCGACCACGCCCAGTGGGAGATGTGGTCGGGCAGCAAGCACGGCGTGACCTACCTGATGAACCGCGCCATCGATCCGGACAAGCGGCACCGCGCCCCCACCTGCCAGGACTGCCACATGCAGGAAGGCAACCACCGCGTCATGTCCGCCTGGGGCTTCCTGGCCCTGCGGCTGCCCGAGCAGGACGCCGAGTGGATGGGTTACCGGGCGACGATCCTCAAGGGTCTGGGCGTGCTGGATCCCGACGGCAATCCCACCGGCCGCCTGGACGTGGTCAAGGCCGGCAACCTCGTGCGGCTGACGGCCGAGAGTTTCCAGGAGGAGAGGCAGCACTTCGTCACAGCCTGCGAGAAGTGCCACTCTCCCAGCTTCGTGGCCGAGAACTTCAAGAACGCCGACCAGATGGTCAAGGAGGCGGACAAGCTGTTCGCCGAGGCCATCGATATCGTGGCCGGTCTGTACCAGGACGGGATCATCAGCAATCCCGAGCGGCCCGGGGCGAAGTACCCCGATCTGCTGACCTTCTACGACGTGGACACCGAGGTGGAGGAGACCCTCTACGAGATGTTCATGGACCACCGCATGAAGACGTTCCAGGCTTCCTTCCACATGAACCCGGATTACGCGACCTGGTACGGTTATGCCAAGATGAAGAAGGATCTGGTGGAGATCCGCGAGATGGCCGCCGACATGCGGGCCGCCGCGGGCAAGTAGCTCTCCGGGCCAAGGCCGGGGACAGTGTGCGGGGACGCCGTCGGGCGTCCCCGTTCCCTTTGTTGCTCCCTGCGGTCCGGAAGTGTAGCTTCTGCCCTGAACCCTCAACCCCTGCGAGGACGCCCTGTGACCCTGCCGGCCCGCTACGCATCCCTGGTCAAGTTCGAGCACACCATCTTCGCCCTGCCGTTCGCGTTGATCTCGCTGCTGGTGGCCGCCGACGGCCGACCGTCCTGGCCGGTGCTGGGCTGGGTGCTGGCGGCCATGGTCGGAGCCCGCAGTGCGGCCATGGGCTTCAACCGGCTGGCGGACCGTCATCTGGACGCGGCCAATCCGCGCACCGCCGACCGGGATCTGCCGACCGGTCGGGTCTCGGTCACCGGAGTGGCGGTGTTCGTTGCGTTGTCCTGCGCCCTGCTGGTGGTGGCCGCCTGGCGGTTGAATCCCCTGTGCTTCGCCCTCAGCCCCGTGGCCCTGGTGGTGGTGCTGGGCTACTCGTACATGAAGCGGGTGACGCCCTGGTCCCACCTGGTGCTGGGTCTGGGTTTGGCCGTCGCCCCGGTGGGGGCGTGGCTGGCGGTGACCGGCTCGTTCGCCCCTTTCCCCCTGTGGCTGGCCGCCGGGGTGATGTTCTGGGTGGCCGGTTTCGACACCATCTACGGCTGTCAGGACGTGGACTTCGACCGCCGGGTGGGCCTGCATTCCCTGGCCGCGCGTTTCGGCGTGCAGCGGGCGCTGGTCCTCTCACGCGTGTTCCATGTGCTGGCGGTGGGCTTCGTGGCCGGGGCGTGGCGCCGTGCGGGGTCCCTGGGGCCGGTTTCCCTGCTGGGGGTGCTGGTCATGATCGGGCTGCTGGCCTGGGAGCAGGCCCTGGTGCGGGGCGGTGACCTGCGGCACATCGACAAGGCGTTCTTCACCATCAATTCGTGGATCGGGATGGTGCTGCTGGGGGCGGTGCTGGTGGATCTGTACCTGGTCTAGTTTTCTCATCTCCCGGCGACGACATCCCCTGCTTGCAGGGACGAAAGCCCCCAACTTCCTGTTGGAGGCTTTCTCGCCCTTCAGGATCAGGGAAGCCGGTAGAGAACGATCTCCAGGGGCTCGGCGTCGCCCAGATCCTCCTCATCCTCCTCCTCGTCCTGGCCGCCGCCGGTGAAGGAGGCCCTGACGGCCTCGGTGGCGGCCTCGATGTTGCGCATCAGCAGGAAATTCCTGCCGTCCAGGAACATGACGCGGTCGGCCTCGGGGTCGAAGCCGGGGATGCGCAGGGACAGCTCCTCCAGGAACTCTCCCGCGGGCGAGATGACCTCGTAGCGGGAGCCGATGCCCTCGGGCAGATCCTCGGGCCGGTCGTGGCTGCCGGTGATGAACAGACGGTCGTCGGCCGCGGCGTGCAGGCCCCTGATGGCAGGATCGGTATCCAGGACGTGGGTTTCGACCTCCAGCCGGCGGCCGTTCATGATCATGTTCACGCCCTTGGTGATGTCCTTCTTGTCCTCGTCGTTGCGCTTGCGGGGGGTGTAGGGACGCCGCAGGGTGTGCAACAGCTTGCCGTCCAGGTCATAGGCGTTGACGGCGTAGGCGTCGCGTTCGGGGGCGGTGTAGATGATCCCTCCGGGGGCGAGAGTCCACTGGTTCATCTCCGAGAAGTTCTTCCTCTCGTCGAAGACCCGGTGCCTGAAGTCGTTCACGCGCTTCTTGGTGCAGATCTGGGCCAGTTCGTCACCCTCGCGGTCAAGTACCGACAAGGTGCTGATCGAAATCGACTTGGAAGTCTTCTGGTCGAAGCTGCCCCTGCCCTTCTGCGCCACGATCCTGTCGGTTGCGATCATGGCCTTGTTCAGGAAATTGAACCCGCCTTCTTCGGCTTCGCCGCCGACGGTGACGGTGCCGGCGGGGGTGCCGTCCAGTTCCAGCAGGGTGATCCGGCCGGGGAAGCCCTGGACCACGCCCAGGGTGTGATCGTCCCACAGGAGCAGGCCGTGGGGTCGGCGCAGTTCGCCCGGTCCGTCGCCCTCGCGGCCCAGGGTGGTGACCAGTTCGCCGTCGGGAGAGATGACCAGGATCTGGGAGAGCTGGGTGTCCAGCAGATAGGTGTTGCCGTCGGGGCCCTGGATCGCGGCGGTGACCAGGCCCAGGAGGATATCCTCGTCGTCCTCGCCGCCGATGCGCCATTGCTCCACGGGGCTCACCGTGCGCCGGGCGGGGGGTTCGGCCTCTGTCCGGTGGACAATGTCCGCAGCGACAGTCCCCGCGCCTGGCGCAATGTGCGCACCCTCATCGACACCTGCCGCCGACTGGGCATCTACCGCTCCTGAAGAAGACCCGCGCCT
>CAYPVD010000174.1:0-5998 GCA_964414055.1 uncultured Fibrobacteraceae bacterium
GGGGAGATGCTGGCCGGCCTCCTGGCTGACGCCGAGCAGAGCGGGGAACGCAGGGAAGGCACCGTAAGGGTCACGGCCACTTGCCCGGACAAGCTGGGCGAGGAGCCGGTGGCGGAGTTTCGGTTGACCATCAGCCTGAAGAAACGCTGATCGCACCGCTTCAGATGCCCACCAGCTTGCAGGCGATCCCCCCCAGAACGATCACCGGCAGGAACAGGAAGATCAGACTCAGCGGCAACAGGGCCGTGACCAGACCGCCGAAGATCAGCAGCAAAGGCAGGGCGACCACCAGGGCGAGCAATCCCCTGGTCAGGAGAAAGACCAGCTTCAGCGGCAACAGTACCAAGGCGAAGACGAACTTCAACATCAGCAGCCCCACGCTGAGCACCACGGTCAAGATGGCCATCAACACCACCACATCCAGCAAGAACATGATCATTCTCTCCCCCTGCCAACCAACCGCACCACAGCGGCCGGTGGGCGTGATACGCCGTCAGCGACGGTAAGTTTCATTTCCAAGCTGATTTCCCTACCCGGAATCCGTGGAAAATATTCATGCTCCAGGAGGCGCAATATCGTGATTTACCGGTCCAAATCTCAGGCATCTAGCCATATCACAAAATACTGGACATGATGTATCAATAAGTGCTATAATATGAACATAGCTGCTTCATTGGCGACAGCTCCCGGGGATTTCGAAGCTCGCGCACTTCAATCCTTCAATTCCGGGTAGACCTCTGAAGCAGCTATATATTCATCTGCCAGCATCATAGCACAGCCCGACACCCATATCAATGCCCAAGCCGCCCCTTCACCGCAATTCCAGGCTGTGCTCCGCCGACCCCGGCAACAGCCCCGTCGCCAGACCCCGGGCCCAGGCCTCGTGCCCGGCCAGGAAAAACGGCGAGAGGGGGTGACCGCTCTGGCCCCCGGGCATCTCGAACAGGCCTTCTGTTTCCCGCCCCGGAGAGACCACCATCCGCTCACTGGCACCGCTGGCCGGGTGTTGGACCCGCGGCATGAAGGAATCGCCCGGCAACGACTGGGGCGGAGCCGCCAACCAGCGCGACAACCAGGGAAACAAGCGGGCGAAGGGATGGGCCACTTTCACCACGTTGCGGGCGCCCCAGGTGTAGTCGGCCGGCTCACGACCGTCTTTGGCGACCTGCGCCATGGTAAAGTCCACGGCCGCCAGCACCAGGTCGTCCCAGTCGTCGTACATGGGAGGCAACAGGTTATCAGGGCGGGCAGCCAGCACTTCCCAGGCCACGGCGAACCTGTGGGGCAACCAACCCGGTCTGAAGTCCGAATCGACCGCATAAACAGGCTTGATCAGGATCTCGTACACCAGATCGACACATTGGAAACTGAAGTTGCGCACGAGGCGATAGGCGACCGACTCGACATCCGCCCGGCCCGACCAGCGGTCCCGCACCAAGCGGAGGAATTCCTCCCGCGGCGAGCCCCCCGGCGGCGGCCTGCGCTCGAGCACCGCCAGCGCCAGCTTCCGCCATTGCGCCCGGAACAGGGCCCGGTCATCCAGCTGCACGTTCAGCATGTCCCTTTCCACCGGATGATCCAGGGCACGCAGGGCGTCCCGGATCTGCCGGGCGCGCACGCCCAGGGCGTAGCCCCCGTCACCGACGATCGCCAGATCCACCCCCGCGCACACGCGGTTGTTGGCGGTCCAGATCCTTCCTTCCGGGGGATCGATGATCCGCGGCTGATCCACCGGATCCAGGTATCCCTCCCAGCGGCAGGTCCCGTCGGCCCAGGAGACCGGCAGACGGCCGTCCCAGCCCACCCGCAGGGGGATGCTGCCGGTGATGGTCCAGGCGATGTGCCCCTGATGGTCGGCGCAAACCAGGTTCTGCTGGGGCATACCCAGTGTACCCGCCATCTCCATCACCGACTTCACATCGGGCGCCGACTCCAGGTGCATCAGGTTCACGTTGACCGTCTCGGCATCATGGGCCGTCCAGCGCAAGGCCATGAGGCGGCCCTTGGTATCGATCTTCCATACCGGTCCCCAGATGGTATCGTCCACCCACAAGGTATCGGGATCCCCGCCGGCCACCCGGATCACCTCCTGCCGGCGCGCGAAGGAACGCCAACCATCCGGTGTCCGGTAGCGCGTGGAGTCCTCGGGATCGATCTCCAGCACGACCAGATCCGTCCAGTCGCCATAACTGTTGGTGAACCCCCAGGCCACCTGGCCGTTGCTGCCTGAGACCAGGGCCGGGGTTCCCGGCAGGGTCACTCCGACCACCGATCTCCTCCGGTTCCCCTCGGGCCAGCTCATGCGCACCCGGTACCAGGTATTGGGCAGCTGCAGACCGAGGTGCATGTCGTTGGCCAGCAGGGCGCCGCCGTGCCCGGTCAAGGTACCGGCGACGGCCCAGCTGTTGCTGCCGGCGGTGTCCCGAGCCGCGACTCCATGCAGGGAATCGTGATACTGCCGGTAGGTCATGTCGCCGTATTTCCATCTGTGGAGATCCAGGCTCGCCGAGTCGGGGATCTGCACCCCCGGGACCGGCTCCGCCTCCAGGGGCGCTTCCCAGAGGTTACCCCGTGGCAGGAGCATGGTCGCCAAGGCGGGCGGCAGGTTGTCCCGCACCTCGGCCCAGGCTTCTTCGGCATAGGCGGTCGAAAGGGTCAGATCCAGGAACATGGCGTAGAGCGTCAGGACCGTATCCTCGGGACGCCAGGGCTCGGGCCGGCGGCGCAACACGAGGTATTCGAAAGGCCGCACCTTCAGATCCTCCAACCCCGCGTTGACCCCCGCGGTGTAGGCATCGAGGATTTCCCGGTCGCCGTCCGGGACGGAGGCCACGACCTGTGTCGCCAGGCGCCGGAACCCGTGCCGCCGCGTATCCCGGTCCGTTCCCACCAGGGCGGGGCCCAGCAGGGCGGCCAGTTCCCCCGCGGCGTTGCGCCGCAGCAGATCCATCTGGAAGAACCGGTCCTGGGCGTGGAGATAGCCCAGGGCCCGCGCGGCGTCGCAGCGGGACCGGGCGGCGATATCCGGCACCCCCAGGGAATCCCGTGCGACCACCACCGGCGCGGTCAGCCCCGGCAGGTGTCCCCTGCCGTCCAGGCGCGGCAGGCTGCCCCGCAGGGCCACGACAGCAGCAAGAAGGACCAGCAGGGCGATCCCCGCCAAGGCGCCGACGATCACCAGCAGCCACCGACCTGTCCGCCGCCATGCGACCGGACCATCGATCCTCATGTCTGATCCTCTCGGAAAAAGAACCGGACGGCATCATGCCGCCCGGTTCCATTATACGGTCCAGGTCGTGTCGATCAACGCTTGAACAGGCTCATGTCCACCTTGGGGTTGGCCTGGAACTCCTGCACGGTGATGGTCCCGAACAGCTCGTCGTCGTAGGTCAGGCGCATGACCTTGGGCATGGTGTAGCCGCCGGTCTGCATGTATTCGTCCACATGGACCTTCTGGGTCACCGGCGAACCGGTCATGGGCGACTGGCCCGGCGACTGGATCATGACCAGACGGTTGTCATCGGCATTCAGGAAGAAGATCTGATAATCGTCCCCCACGCCGGTGACGTACACGGGATTGCAGAGCACGCCGTCGACCTTGGCCGGTTCCAGGGCCTGGCACTGGAACCTGTCCAGGTGCTTGAACACGCCCACGGTGTCGTTCATGAGCTCGTCGCGTGCGGCCTGCAGGTCCTTGCCCTCCAGATCCTTGTTGCCCATGGGGCCGGTGGCCCAACCCTCGTCGCCGGCGAGCACCGAGGTCATGGTCCCGAAGGGCGTCTTCTGCAGGGTGTAGGCCTTGTCCGGGAAGACGACCGTCTTCTCGATGGTGAAGGTCATGTCCATGCCCTGGATCGTGGCCGCCAGTTGCGACTTGTTGAAGTACGACTTCAGGCCCGTGAACAGGGAGGTCCCGCCGGCCGCCTCCCGGGCGGCCTCCATCAATTCCTTGCCGCGGGCCAGGGATTCGGGAGTGGCGTCAGGAATCTCCAGGGCCGGCTCGGGAATGGTGATATCCACCATGTTCACCGGACCGAACTCGCTGAAATCGCCGTCCCAGTCCTTGTAGTCGCCCACGGCCAGGATGGTCATCTGGTCGGGCTTCCACACGGCCTGACAGGCCTTGAGAACCTCGTCGGCCGTCATGTTGCGCACCTGTTCCTGGTACTTCTGCAGGAAGTCCGTGGGATAGCCGTAACGCTCGAACATGACCATGCGGTTGAGGATCTTGTCCTTGGTGTCGAACTTGAAGACCATGGAATTGAGGATTCCGTCCTTGGCCTGTTCCAGTTCGTCAGACGTCACCGGCTCGGTGATCATCCTCTTGATCTCCTTGAGCACGGCTTCGGTGGCCTTCTGGCTGGTCTCGCTCTTGGTCATGGTGAAAGCCATGAACAGGCCTGGATAACGGTAGCCGGTACCGGCACTGCTGCCCACCGAGTAGGCCAGACCCTGGCGGCTGCGGATCTCGTTGAACAGCCGGGTCGAGAAACCCCCGCCCAGGATCCGGTTGCCGACCATGACGCCCGCGTAATAGGGGCTGTCGGCGCGGATGCCCTTGTGGCCCATGATGACCGTCGTCTGGGTCAGGTCGTCCTTGTCCACGATGTTGACCGTGCGCGGCAGATCGGGGATCTCCGGATCCTCAGGCAGGGGAACCGTGGCCTTGGTCCAGCCGGAGAACGCGCTGCGGATGCGGTCGATCATGTCCTGGGTCTGGAAATCGCCTGTCACCACCAGGTACATGCGGTCGGGATGGAACCAGGTGTCGTGGAAATCGATCATGTCCTGCCGCGTGACCGCGGCGATGGTACCGTACTCGGGATAGCGGGCCAGGGGATGATCCTTGCCGAACACCGCCACCATGGCTTCGCGGCGGGCGATGCTCATGGGGTCGTCGTTGCGCCGACTGATGGCCGCCTTCTGCTGCTCCTTGGCCAGCTTGATCTTGTCCTCGGGAAACACCGGATTGCGCAGGATGTCGGCCAGCAGATCCAGGCCCAGCTGCATGTCGTCCTTCAGCGCCGAGATCCGCGCGCCCCCGTCGGTCTTGCCGATCCAGGTCTCCACCGACATGCCCCGCGACTCGACCATCTCGTCGATCTCGTCGCCGCTGTGGGTGGCCGTGCCGCCGCTGCGCATGACCGTACCGGTCATGGAGGCCAACCCCGTCTTGTCGGCCGGTTCGTAGATGCTGCCCACGTCGATGGTGGCGCTCAGATCCACCAGCGGCAACTCATGATCCTCGGCCAGATACAGCACCATGCCGTTGTCCAGCTCGACGCGCTGGTAATCCGGCATCCGGATCTGGTGGAGCTGGGGAATCTTGATCTTCTCCCAGGGCTTCTTGGCCTGGGAGGACCCGGGCATCAGCAGGACGGCGGCCAGCAGCAACAACGCCCCCGCCTGCACACTCTTGATTCGCTTCATGTCCAATCCTTTCGGCTCCCGCCAGCGGCGGATTTCCCGGCGCAGGTCAGGATGCCTGATCCTGGGTCTTGATGATGGCGATTGTGCGGTTGGACGGCTGGAAGATCTCGGCGGCGACCCGCTGGACGTCCTCCAGGGTCACGGCGTCGATGACTTCCACCTGCCGGAACAGTTCGTGCCAGTCGCCGAAATAGGTCTGGTACCAGGCCAGCTGGCTGGCCATACCGGCATTGCCCTCCAGGCCCCGGATGAAGTTGGCGCGGGCCCGCTGCTTGACGGCAGCCAGCTCGTCGGCGGTGATGCCGTCGTCGACGACCTTCCGGATCTGCTCCTCGATGGCGCCCTCCATGTCCTCGGCGGTCTTGTCCTTGACTGGCATGGCGAACACCAGCAGGCCGGTGTCGTACTTCTGGCCCGGATACCCGGGCATGGCCATGGCGTTGACCGCGATCTTCTGGTCCTTGATCAGGTTCTTGTAGAGGCGGCTCGTGCGGCCCTGGCCCAGGACGTCGGCGATGACCTCGTAGACGGGCCAGTCGGGGTGCCGCACGTTGTGGATATGGTAGCC
>CAYPVD010000175.1:0-5954 GCA_964414055.1 uncultured Fibrobacteraceae bacterium
CCGGGGACCTGGATCCCGATCCGGGACAGGTTCCCCGTCGCCTGGAGATCAAGGGGGCCTACCCCAACCCCTTCAACCCCACCACCAACATCACCTTCGAGCTGCCCGGTCGGGAAACCGTGAGGGTGGGGATCTTCGACCTGCAGGGCCGGGAGATCCGGCGCCTGGTCAACGAGACCGCTGCGGCGGGGACCAGGACGGTGACCTGGGACGGACAGGACGACCAGGGCCGGCAGGTGCCCTCCGGAGTGTACTTCTGCCGTGTGGAAGCCGGATATCAGGTCAGATCGATCAAGCTGGCCGTGTTGAAGTAGTGCCCGCAAGGGCTTGAACGCCGATAACAAGACGAAATCCCGGTAATCCGCAGGCCAGAGGCCGAGGACAACCGGGATTTCGTCTTGTTATCGGTTCTTTAGCCCTTGATGGCCCCCTTGAGATACTCCCTGCGCATGCGCGCGATGTTCTGGATGGAGATCTCCTTGGGGCAGACCGCTTCGCACTCGCCGTGGTTGGAGCAGTCCCCGAAGCCCTCGGCGTCCATCTGCGCGATCATGGCCAGGGCGCGCCGGGAGCGTTCCGGTTCCCCCTGGGGCAGCCATGAGAGCTGGCTGATCTTGGCGCTGACGAACAACGAGGCCGAGGCGTTGGGGCACGCGGCCACGCAGGCTCCGCAGCCGATGCAGGCGGCCGCGTCCATGGCGTGGTCGGCGTGGTCCTTGGGGATGGGGAACGCGTTGCCGTCCGGTGCCGAACCCACGTTCACCGAGACGAAGCCGCCCTTCTGCTGGATACGGTCGAACGCCGAACGGTCCACGACCAGATCCTTTATGATGGTGAAAGGCTTGGCCCGGAACGGTTCGACCGTGATGGTGTCCCCGTCCTTGAACTGCCGCATGCGGATCTCGCAGGTGGTGCTACCGGCATGGGGCCCGTGGGCCACGCCGCCGATCACCATGCCGCACGTGCCGCAGATGCCTTCGCGGCAGTCGTTGTCGAACTCGATGGCCTCCTCGCCCTTCTGCACGAGTGTCTCGTTCAGGATGTCGAGCATCTCCAGGAAGGACATCTCGGGCAGAACATTCTCCACGGTGTAATCGACGAACCCGCCCGAGTCGGATCCCC
The DNA here is from genome assembly GCA_964414055.1 of uncultured Fibrobacteraceae bacterium. GTDB lineage: Bacteria > Krumholzibacteriota > Krumholzibacteriia > LZORAL124-64-63 > LZORAL124-64-63 > JAHJTW01. The sequence continues at coordinate 1,123 of CAYPVD010000175.1, forward strand.
GGGCCTGCCGCCAGATCTTCAGATGAATGGTCATTCCTTTGTCACTCATGACACTGTCCTTCCTCTACTTGTAGCTGCGGGTCTTGAGCTCCACGAACTCGAAATTCAGTTCCTCCTTGTGCAGGAAGGGCTCCTTGCCCTCGCCTGCATATTCCCAGGCCGAGACGAAGGTGAAGTTGGTGTCGTCGCGCCTGGCCTCGCCTTCGGGGGTCTTGTGCTCTTCCCGGAAGTGCCCGCCGCAGGATTCCTCGCGCATCAGGGCGTCGCGGGCCATGAGTTCGCCCAGCTCCAGGTAGTCGGAAAGGCGGTTGGCCTGTTCCAGCTGCTTGTTGAGGTCCGCGTCGTCGCCGGTGAGCTTGAGGTTCTGCCAGAATTCCTCGCGCAGCCGGGAAACATCGGCGATGGCTTCACGCAGGCCCTCGGCGTTGCGCGACATGCCGACGTTCTTCCACATGGTGCGGCCCAGCTCCCAGTGGATATCCCGCACCGTGCGCGAGCCCTTGATGGACAGGAGGCGCTGGATGTACTTGCGGGTGTCGTCCTCGGCGGCCTTGAAGGCGTCGTGGTCGGTGTCGACCGCGGGCAGCTTGGCGCCCGCCAGGTAGTTCGATATCACCCGCGGTACGATGAAGTACCCGTCGGCCAGACCCTGCATGAGGGCGCTGGCGCCCAGCCGGTTGGCGCCGTGGTCGGAGAAGTTGGCCTCGCCGGCCACGAACAGGCCCTCGATGGTGCTCTGCAGGTTGTAGTCCACCCACAGGCCGCCCATGGTGTAGTGGGGGGCGGGGTAGATGGTCATGGGCGTCTCGTAGGGGTTGTCCCCGATGATCTCCTCGTACATGGCGAAGAGGTTGCCGTAGCGGTCGGCCACCACGTCCTTGCCCAGGCGGCCGATGGCCTCGGCGAAGTCCAGGTACACGGCCCTGTCGCTGAGGTAGGCGCTCTTGCCCGCATCGCATTCGACCAGGGCGGCCCGGGCGGCGATGTCGCGCGGCACCAGGTTGCCGAAGGCGGGGTAGCGCCGCTCCAGATAGTAGTCCCGTTCGTCCTCTGGGATCTGGTTGGGAGGCCGCTTGTCGCCCGGTTTCTTGGGTACCCACACCCGGCCGTCGTTGCGCAGGGACTCGCTCATCAGCGTCAGCTTGGACTGGTAGTCGCCCAGCTGGGGGATGGCCGTCGGGTGGATCTGGGTGAAGCAGGGATTGGCGAAGTAGGCGCCGCGCCTGTGGGCCCGCCAGATGGCCGTCGCGTTGCTGTTGACGGCGTTGGTCGAGAGGTAGAACACCGGGCTGTAGCCCCCGGTGGCCAGGACCACGGCGTCCGCCTCGAAGCGCTTGATCTCGCCGGTCAGCAGTTCCCGGGCGATGATGCCGCGGGCGCGCCCGTCGACGATGACCAGGTCGAGCATCTCGTGGCGGGGGAACATCTTGACCGTGCCGGCCGCGATCTGCCGCGACAGGGCGCTGTACACGCCCAGCAGGAGCTGCTGGCCTGTCTGGCCCCGGGCGTAGAACGTGCGGCTGACCTGCACACCGCCGAAGGAACGATTGGCCAGGGTTCCGCCGTACTCGCGGGCGAACGGCACGCCCATGGCCACGCACTGGTCGATGATGCCCATGGACAGCTGGGCCAGGCGGTAGGTGTTGGCCTCGCGGGAACGGTAGTCGCCGCCCTTGATGGTGTCATAGAACAGGCGGTACACGCTGTCACCGTCGTTCTGGTAGTTCTTGGAGGCGTTGATGCCGCCCTGGGCCGCCACGCTGTGGGCCCGGCGCGGGGTGTCCTGGATGCAGAAGTTCAGGACCTTGTAGCCCAGCTCGCCCAGGGTCGCCGCGGCGCCGCCGCCGGCCAGGCCGGTGCCCACGATGATGATGGTCTTCTCGCGGCGGTTCTTGCCGGGGGAGACCAGGGGGTTGTCCTTCTCGTGCCGGTCCCATTTTTCGGCCAGGGGGCCGGAAGGAATCTTGGGGTCGAGGATCTTGCTGTCAGTCATCACTAGTGACCTCCCGGCATGGTGAAACTGGAGTCACCGGAGAAGTACATGTAAACGGGGATCACGAAGAAGCCGATGGCCATGATCACGGCGAACGCCAGGGCGATCCTGGTCAGAACCGGCAGGTACTTGTCGTTGGTCCAGCCCAGGGACTGGAAAGCGCTCCAGAAGCCGTGGCGCAGGTGGAAGCCCAGCAGGATCATGATGATCATCGTGAAGGCGGTGAACCCGATCCCGCTGAAGGCGGCCGAGACCGTGGCGTAGAGGTTCTCATGGCTGGGATTGATCTTGAACAGGTAGATGTGGCCGATCACGAAGAGGATGATGAGGATCCCCGTGTAGATCATGGTCGTCGAGGAAAGCGTCTTGCGGCTCTTGCCCCCGGCGTTCCTGGCGTAACGGTAGCCTTCGGTCCTGGCCTTGCGCCGGTCGGTCCAGGCCACCGTGATGGCGGCGATCATGTGGAACAGGAAGACGAACAGCATGACCAACTCGAACGCGATGACGAACCAGCCGTACAGGATGCTCTCGAGGAAGTGGGCGTAGCCGTTGAATTGGGCGGGACCGATGAAGAGGGTGAGATTACCGATCAGGTGGGCGATGATGAACCCCATGAGGGCGAACCCCGTGACCCCGGTAATCACCTTCTTCCCGACCGATGACCAGGCAACCGAACCGTTTTCAGCCATGGATCTTCATCTCCTGGATTTAAGGTCAGGATGTGCTGTGTGAGCGGTGAGTTTAGAACATAAGTTGTGAAACCGGACAGCACAATATTTTGTCGATTTTTTGACGGGTCTGCATAAGTCTTTGCCGAGAAAGAAAATCACTCTTATCCGGAATGATTTCCTTGTGCCGCTGAAATTGTGTTTCCCCCTGAATCACCCCGTCTTGATTCCGGTTCCAGCAGGCATAACCTGCTGGAACCGGAATTCGGTGCCGGGATATTGAGGGAAACACAATTTCAGCGGCACAAGGAAATCATTTCACAGGGGGGCCATGCTGGGGGCTAGGCAGAGGGCATGAAGCAGGGCCACGGCACCGGGCAGGATGGCGTCGGGAAAATCATAGTCCTCGGCGTGCAGCCCCGGTGTGTCCTGTCCGCTGCCCAGGCCGAGCATGGCTCCACGGCCCAGGTCGGCCAGGCGACCGAAATCCTCCGACCACCGGAAGGGGCTTTCCGCGGGGGCGGTGCAGTCCAGTCCCAGTTCACGGGCGGTTCTTGCGACCAGGGCCACCGCCCTGGAGTCGTTGATCACGGCGGGGAACGGTTCCGGCCACACGATCTCGTGCTGGAGGCCGTAGGCATCCGAAATACGGATGACGGCTTTCTCCGCGGCGGTCTGCAGACGGTCCAGGATCTCATCCCGGTCGGCCCGCAGGGTGGCCAGGATTTCGGCTTGCGCGGGAGCGATGCCGAAGGCGGGGCGACCCAGGCGGCCGTGGACCACCGTGACCAGGGCCAGGTGATCCTCGTGCGGCAGGTGATCCGGCAGGTTGACCAGTTCCAGCACCAGTTCCGCCAAGGCGCGGTCGGGGCTGAGGCCCTGCTCGGGATAGGCGGCATGGCTCGAACGGCCGGTCAGGGTGACGTCCAGACCTGTGCTGGCGGCGCAGAAGGTCCCCGGGGCGGTGACCACGGTACCCGGGGCATAGCCGGGCAGGTTGTGCGGGGCGAAAATCCAGTCCGGATGCAGTCCGGCGAAACGGTCGTCGGCCAGGACGGCCGCGGCTCCGGCGCCGGTTTCCTCGGCCGGCTGGAAAAGCAGCAGGATCCGGCCGCCATCGGGACGGCGGCGGCCCAGCATGTCCGCCACTCCCAGCAGCATGGCCATGTGCCCGTCGTGGCCGCACTTGTGCGAGATGCCCGGGGTGAAGGAGGCGTGGTCGATATCCAGGGTTTCGGGCAGGGGCAGGGCATCCAGTTCGGCGCGCAGCATGACCGAGGGTCCGGATTCGGTACCGGCGAACATCGCCAGCACGCCGTGGCCGCCGAGTTCCGTCAACAGCAGGTCGGGGCCGCAGGTAGTAAGCTGTTCGGCGATGAAGGCGGCGGTGGCCTCTTCCCGGCCCGAGGGTTCGGCCAGGGCGTGCAGACGGCGACGCAGGCGGGTCAGGTTCCGTGCGTCAAGGGCCATGGTCCGCTTCCAGTCGCGTGGCGGACGAGGTCCTCGTCGCACGTCGCGAGCCCAGTTTCGCTCCCAGCGAGGCCAGGCCCCAGCCCCAACGCGTGAACATCCAGTAGAAGACGGGCAGGCCGCCCAGGATCAGCACCGTGCTGCTGGTCAGCCCGCCGATGGAACTGAGCGCCAGGTTCATCCAGATGTCCTTGCCGCGGGACAGGTCCTGCTTGTAGAGCAGGGGCAGCATGCCGGCGATGGTGGTGCCGCTGGTCAGCAGGATCGACCGCATCTGGATGCGCACGCCCGAGGTGATGGCCTCCTGCAGGATCGCCCTGCGCTCGGGGCCGGGCAGCCGCCACAGGTCGAAGCCGCCCAACCGCTCCTTGTCCGGCACCAGCGCCGGGTCCCCCCGACGGGCGTCCACGGCCTCGCGCACCTGCAGGCGGAAGCGGTTGATCAGCAGGATGGCGTTGTTGACCACGATGCCGAACATCAGGATCAGGCCGATCTTGGCCGAGGAGTCGAACTCGCTGCCGGTGCCCCAGAAGATCCCTCCCACGCCCACCAGGGCCATGGGCACCGCCAGCAGCACCAGCAGGGGCAGGAAGAAGCTCTCGAACATGGCGGCCAGGGCCATGCAGATGAACGCCAGGGTCAGCCAGAGGGTCTGCTTCAGCTCGTTGGTCTCCTCGGGGGTCATCTGCTGGCCGCTCATG
>CAYPVD010000176.1:0-5888 GCA_964414055.1 uncultured Fibrobacteraceae bacterium
GTACTTCTCATCGGCGAACAGCCCCTTGACGCTCATCAGATTGGAGCCCCCCGGGATCAGAAAGGGGTTGCCGTCCACCAGCAGAGTATCGACCAACACTGGATCCTGCAACAGGGCACTGAAAGAAACCCCGTCCTGTTCCTGCAACCTGGCCTGGGGAGAAAGAAAATTCCCGTCGATCCAGGCGACTTTCTGGCCATAATCCTGAGCGAGAACCATGGCCGCATTGTAGGACACGAAGCTCGCCCCTTCCCCCGAAGCACTGGAAGCGAAACTTAGAACAGCCCCACGATTATTCAGGCGGAGGGAAAGCATGCGATTGGCCAGGCGATCGAAGTCCCCCTGCTGGGGGCCCATCGGCGGTGGAAACAGGGTGAACGAACCCACCCTCCTGACCTGCTGGGTCAGATCGAGGGATTTCCCCGCCTGCTTCTTGTATGCATCGAAGATCTTGGACATGCACTTCCCCAGACAGAAGGTGGACAGCCCACCTCATTCATCCATCCACGATCACCCGGATGGGATCCCCAAGCCAGACCGCCTGTGGGCAACCCCATTTCCTTATTGGGTTTCGTTCGTTTTGGAGCGGACTTTACCAATTAAATCGATTGGCTCTCCCAGACAGTCCAGATGCTTGGCAGGTATATGATAAGTAGTGAAACCATGATCAGATGTCAACCTCCACCCAGACCATAAGTATGCCGGGCAAAACGATCGCCATGCCCGGCAAAACCCTGTTACAGGACACAATGATACCACATTGGGTGCTATTTGGCAATCCTTCTCACTTCTTCGATGACGAGGTCCACATCCGCATCGGTCAGATCCCCGTGCATGGGCAGGCTGAGAATCCTGTCCGCCGCCGCGGAGGCGACCGGGAACTGCTCAACCCCGTATCCAAGATGCGCATAGGCCGGCATGGCCGGCAGGGCCACCGGATAGTGGATTCCGCAGGCGATGTCCTGCTCGGTCAGATGCTTCATGACCTCTTCCCGGTTGCCCACCTGGACGACATAGAGGTGGAAGACATGCTTGTTCCCCTCGGCGGTTACCGGCACCGTGCAGACGTCCTGCAGACCTTCCCCGTAGCGGGCCGCCACCTCGATGCGTCTTTGCGTCCAGTCATCCAGATGACGCAGCTTGACCGACAGCACCGCGCCCTGGATCCCGTCCAGGCGGCTGTTGGTGCCCTCGAAGTCGTGCTGGTACTTGATAGCGCTACCGTGGTCCCCCATCATCCGCACGTGCTTGGCCAGTTCCTCGTTGTTGGTGCATACCGCCCCTCCGTCACCGTAGGCGCCCAGGTTCTTGCCCGGGTAGAAGCTGAAGCAGGCGGCGTCGCCGAAGGTTCCCACCTTGCGGCCCTTGTAGGTCGCCCCGTGGGCCTGCGCACAGTCCTCGACCACCAGCAACCCGTGGGCCTTGGCGATGGCCATGACGGCGTCCATGTCCGCCGGCTGGCCGTAAAGGTGCACAGGCACAATGGCCTTGGTCTTGTCCGTGATGGCCGCCTCGATCTTGCCCGGGTCGATGTTGTAGGTCACCGGATCACAATCCACGAACACGGGAGTGGCCCCCGTGCGGCCGATGCCCTCGGCGGTGGCGATGAAGGTGTTGGCGGCCGTGATGACCTCGTCGCCCGGACCGAAACCCAGCCCCTTCATGGCCATGTACAGGGCGTCGGTGCCGTTGCCCACACCCACGCAGTACTCGGTGCCGATGTATTTGGCGAAATCGCCTTCGAAGGAGCGGGAATTGATGAAGGCGCAACTTTCCAGCACGCCCGCAATGGCCGTATTCACCTCGTCCTTGATGGTGGCGTACTGGGCCTTGAGATCCACGAAGTTGACTTTCATTTTTCCGGCTCCTCGGCGTAGGGGCTGATGTTCGGCTGGGGTTGTCCTCCAGCTTCCAATATCGTCTCTGGAGATTGATCGTCAATGTCGAGTGGTGGTTGACGGATTTTTCCGCTCATACCCACCGGGATTGGATTCCCTCGGGAAAAAGTGTCTGCTATCATGACCCGCGAAGGAGGACGATCATGCCCATGCAAAGGCGAAACCGGTGAAAAACATCCTGCTGATCGTCGTCGACACCCTCCGGCCCGACCACCTGGGCTGTTACGGCTACAGGAGGCCCACCTCGCCCGTGCTGGACCGGCTGGCCGGCATGGGGACAAGGTTGGACGCCCTGTGGTCGGTCTCCAACTTCACCGCTCCCGCGTTCACGTCCCTGTTCACAGGCCTTCACCCCCATCACCACGGGGTCTTCAACTTCACTTCCCAGGCCGTTTCCTCCCCGATCTGGGATCTGGTCAGGGAAGCGGGCATGCGCACCGGCGGGGTGGTGACGTTCCGCTTCTTCCGGAATCTTCTGCGTCACATCTGGGGGCCCATCGAAGCTGTGACGGACACCCGGGGCTTCGACTTCAGCAAGAACCTGCCCCTGGATGTGACCGCCTCGTCCCTGGAGTGGCTTGCCGACCAGGGCAAGGACAAGGGGCCGTTCTGCCTCTTCGTCCACTACGACGGTCCCCATACCCCGTTCCGCCTGCCTGACCGCTTCGCCGCCGGATTCGACTCGGTCGCACCGGAAGCCGTCGACCTCCAGGTGAGGCGACTGTTGCTGCCGGAGGCGGAAAAACTGGACAGACGGCGCAACAAGACGTCCATGTTCAAGTTCATCAAGGATGTCAACAGGGGGCGCCGCAAGCTCGACCCCGTGACCCTGCAGTGGATCATCGACAAGTACGACGCGGCCGTCCATTACAACGACCACGCGATAGGCAAGCTGCTCGACGGCCTCGGGGAGCTGGGACTCGCCGACGACACCATCATCGCCGTCCTGTCCGATCACGGGGACGAATTCCTGGAACACGGCGGCTTCTCACATGGCGGCATCCACCTTTACGAGGAGATCGTCCGCACCGTGGGCCTGATCTTCGACCCAGGCAGTCCGGGTCATGGCCGACACCTGGGGCAACCTGTCAGCCAGGTGGAAATGCTGCCTGCCTTGCTGCGCATGGCCGGGGTCGAGAACGCACCATCCACCGGACTGGGCAGCCTGCTCGAGAACGGTTCGGCTCCGGTCTCGCCCGTCTTCTGTCACGGCAAATCCAAACTGGCCATGCGCGAGGGCGACCACAAACTCATCGTACCCCTGCCCAACCCTTCCCTCGACGTCATCACCCGCGGCAAGATGTGGATCAACATGTTCCTGCAGCGCGAGCTCCAGACCGAGATCTTCGACCTCGCCCGCGACCCTGGCGAAACCCGCAATCTGGCGAGTGACAAGGCGTTGCGCCGCCGCATGCAGATCCGGTTGCGGGCCCATCTGGCCGCCCCTCCCCCCGGGCCGCTCGGCGGGGATAACCTTTCGGCGGACGAACGTGAGCGGATCGAGCAGGAGATGAAGGATCTAGGCTACATGTGAGACAAAAATCTAAGGTTTGCCACCGCCACCCCGACAATGATATTATTCGGAACCCATTACGCACGCGGACCAACCTGGTGCGCCCGCAACCGGGGTTCCTCGACACAGAGCCCAGCAAACCTGATCGACCTTTACGGACGGCGTAAATGCTCTTCAATTCGCTCATCTTCCTGGTATTCGCCGCGGTTTTTTTTGCCCTGTGGCCCCTGATCAAGCCGCACCGGCAGGCCCGCTACGTCTACCTGGTTGCGGCCTCCTTCCTCTTCTACGGCTGGTGGGACTGGCGCTTCCTGTTCCTGATCCTGGCCAGCGGCCTGCTGGACTACTTCGCGGGCCTGGGCATGGCGGCGCACCCGGGCCGCAAGAAGTTCTATCTGGGCCTTTCCATTCTCGGCAACATCGGCTCGTTGATGGTGTTCAAGTACAGCGGCTTCTTCGCGGACAATCTCAGCATCCTGCTGGCCCACATGGGGATCCATATCGACCTGCGGGCCTGCATTCCCGATTTCGTCCTGATCCTGCCGGTGGGCATCAGTTTCTACACCTTCCAGTCCATGAGCTACACCATCGACATCTACAAGGGGCAGCTGCAGCCGACCCGCAACCCCTTCCACTTCTTCGCCTACCTGTCCCTGTTCCCGCAGCTCGTGGCCGGCCCCATCATCAGGGCCGCCGACCTGTTGCCCCAGCTCGAGAAGGAAAGCCACACCACCGAGCAAGAGCGCTGGGACGGCCTGTACCTGGTGGTCCACGGCTTCGCCAAGAAGGTCCTCATCGCCGACAACCTGGCCTATTACGTCACCGAGGCCTTCAACAACCCCATCCACTCGCCCAACACGCTTTTCTGGTGGGTGATCATGACCGCCTTCGCCTTCCAGATCTACTGCGACTTCAGCGGCTACAGCGACATCGCCCGGGGGCTGGCCAAGTGGCTTGGCTACGATTTCATGGTCAACTTCAACCACCCCTACATCTCCACCTCCCTGCGGGAGTTCTGGACCCGGTGGCACATCTCCCTGTCCACGTGGTTCCGCGACTACGTCTACATCCCCCTGGGCGGTTCCCGCTGCAGCACCTTCAAGTCCGAGATCAACATGTGGATCACCATGCTGGTCTCCGGCTTCTGGCACGGCGCGGCCTGGAACTTCATCATCTGGGGCGGGCTGCACGCCGCCGGTGCGACAGTCGAGCGGTTCACGCGCTGGCCGCGCCGGGTGATGGCCTGGCCGGCGGGAAGATACATCGCCTCGGCCCTGGTCCTGCTCCAGGTCTGGGGGACATGGGTCTTCTTCCGGGCCAGCACCCTGCAGCGGGCCGTCGCCGTCCTCCACAGCATGTTCTCCTTCCGCGGAGGCTTCACGGGCCTGATGTACGACCTGGGCGGCGTCCAGCTCCTGAACATCGGCGTGATCGTCATCATCGCCGCCTTGAGGGAACTCTGGTTCTTCATGCACTGGAACGAGCGTGAATTCCTGCCGGCCTCCATTCGTCCCCACGTCCAGACCGCCGCCATGGCCGCCTTGATCGTGGCCTGCGTCTTCTTCCGGGGCCCGGGCAGCAAGTTCATCTACTTCCAGTTCTAGGAGCGGTGATGAAGAGCGAGCGCATTCTGGGAACATTCCTGCTGGCGATGATCGGCTTGATCATCCTGGCCGTGTTCCGCCCCTCTTCACCCGATCCCACCGAGGACGTCCGGTCGCGAGAGGCCTGGTTCTTCATCAACAAGACCCATCAGCGCGATCTGCACGAATGCGTCATCCTGGGCGATTCACGAGGTCTGCGAGGTGTCTCTCCGAGCGTGATGCGGCAGACCCTCACCGACCTGGACATCTTCAACTTCTCCTTCCACGCCGGCGGCATGAACAAGGAGATGTACGCCGCCACCGAAGCCCTGCTGGATCCGGCTGCCCCCCGACGAATCATCATCCTGGCGCCCACGGCCCTGGCCTTCATGCCGGAAAAGATCAGTAACGCCCAGTATCACGAGTACCTTAACAAGCCATGGGATCAGGTCTGGCTCTATCTGCACGCCCCCCGGGTGGCGGACTGGTTCCAGCCTCTTTCCCCCTCTCTGTACATACGACGGGGCTTCCACATCCAACCTCATGTACGGCTGTTCCAGACCTTCCATCCCGACGGCTGGATCGAAACCGACCAGATACCCAGGGATAATTTCCAGGATCTGACCCGCCTGAGGGAACGCATGGCCGGCAACCATGTCGACCCGGCGCAGATCCGTGATTTCATGTCCCAGACCGCGGACTGGACGGCGCGCGGATTCGAGGTCCTCGCCTTCTTCCCGCCCGCCTATGCCCCGCGCATCGCCGTGGAAGACAGCATCGCCCTCTTCGATCCCGATGCCTTCAAGGCGGATTTCCAGCAGGCCGGCGGCCTGTGGCTGGACATCCCCCAGGAAGGTTTCGAATCCTACGACGGCAGCCACCTGGTCGGTTCTT
>CAYPVD010000177.1:0-5848 GCA_964414055.1 uncultured Fibrobacteraceae bacterium
AAGACCAGTGCGAGATGGTCTGCACCCTGAACAAGCCGGACAAGGGCCGCGAGCCGGGAGGCATCGGCCGTGTCGAGCGCTTCCTGGGCGACTACGCCATGGAGCACAACCTGACCATCACCCCGGAGATCGCCCCGGCAACGGGCAAGAAGGTGGCCATCATCGGCTCGGGACCCGCGGGCCTGACCGCGGCCAGCGACCTGATCCAAAAGGGCCACGACGTCACGGTGTTCGAGGCGCTTCACAAGCCGGGCGGCGTGCTCTTCTACGGCATCCCCCAGTTCCGTCTGCCCAAGGAGATCCTCCTGCGCGAGGTTTCCGGTCTCGAGAAAATGGGCGTCAAGTTCGTCATGAACTATCCGGTGGGCAAGGCCGAGAGCCTGCGCAGCATCCGCGAGCGCTTCGATGCGGTCATGATCGGCACCGGCGCCGGCCTGCCGTGGTTCCTGGGCATCCCCGGCGAGAACCTCAACGGCGTCTACAGCGCCAACGAGTTCCTGACCCGGGTCAATCTCATGGGCGGCTACAAGTTCCCCGAGGGTTCGGACACGCCCATCAAGAAGATCAAGCGCATCGCCGTGATCGGCGCGGGCAACACCGCCATGGACTCGGCGCGCACGGCCAAGCGCCTGCAGCCGGAGGTCGTGTACCTGGTGTACCGCCGCAGCCGCCTGGAGATGCCGGCGAGGGCCGAGGAGATCCACCACGCCGAGCAGGAGGGCATCGACTTCAACCTGCTGCACTCGCCGGTGGAGATCGTGGACGACGGCAAGGGCGCCGTAGGCGCCATCCGCTGCCAGGAGATGAAGCTGGGCGAGCCCGACGCCAGCGGCCGTCGGCGTCCCATCCCCATCGAGGGCCGGATCAAGGAGTTCGCGGTGGATACCGTGGTCATCGCCATCGGCCAGGGCCCCAACCCGTTGCTCACCGCGGATGTGCCCGAGCTGGAGCGCGACGCCCGCAAGGGGATCATCGTGACCAACGAGTGGATGCAGACCAGCCTGGAGAACTGCTTCGCCGCCGGGGACATCGTCACCGGCGGGGCCACCGTGATCCTTGCCATGGGCCAGGGGCGCAAGGCCGCCGACGCCATCCATCGCTACCTGCTGACCGGCGACCCGGCCGATCACGACGCCACGGGCAGCGACGTGTGCGGCCACCTGCCCGGTTGATCCTCGCCGTGTCGAGGCCAGGCCCCCGGGTTCGCCCGGGGGCCTTTTTTCAGGCCCGCTCCCGCAGTTCCTCCACCAGTTCCTGCAGCACGCGGGGATAGAGCTCGCACTCGGCCGCGAACACCCGCGCCGCCAGGGCATGAACGTCGTCCCCGGGCAGGACCTCGACCTTCTGCTGCCCCAGGATCCGGCCGTGGTCGTACTGGTCGTCCACCAGGTGCACCGTGCAGCCCGATTCCTTTTCACCCGAGGCGAGCACGGCCTCGTGCACCCGGTCGCCGTAGAACCCCTTGCCGCCGAACCTGGGCAACAGGGCCGGGTGGATGTTCACCACGAAACCGTCGAAATCCGGCGGCTGCTGGTAGAAGCAGAGGTACCCCGCCAGGATGACGATCCGCGGCCGGTGGGGCTTCAGCCAGGCGTTGAGAGCCTCGTTGTGGGCCTGGACCGAGGGGAAGTCACGGCGCCGGAACACGGCGGCGGGGATCCCCGCCGCCCGGGCCACCTCCAGACCGCGCACATCCGGACGGCTCGACGCCACCGCCGTGATGTGAAGATCCAGCCCACCGGAGGCGATCTTCTCCAGCAGGTTCTCAAGGGTCCGGCCGCCGCCCGAGAGCAGGACCACGGCCCTGATGGCCTCGCCACTCACGAGGCATCCCCTTCGACGGGTGCCACGGGGTCCAGGAGGATGCCCTGCTGCGCCGCCAATTCGGCCAGGACCCGGCGGTGGGCCCCGAAAGCGATGGGCCCCGGAAGGGCGTCCAGGCGGTAGAACCCCACCGCGGCCGCGTCATCCCCCGGCCTCAGCTCGCCCCCGCATTCCCGGGCCGTGAAGAACACCACCAGCACCGGCTGGGCAGGCGGCAACATGCCGGTTTCCACCTCGTGCAACGCCGTCAGTTCCACATCCAGGCCCGTCTCCTCCTTGACCTCGCGCACGGCCGTTTGGCTGATGGTCTCGTCCCATTCCATGAAACCGGTGGGCAGCGTCCACAGACCCTTGCGCGGGGAGAACTTCCTCTGCACGAGGCAGACCTCCTGGCCCCGCATGATGATCACCCCCGCACCCGGGGCGGGGTTCAGGTACTGGGTATAGCCGCAGGCGGGACAGCGGGGACGCGACTGGCCTCCCTCCTCCATGCTCTCCAGTTTCGTACGGCAATAGGGACAGAATACGAACAGCGGCGAACGCGCAGTTGTCGTCATGATCTCCCCTTCCGGTGCCGGACCGTGGTCCAGGCGCCCAGTCCCGTCCACAGCAGCAGAAAAATCCACACCGGCCCCATGCCGGCTCTCACGTAGAGGGTATCGCCTCCGCCCGGGACCAGATCCGCCCTGATGAACCCCCGTACTCCCAGCGGCAGTTCCTCCAGGACCCTGCCTTCGGCGTCGCAGATGAGGCTGATGCCGTTGTTGGCGCAGCGGATCACCGGCACCGCGCACTCGGCGGCCCGGATGCGTGACAGCATGGCGTGCTGCACGGGCCCGGCGCTGCGTCCGAACCAGCCGTCGTTGGTGATGACCACCAGGCACCGACTGCCCGAGCGCACCGCAACACGGGCCAGCCGGCCGAAGGCCGATTCGAAGCAGATCAGGCACGAGAATTCGAAGTCGGCCTGGTCGTCATCCACCGCCAGGGGCTCGGGCGGACGACCCGGCGACCACTCGGCCTGGCCCAGGTCGATTTTCGCCAGGAACGGCAGATACTTCTCGAAGGGAATAACCTCCCCGATGGGCAGCAGGTGGTATTTGGCGTACTGCGCCACCAGGTTGCCACGGGGATCGAACAGACCCGAGGAATTGTAGGTCAGCACCTTCCCCGCGGGATCCCGTTTGGCGTCGGGAAAACCCGTGAACAGGAAGATGTGGTTGTTGCGGGCGGTTTCCCGCAGCCAGTCCAGCAGGTCGCGGTCGTAGCGCACGTAGGCCGGCACGGCCGTCTCCGGCCAGACCACGAACCTGGCCCCCGACCGCGCGGCCGCGGCCGTCAGGCTGGTCAGGGGTACCCGGGTAGAATCGATCTTCCCGCGGGCCCACTTGTCCGCCAAGGCCACGTCGGGCTGGACGGCCGCAGCCCGGATCACCGTTCCGGCACTGTCCGCTTCACCCGGCACGGTTCCCGACGGCAAGGTCCCGACCACCAGGAACAGCCACCAGACCAGGGTGCCCGCCCCCATGAGCAGCCGTCCCGGCCCGGGACCTGTTCCGGAGTCGGACCGCGGCCGCCGCCAACAGAGAACCGTGACCGCCAGCAGGGCCAGGCCCAGGCCCAGACCCGACTCGCCCGCACTCCGGTACAGCATCATCAAGGGGCTGCCGGCCAGCGCCGCTCCCGACAGGCACCACGGGAACCCGAGTTCCCCCACCCCGCGCATGGCCTCGATCCCGACCCACAGGACCGGCAACAGCCAGAAGGTCATCTCCTCGCCCAGCCGCCGGCGCAGGAACCCGAACACCCAGCCCAGGGCCAGGTAGAACAGGGCCACATAGCAGATGGCAGCCACGGCCTGGACCGGCACCAGCGCGCGGCTGGGAATGCTCTTGGAAGGATCCAGGAAGAAGAGCCAATGCAGCAGGCTGGCCTGGTGGGCCAGACCGAACACCCAGCCCGTGCGCCCGGGATGGTCGCTGATCAGCAGGGCCTGGAAGAACAGGGCCAGGGCCAACGGCGCCAGCACCACCGTGGGCGGAAAAGGCGGCAAGGCGGACGTCAGCATCAACCCGGCCAGAAGGGCGAGATTGGAAGCCAGGGAAGGACGTACAGGGCGAAGGCCCGCAAACAGCGAAAGGGGGTTCCTCATGTCCGGCAACGTAACGCCGCGCACGCCGCTTGTCTAGAGGCCAGACACCGCCGTCGATCACCCTCCGGAGACCCTTTCGCCGATGAGGTCGGCCATGCCGTAACGGGCGATCTTCTTGTAAAGACCCTGCCGGGACAGGCCCAGCCTGCGAGCGGCCATGGCCTTGCGCCCGCCGCTGACCGCCAGGGCCTTGCGGATCAGGTACTGCTCCAGCATGGCGCCGGCCTGCTGCATGTCGCGCAGGATGCCCAGGTCCACCGCCTCGATGGCGCCCGAACGCGGCGCCCGGATCTCCGGGGACAGGTGTTCCAGGCGGATGAGTTCCTGATCGGGGTAGAGGGCCAGCAGACGCTGGACCTCGTTCTCCAGTTCCCTGACGTTGCCGGGCCACCGCCACTGCTGGAGAGCGGTCAGGGCCTCTTCGGAGATGGACATGCCGTCGATGCGCCGGCCCTGGCGGCGCAGGAAGTAGGCCAGCAGGTGGATGATGTCCTCGGGACGTTGCCGCAGGGGCGGAATTTCCAGGCTCACCACCTTCAAGCGGTAGAACAGGTCCAGCCGGAACCTGCCCTCCTTGATCTCCTGGTGCAGGTCCTTGTGGGTGGCTGCGATGAAGCGGATGTCCACCCTGCGCAGGGTCAGTTCCCCGATGCGCCGCACCTTGCGCTCCTGCATCACCCTCAACAGCTTGATCTGCAACGGCAGGGGCATGTCGCCGATCTCGTCCAGAAAGAAGGTCCCCCCGTCCGCGGCGGCCAGCAATCCCTTCTTGTCCCCCTTGGCGCCGGTGAAGGCCCCGGCCCGGTGACCGAACAGCTCGCTCTCGAACAGGCTCTGGGGCAGCGCCGCGCAGTTCTGCCCCACGAAGGGTCCCCTGCTGCGGGAACTGGCGGCGTGGATCGCCGCGGCCACCACCTCCTTGCCCGTCCCGCTCTCTCCCCGCAGCAGGACGTTGGCGTTGCTGCCGGCCACGTCGGTCAGGACGCGACCCAGGGACATCATCTCCTCGCTCACCCCCACCGCCCCGGGAATCCCGGGGATTGCCAGAGGCCGGGGCAAGGGCACTCCTACCTTGGCCTTGACCCGGCGACGCCGGCCGTCAGGGTCCGACGACCGTGTCTGACCGCTGCGAAACAGCAACAGCTGGGGATCGGCGGCCAGGGGATGGCTACCCAGGGGATCCAACTGGCCCAACAACGGACCCAACCGGCCGGCCAGGCGTTGACCCCACAGGAATACTCCCTCACGCCACACCTCGTCAGCCTCGAACCACAGGGCCAGGGCCCCCTGGGGCCTGCCGGAGATCCGAATGGGCTCCACCCAGAGGGCGGCCTCCCGCCCGCGGAAACTCAACGACTCCCGATCCTGCTCCAGGGCCAGGAACACCGCCCCCAGCGGGGGCTCGTCCGGCTCTCCGCTCCCTGAGGCCTTGCCCCGCGCCCAGTGAAAAAGCAGCCTGAGCGGAGACCTCGAGTCCACTCCCTCCCTGCGGAAAACCCACAGCGCGCAGTACCGGCAACCATGAGGAAAACAGCGAATCTCTTCCTGCCAAAAACCATGAGTATCCATGTTGACTCCTTGGAACAAGAGGCGAGCAGGCCCAGGAGTGGCCAAGATGTCGGGAGGCTGAAAACGGAACAATGCAGGGACCGGACCGGAATGTGTCCCGTTGGGAGAGTGAAAAATCGACCACAAGAAAGAGTTTTATTACTTATTTGTTATCAATTTGTTACGGGTTTCTCTTGAGATCGGATCTCAAGTATCGGGAGATCGTGGGAATCCCCGACTGTCCCACGGAATGTCCCGACCGAAGAGGGATCATGAGGGACAGGGACATCTAGGCGGGAAAGACGAGCTCCACCGGGGGATCGC
>CAYPVD010000178.1:0-5828 GCA_964414055.1 uncultured Fibrobacteraceae bacterium
ATCGCCGGTTCGGGCTTTCCCAGCTCCTTGCGCAACATGCGGAAAACCAGGTCCACCGAACCGGGGTCCCGGCTTATCTCCAGGGCTTTCTGGGCGTTCTGGATCAGCTGCAGAAGACTGAAGGGGTCGGATTCCTGTTCGGCCAGCTTCTTCAATGCCTCCGACAGGTCCTGCAGATCGGCCCGGCGTCCGCTTGCTGCCTGTTCTTCCGCCGCGGCGCCCAGGTTGGCGACGATCTCGCCGACCAGGTCGAGGAGCTGCCGTGTCAGGCCAGTGGCTGATGTTCCGGTTTCGTCTTCGTCGGCCACCTTCTTGTCCTGGGTGAACAGCCGGCAACCGATTGTGCGTACGGTGTCGGGCAGGCCTTCTATGTTGATTTCCTGGAAGCTGCTGCTGGCGCCCAGCTTGAGCCTGTAATCATGAAAAACATGCAGGGCCGTGCGCAGGTCCCCGGGTGTGAGGCCGTTTCCGATTTCCAGGCGCGCGATGTTCAACGGGACCAGCAGTTCATGCAGCTGACGAACTTCGCGGTGTCCTGCCTCGACGGTTTGTCCGCCCAGCATCATTCCCTCGGAGCCGATCTCGATCAGGATGGCCGGCTGATCGCCGATGCTCTCGACAATGACCGCGCACGCCTTGCGGGAGGCTGCCACGTATTGCTCGTGCTCCGGTGAATAATACGACCGGACCGTCATCAGATGACCGAAGGCCTTGAGGATCCGGGCATACCGACGATCCACGGGTTCGCCCTTGATGTCCAGAATGGTTTCATGTCCGGTCAGGGTGCGGGTGCTCATTTCTCGACTCCGCTCAGTTCCACCATTCTGAATTCGTCCACGGTCAGATCGGGTTCTTCGGCCAGATTGACCAGGTACCGGTCCTCGGGGTCCAGGCGGGATCCGTCGGGGTGGGTAACGACACGGACCACCGGGAATTCCCATGTCGGACCCTGGGCCACGACAAACGCACGGCACCCGTTGCTGAGTACGACCTCGCTGCCAGGCGGGTACAGGCCCACAGAGCGGATCAAGGCCTTGAGGCAGGCCGGATCGAAGGCCTTGCTGTCCCTGATGATGATCTCGAACGCGTGACGGGGCGGCATGGGCGGCTTGTATGGCCGCGCTGCGGTAAGAGCCTCGAATACGTCACAGACCTGGAGCAGGGACGCCACCGGACTGCGGGAGACCCAGTCCGGAGTCTCCGGATATCCTCCTCCGTCGTGACGAATATGATGTCCCCACGCTCCGGCGATTACCGAGGGGCTCACGTCGCCTCGCGCCATCAGGATCCGTGCACCCACGGCGGCGTGGGTCTGGGCCACCTTGCGTTCCTCATCGGTCAGCTCGCCCGGCTTGTAGAGGATTTCCTCGGGGATCTTGGCCTTGCCCACGTCGTGGAGCATGGCCGCCGAAGCCAGTTCGGTCTGCAGGTGCTTCGGCCAGTTCATGGCCCGCCCCACGGTCAGGGCCAGGGTGGAGACGCGTACGGAATGCCCGATGGTATAGCTGTCGTAGTCGGGGTACCGCATGAGATTCATGATGTCCATGGTCTGACGGTCAGCCACGTTCATCAATTCCTCGCCCACCCCCATGGTCCGGTCGACGTCCGGGTTCTCGTCGCGGGAGACGTGCAGGTTGTTGTCGGCGATGGCGTCGTACATGCTCTGGAAGATGGGCAGCAGCGGCTCTAGCTCCTGTTGCAGGGAAAGGGTGTCCGAGCCCCCGTCGGTGTCTTCGAAATCGAACTGGATCAAACCGGGGTCGAACGTGGACACATCACAGGACGTGTCGCCACGCGCAGGCCCCTGTTCGCGATAGTGGGGCGAGGGGTCGATGTTGACGATGCCCTGGCTGCGCAGCAGGTCCTTGGCCGCCTGAAGGTTTTCCACCTTGTCGCTCAGGGTGGCGCCCAGGGTCACGAAGGCACGGATCTCCTCCTCGGTGACGCCCCGGCGCAGCAGGAACCCGCCGCAGCGTAGTTTTTCAGAGAACAGGACCAGATTGCGACCGGCGATGGAAGGTCCGACCAGGAAGCGACCCTCGCGAATGAACTTGCCGTTGAGGATGCCGAAGAAGAAACCGGTCTGACCCGTGTGCACCAGGACATCCTCCAGCTTGCGCACGAAATTGCGCGCCATGCTCTTGACCTTGGGGTGCCCTTCAAAATACAGGCGGCGATGGTTGATGCCGCTGGAAAGCAGGATGATCAGGTCGCTGAAGCTGTTGTTGTTCACTGTGCCACCTCCCGGACATCGGTCGCCGGCAGGGGCGAGAAGATGTCGGCCTCTTCGTCTTCTACGGCGAAGGCACCGATCTGGTCCGGACCGGCGTCGTCGCGCTTGTCTTTGCCCAGGGCCAGCCAGGCGGCCTCGGCGGCGGCACGCAGGTCCTTGGGCCAGGCGGGGATCATCAGGAGTTTCTTTTCCGAGACGATGCGGCCGAGGACCTCGGTGGCGTTTTCCGGTGCAAGCTTGCCCAGCCACAGGATGGCGTCGGGAATCCAGGCCTCCTTGCGTTCCCCCGGGGGCAGGCGCAACAGGGCCAGGCTCAGGAGGCGGCCCCCCAATTCAACCATGCGCTCGGTGAGTTTTTCCCTTACGCCCTGTTCCAGAATGGCCTGGTAGACGACGCGGTTGCCCGGGTGGTATTCGGTGGCGGCCTCAAGCATGACAACGGCCAGCGGATGAGTCTGCAGGCGCAGCAGATGGTCGTGAAGCAACGGTCCCAGCACGGGCGAGATGGACGAGCCGATCAACAGGTGAAGCACGGGAAACAGCAGCGGGGCTGGCGGCCAGAAGATGTCGTCGGACAGTTCACCGTTCTGCAGGGCCTCGAGGTTTTCCAGGGCATATCGCAGCTTGTTGCGACCGGAAACCCGAACACGTGAGACAAGGCCGTACAGGGAAAGAGCCTCGACGGGATTTTTCCAGGTCATGCCCAGCAGGATGTCGTTGACCGTGTAGGGCCAGGCCCTGGACCGGAATTTCGGCGGCAGGGTGCGCCACACCTCCAGCCAGACCGGGCCCACGTCGTCGGGGCGGTATTCGCGGAGCATGTCCCAGATCAAACGAAAATGCGACTCGCTGCGCTTGAAGTTGGGGCCACTGAAGATCTCCACGACCAGCCGGGCCGTGGCCCGGCGCTCGGGGCCGCTGAAGTGGGGAGCTCCGAAGATGCGCCGGAGAGTGCCATGAATGCCGCGCACGAGATCGGGGCTGGGAGTGGACCGCAGCATATGCAGACAGATGCCCATGGCCATGGCCCGGTCCAGCGACTCGGGGTTCTCCATGGGGCCGTACGGCTCAATGATGTTGTCGATGGCCTCGCGGAGCTCGTCCGGGGACATGGAGTGCCTGGACCCGCGATTCCTGCGTTTTTGGGCCTTGGTCTTGCCGATGAGTTTGGCCCGGGGCGCATGGTCGCCACCGGTCTCCTTGCGCAGCTTTTCGAATACAAGCTGAACCATCTCCGGATCGCCGGTCATTTCCAGGGCGGCCTGGGCATGGGCGATCAGGTGGTTGAAGACCAGGGGATCGGACTGGGTGCCGACCAGGGACTGGATGATGTCCTTGATGGCGAGCAGGGCGGGCTCGGGCAAGCCCTTGTCGAGATCGAATGCCGATGACGAGATGCCAGCGCTGCCGTCATCCTTGTTTCGGTTCTTGCCCGACATGGTCTTGACGAGGTCGTTGATGATCTTCAGGAATTCGGTCTCGCTCTTGTGCAGGTCGGCTCCGGCAGCAAGCATTTCCGGGGTGATGAGGTTGGGCTCGAACAATCCTCCGCTTCGCAGAGAACTACCCCCTCCGGTGCGTGTGCGCAGGTAAAGAGTACGGCCAAGAGCCTCGACGTTCTCGGGCATCCCGTTGATCTGGACCTCCTCGTAGGAGGTCGAGGCCGAGATATTGTTCCGGCGGGTCTTGAGAACGGCCAGGCCGTCCTGGAGTTGCTGAACGGTCACGCCTGGTTTGATGCTCAAGACACCCAGACAGAGCGGATCCATCAGGCTGAACAGCCTGCGGGCCTCGCGGCATGTGGAAGGGAAATGCTGACCGAAGACCCGCAGCCCGTCGGCTGTGGCTTCGACATCCAGGGTCGTGCGCGAAGCGAGAGAGCTGCGCACGGTTTCCAGGCAGTTGTCCGATACGGCCTGGTGGCGGTCATGACCCTGCTGATAATAGGTGCCGACGGTCATCAACCGATCAAGGGCCAGCAGCAGCTCGGAAGCCTCGGCGTGCAACTCGGGGTCGACGACGGGGCTCTCGTCTGCAGCTACGGCCGAGATCAACTCCGGGTCAACGACGTCATCTTGGGCTTTGATATCGGTACTCTTGGGTGTCAAGGTCGCCCCCGCATCCTGGTCTTGAGCACAATGATTCTCCAGGGGGTTATCGGCAGCAGGATGGGAGGAGTTGAGAAATTTGCTGATATGGGATTCACCGGGCGAAATGCAGGCCCCGGGGCCTTGATTTCTCAAACAGGAGACTTCAGGGGGATATTAGGCATTGACAATCCGTTGTAAATAAAGGTAGAATCTGACTAATCGGTCGAGTATTGGAAGCCCGAAAATTGCAGCTGAGGAGTTGAGACAAAGAAAGGCTTCTCCATGGGGTATACCATAACCCCGTGGATCCTCCCCCTTTTCGTGGAGCCGAAACATGAGACGTTTAATCAAAAGCAATGCATTTTGCCTACTTGTCGTATTGGTGGTAGGTCTTTTTGCTTTTTCTTCTCTGGCCCCTGGGTCCGCAATAGCCAAAACAGATTACACCAATGGCAGTGGAATGGCGGAGGGTGATCCAGAAGACGGGATGGATTCCCCATGTGCGGGAGGATCTGGAAACTCTAGCCCAATCGAGAACACAGAAAACAGCCAAACGGATCTCTTGTATGTTATTGTATATGTAGGCCCAGGGTTGAATTCATTCACAATCCAAATAGACTTGTTACAGTTATACAATTGCAATAAAAATATAAGCCAAGTTTGGCGAAATCAATATAACCAAGGAGGGGTAAGGTGACCCTCCCAAAATCAATATATGAGGGTTTTATTCCCAACACAATGATTCCAGACCATATTTTTAGTATGGCTTTGGATTATTATCGAAATGAGGACTATAAGTCTTCGATAAATGTCTTGCTTAAGCTATTTGAAATGGATCTTCCCTTAAAGAAAAGCGGAAAATACAGTTTAATAGATGCATATTTGTTGTATGGCTGGAACTTGGTTTTTCTGAAACAGTTCAATGAAATTGAAAACTGGGAAAGACATCTACCATCTGAAATGTTGTCCCATGAATGCAAGACAGAAGGTCGGCTTGTTTTATTGTGGAAACATGCACGGCTAGGTGACCACAAACACGTATTGGCTGAATGTGATGAAATTTTATCACAAGAAACAGATTTAGTTTATCCTCTGACGCCAAGTATGCTTTTTTTGCGGGGTTATTCTAGACGTTTATTGGGTGACCAACAGAAAGCAGCAGAGGATTGTGAAACCGCGTATTATTTACATAAATACTTTAATGCGGAAGACAAAGCTGCTATGGTTTCCAATTTCTTGGGAATGTTAAATAGGGCCACTTCAAACTTCCGTGAGGCCCTCAGGTGGTATAAAAGATCTATGGAATATTACTCTATGGCAAAATTACGACGGAAGCAATCTATGGTCTATCTAAATACTGGTGTGGCATATTATAAAATGGGCGACTATAATATGTCCCTTGATTCCCTAAAACTATCTCTTCAGATAGGTGTTGAAGGCAACTGGATCCACCGCCAATGCTTCGCCAACATCGCCCTCGGTAATGTTTATCGCCTGACGCGGAA
>CAYPVD010000179.1:0-5794 GCA_964414055.1 uncultured Fibrobacteraceae bacterium
TCGGCGTACACGGCCTCGCGGGGGGGGATCACCTCCCACCGGGTCACGTTCCGCATGAAACGGGGATCGCCGTGAAGCCGGTCCAGCAGTTGGGCTAGATTCACTGCATCCTCCTTGACGCCCTCGACCCTCAGATCATCACGGCTTGGGCGGATCCTGCTTGTCCTGCGGCCCGTCGGCGGGATCATCGAACTCCCGTTTGACCTCGTCGGTGGCCTCGCGGGTGGCCGCCTTGAACTTGCGGATGGACTTGCCCATGGCCTCCGCGATCTCCGGCAGCCGCTTGGGGCCGAACAGGATCAGGGCCAGGACGAGGACGAGCAGGATCTCCGACCAACCCGCCATGCCGGGAATGATCGCCGGGAATGCCATCATCTTATGAACCTCCAGCTAGAGTCAGCGGTACCAGCGCAACATCTGGGACGCGATGAAGACACCGATGACGCTCATGAGGTTGAAATGGATCTGGAACCCGAAGGTCAGGTCCAGCACGACCAGATTCCAGTGGGTCACGTCGGGCCCGAAGGAAATGTACCGGACAAAGAGTTGTTCGGCCACACTGCCCTCGGTCAGGAACAGGCCGATCACATCGCTGACGATGGCCCCGACCATCACGCCCAGCACAACCGTCAATATCACCGTCCCCAGGGATTTGCGCATCACTATCGCTTTCTACTGCCGGACCCGGGCCCGGGTTCAGGGTTCCTTCGCCTCGAGGGCCGACCGCAGGCGGTCATGGTCGGCCCCCAGCACCAGGACGGCGTCCTCGGTGCTGCGATCGTCGTATTCCTGCAGGACCTGGATGCCGCCCAGGAAGTCCCGCAGGGTGGAAGTCCGGGCCCCCGACAGGCGGCGGTTGACCAGAAAACTGCGCCCATAATCCTGGGGTGGGGCGTTGCCGTACCTTATGGGAGCCAGGCCGCTGCGCCCCAGCAACAAGCCGAAATTCCGGGCCAGTCCTCCGACGTCGGTTCCGTTCAGCACGACCAGCTGAACCCCGGTCGGCCAGTCTGCCGCCACCTGTCCGACGACCCGGTCACCGGACGCCCCCCCTTCCTGCCTGCCGGGTAGGGGTGCGCCCCGGCCGATCCAGAAGGATACTCCGCAGACGGCCACCACCCCCAGCAACCAGAAATTCAGGGACCGCCTCATGCGGTCTCCCCCGCCAGCCTGCGGATCACCGGCAGGAGGCGTTCATAACTCTGATCCAGGGTCTGGGGCATGACCCGGGTCTGTCCGATGGTGCTCATGAAATTCGTATCCCCGGACCAGCGCGGCAGCATGTGCAGGTGCAGATGTTCCGGGACACCGGCCCCGGCGCCGGCGCCGCCGTTGTACCCGCAGTTGATGCCGTCGGGCCGGTACGTCTCCATGAGGGCCTTTTCCATCAGGTGGAGCAGGGGCCCCATCTCGGCGATCTCCGCCGGTGAGCAGGAGCTCAGCACAGGCTGATGGCGGTTCAGCACGAGCAGGAGGTGTCCACTGTTGTAGGGGTACAGGTTGAGCAGGATGTACCAGTGCTCACCCCTGTGCAGGATGTAATGCTCGCGATCGTCACAATGGAGGCGGTTGCAGAAGACACAGCCTTCCTCTTTCCGGGAACCGGTCACGTAATCGAACCTCCAGGGTGTGCACAGTCGATCCATGTCAGTCTTTCCGTCGGGCCAGCAACCGTTCCGCAGCCTCCAGTTCCTCGGCCGTATTGATGCCCACGACCTCCCCCGCATCGGCGATGGAAACCGCCTCGACCCGCAGACCGCGAGCCACCAGGTCCGCGACCGTGTCGGTCAGATAGTACTCCCCCTGACTGTTGTCGGGGGTGAGGCTGGCCAGCGACTCCCGCAGGTCCCGGGTGCGGTAGCAGAAGACCCCGGTGTTGTACTCCCGGATGGCCAGCTGTTCCTCGGTGGCATCCCGGGCCTCGACGATGCCCGTCACCGCGCCCGTCTCGTCCTTGAGGATGCGCCCGTAGGCGCCGGCGTCGGGCACCACGCAGGTCAGCACCACCGCGGCCGCGTCCCCCCGCCGGGCCCGTTCGACGAGCCGCTCCAGGGTCTCCGCCTTCAGCAGGGGCACATCCCCGGCCAGCACCACGCACAGACCGTCGGCCGCGAGTTCCGGCACCGCGGTCTGCACCGCGTGTCCGGTGCCCAGCTGGGGCTGCTGGACCACGAACTTCAGACCGGGACGCGCGCAGGTCCTGCGCACCAGGTCCGCCTCATGGCCGATCACGACCACGCAATCGGTGATCCCCGCCGCGGCGGCCGTATCCAGCACATGGTCCAGCAGGGTCCTGCCCAGGAGCCGGTGCAGGACCTTGGGCAGATCCGATTTCATGCGGGTACCTTTGCCTGCAGCCAGGATCACGCCCTGAACCGGCCCGGAAAACTGGGGCTGTTGCTTCACGCTGTCCTACTCCTTGCCCTCGGGATGGGCCGCTGATTGCAGCAAACCGGTTTCCATGACCCCCCGGTCGCCGACCTCCAGCACCAGATTGTCGATCAACCGCGCAGGACCGACCTGAGCCGCCACCGCCAGCAGCACACGGCCCTCGACCCGCTCGATGGTTTCAAGTTCGGGAACCGATCTGACGGCGGCGTAGTCGAGGCCGTCGGCGACAGCCAGCTCCTCGGCCATGGCCGCTTCCAGGGCCCCGGTTTCCCGCTCGCCCGCGGCGATGAGCCCCCTGGCCTTCTGCAGGGCACGCTGCAGACACAGGGCCCGGCGGCGGTCCCCGTCATCCAGGTACCGGTTGCGCGAGGACATGGCCAGGCCGTCGGGTTCGCGCACCGTGGCGCCGTCGATGAGCCGCACCGGGAAGCACAGGTCCCTGACCATCTCATCGATGACCAGGCATTGCTGGGCATCCTTGCGGCCGAAGACGGCCACCTCGGGCCTGACCAGGCCGAACAGCTTGGCCACGACCGTCAGTACGCCCCGGAAGTGACCGGGCCGCGACGCGCCGCACAGACCAGCCGCCCGCCGTCCCGGTTCGACGGTCACCTCCCCCGGCCCCCCGTACATCTGCCCCGCGTCCGGGGCGAACACCGCGGCCACGGACAGGGGCCGCAGGAGATCCAGGTCGGCGTCCAGGTTCCGCGGGTAGGCGTCCAGATCCTCGTCGGGCCCGAACTGGGTCGGGTTGACGAAGATGGAGACCACCACCGGCCCGATTTCCGCCGCCAGACGCACCAGCGACAGGTGTCCCTCGTGGAGGGCGCCCATGGTGGGCACCAGGACCAGCGGCCGTCCCCCGCGCAGGGAATCCAGCCGGGCCAGGTCGTCCCGGGTCCTCAGCACATCCACGGTCAATCCTCCGCCCCGCCCGCGTCCTCGACGTCGGCCAGATAACCATCCTGCGGTTTCTTGCCCTGGTCCTGATCCGACGCGGCCCCGGGGGCCGCATCCAGGGAGTCGCGGAAGACATGTTCCGGGCCCGGGAAAACGCCGGAACGGACTTCCTCGGCGTAGCGGCCGACGGCTTCCCGGGCGGCCGTCCCCAGGTCTGCGTACCGCTTGACGAACCGGGGTTTGACGCCCTCGTAAAGCCCCAGCAGATCATGGAAGACCAGCACCTGCCCGTCGCAGCCGCCTCCTGCGCCGATGCCGATGGTGGGGATGGGCAACCTGGCGGTGATCCGGGTGGCCAGGGCCTCGGGCACGCATTCCAGCACCAGGGCGAAGCAGCCGGCCTCAGCCAGGAAGTGCGCCTCCTCTTCCAGGCGGGCGGCAGCATCGCTGCCCTTGCCCTGGACCTTGAAACCGCCCAGCCTGTTGATGGACTGGGGCGTCAGGCCCAGATGCCCCATGACGGGCACTTCCGCAGCCAGCAGGGCCGAGATCATATCCTTGCGCACGGACCCGCCCTCGAGCTTGACCGCGTTGACGCCCGTCGTCTTGACCAGCCGGATCACCTGGCGCACGGTTTCGGCTACCGAGACGTGGAAGCTGCCGTAGGGCAGGTCGGCGATGACCGGAACACGGGGTCCGGCACGCACCACCGCAGCGCAGTGGTGGGCCATCTCATCCATGGTCACCGGCAGGGTGTTGTCGTACCCCAGCACCACCATGCCCAGGGAATCCCCCACCAGGATGGCGTCCACGCCCCCGTCGGCGGCGATGGAAGCGGTGGGCACGTCATAGGCGGTCAGTACCACGATCTTCCGCCCGTTCGCCTTCCTGCGGCCAAAGACATCGAGCGACAGCGGCTTATTCCTGCGGGTCATGACCACCCCTTTCCCCGCCATACCGAACGGTTCATCAGGCGCCCCGGCTGTCGGGCGCGAAGTAACGCACACCGGAGAACGATTCCTGGAGGTGTTCGAAAAGGAGTTCGAAATCCCCGGGAATGTTCACGAAATCCAGGTTGTCGGTGTTGACCACCAGCAGCGGGGATTCCTTGTAGTGATGGAAAAAATAGCTGTAGGCGCCGTTGAGCGCCTCCAGGTAATCGGGCTCCATGTCCGTCTCGAAGGAACGGCCCCGCCACTTGATCCTCTCCAGCAGGATCTCGGTCCGCGCCTGGAGGTAGATGACAAGATCGGGTTTGAGGACCTTCTGTTCGAGAATGTCCGCCAGCTGGTGGTACATGACGAGTTCCTCGTCGGCCAGGTTCAAGGTGGCGAAGATCTTGTCCTTGGCGAACAGGTAGTCCGAGATCAGCTGCTCGCTGAAAAGCTCGTTCTGGGCCAGGGTCTGTTGCTGCCGGAATCGGCTGAGCAGGAAAAAGATCTGGGTCTGGAAGGCGTAAGCCGCCCGGTCCTGGTAGAACAGGGGCAAAAAAGGGTTCTCCTCGACGACTTCCAGGTTGCAGCGGCCGCCCGTCCTGGTGGCCAGCAACTTGGTGAGGCTCGTCTTGCCGACCCCGATCACCCCTTCAACGACAATGTACCGCCAAGGCAGCACGCCATTCCTCCCTGGTGGGTTCACATGATCCGCTGCCGCCCGGCAGCAACCGGACAGGGGATCCGTCCACGGACGCCAGCAGTCGCACGGCCGCCCTCGATTTACGCCTTATTTTCGCACACGCGATCCCGATTGTCTCCCCGGAATCCGGAAAAATTTCCTGCGGGGCCAGCTCGGCCAAGGGTTCCAGCACGAACCCCCTCTCCCTGGCCCTGGGATGGGGTATGGTCAGACCGGCATCACTGCTGGTCCTGCCCCGCCACAACAGGATGTCCAGGTCGATGGGGCGGGGCTTCATGTGGCCCGCCGGCATACGGCCGAACCTCTCCTCGACCCCCTTGAGCACGGCCAGCAGCACCCCGGGTTCCAGGAACGTTTCCAGTTCCAGACACGCGTTCAGGTATCGTTCCTGCGTCCCCGGCCCCACGTATTCGGTTTCGTAGATGCGGCTGCCCTTTCGGACCTCGATCTCCGGGTGCACGGCCAGGGCGAACACGGCCCGGCGCAGATATCCCAGACGGTCCCCCATGTTGCTGCCCAGACCGATCCACACCGGTCGCCCGCCGCCACGATCAGGGACAGCATGCACGGACATCATGACCCGCCGTCCCGCAGTCCTTCGAACCAGGCACGATCCCGGACGAAGATCACAGCGGCCGTGCCCAGGAAGCTGGGAATGGGCGGATTGGGCTTCTCCACGGGGATGCGGACCTTGTCCACGGGGAACGTCTCCAGCAGAGCCCGGCACAGGTTCCCCGCCAGGGCCTCGATGAGATGGAAGGATGTCTCGGCCGTCACCTGGCAGATGCGCCGGTGCACGGCGGTGTAGTCCAGGGCCTTATCCAGGGCATCGGTCCCGGCGGCGGCGGTGCAATCTACCCACAGGTCC
>CAYPVD010000180.1:0-5747 GCA_964414055.1 uncultured Fibrobacteraceae bacterium
ATCCGGCGACAAGAAGCTGAGCTTCGCCGAAAGCGCCTACTTCCCCGAAGTGCTGCGCGGGCTCCGTGTGACCATTCGCCATCTGGTCCACAACATCCTGCACACGGCAGAGATGCCGACCATGCAGTACCCGGAAGAAAAAAGGGTCTACAGCGAGCGTTTCCGCGGACGGCACCGGCTCATGCAGAGGCCGGACGGGTCGCCGCGCTGCGTGGCCTGCCAGATGTGCTCGACCGCGTGTCCGGCCGATTGCATCACCATCGAGGCTGCCGAGCATCCGGATCCCGAGATCGAGAAGTACCCCGCCTCGTTCCAGATCGACCTGCTGCGCTGCGTGTACTGCGGCATGTGCGAGGAGGCGTGCCCCTGCGACGCCATTCGTCTGGATACGGGGATCTACGAGATCGCCGCGCCTTCCCGCAGCGATTTCGTGGTGGACAAGGAATTCCTGCTGAACAACACCACCGACGGGACCCTGTGACCGTCGGCTGAAAGGCTGGACATGGAAGGTTTGCTGTTCTGGTTCTGTGGCGGGATGCTGCTGCTGGGCGGAGTGATGATGGTCCTGCAGCGCAGTGCCGTCGTTTCGGCCGTCTGGCTGGTTTTCGCCTTCATCAGCGCTGCGGGAATCTTCGCCGTGCTGGGCGGGCCCTTCCTGGCCGTCATGCAGGTGCTGGTCTACGCCGGGGCCATCATGGTGCTGTTCCTGTTCGTGATCATGATGCTGCAGGGACCGGTACTGGAGGGGGAACGGCGGCTCATGCCGGCCGGCCTGTGGCCCCTGGTCGCGGTGCCGCCGGTGGCCGTGCTGGTGCTGATCATCGGCTACCTCAGAAGTGACGCCACTGTGGCCTTCGCCGCCTCGCCGCCCGCCGGTTTCGGGACCGTGGAGTCGGTGGCCGGTCTGCTGCTGGGCAGGTACCTCCTGGCCTTCGAACTGATCTCCATCGTGCTGCTGGTGGCCCTGATCGGAGCGCTGGCCCTGGGACGGGGCGAAAGGAAACTGCCATGGAAATAACCCTGACCCATTATCTGGTGCTGGCGGGGCTGGTATTCATCACCGGCATGGTCGGCTTCGTGGTGCGCCGCAACGCCCTGGTAATGATGATGTGCATCGAGCTGATGCTGTGTGCGACCAACATCGTTTTTGCCGCTTTTGCCCGCTTGCACGGTGACGGCGGCGGACATGTCTTCGTGCTGATGAATTTCGCCGTGGCCGCCTCGGAGGCGGCCATCGGTCTGGCGATCCTGGTGGAGATCTACCGGCGTCGCCGCACCGTCAACGTGGATGACCTGAAGACCCTGATGGAGTAGTGCCGTGCAGAGTGAAATCCTGTTGAGATGGATCGTGCTGGTGCCCCTGCTGGGTGCCGCGCTGAACGGGTTGCTGAACAGGCGGCTCTCCAAGCAGGTGGCAGGGCTGATGGCCTGCGCGTCCGTGGGGGTGAGCTTCGTCCTCTCGGTGGTCGTCTTCCTGCGCCTGACGGGCATGGAGGCCGAAAACCGCCTGGTCCAGGACACCCTGGGCACATGGATGCAGCTGGGCCACTTCCACGTCGACCTGCTGTTCTCCATGGACCAGCTGGGTGCTGTCATGGCCCTGGTGGTGACCGGCGTCGGGTTCCTGATCCACATCTATTCCCTGGGTTACATGGCCCATGACGACGGATTCCAGCGGTACTTCGCCTACCTCAACCTGTTCATTTTCGCCATGATGACCCTGGTCCTGGGCGGGAACCTGCTCATGCTCTTCGTGGGCTGGGAGGGTGTGGGGCTCTGCTCGTACCTGCTCATCGGTTTCTGGTTCAACGAGGACGCCAACGCCTCGGCTGGCAAGAAGGCGTTCATCGTCAACCGTATCGGCGATTTCGGTTTCCTCATCGGCATGTTCCTCATCGGGACGATCCTGTTGCCCCACCTCAACGGTGACGAGGGGTTGTTCAGCTTCACGGTCCTGCGCGAGCATGCCGGTCTGCTGGCGCCGTCGGCCACCGCCATCTGCCTGCTGTTGTTCGTGGGCGCCACCGGCAAGTCGGCCCAGATCCCCCTTTACATCTGGTTGCCGGACGCCATGGCGGGTCCGACCCCTGTCAGCGCCCTGATCCACGCCGCCACCATGGTGACCGCCGGGGTCTACATGATCGCGCGGCTGAACTTCCTGTTCGTGCTCTCGCCCACGGCCATGGCGGTCGTGGCCGCCGTGGGCGGCGTGACGGCCATCTTCGCCGCCACCATCGCCCTGGCCCAGAACGACATCAAGAAGGTGCTGGCCTATTCAACGGTCAGCCAGCTGGGCTACATGATGCTGGCCTGCGGGGTGGGCGCGTTCTCGGTGGGCATCTTCCACGTCATGACCCACGCCTTCTTCAAGGCCCTGCTCTTCCTCGGTTCAGGTTCGGTCATCCATGCCATGAGCAACGAGCAGGACATGCGGGTCATGGGCGGATTGCGCTCCCGGCTGCCGGTGACCTACGCCACCTTCATGGCTGCCACCTTGGCCATTGCGGGGGTTTTCCCCTTCGCCGGTTTCTTCAGCAAGGACGAGATCCTCTGGAAGGCCTGGAGCAGCGGCAACACCGTGCTGTGGGCCATCGGTTTCCTGGCGGCGGGGTTGACCGCGTTCTACATGATGCGGCTGGTGGTGTTGACCTTCTTCGGCGAGAACCGCGCCAGCAGCGAGGTGCGCAAGCATATCCACGAATCTCCCGCCACCATGACCATTCCCCTGGTGGTCCTGGCGATCCTCTCGTTGGTCGGCGGTTGGATCGGCTGGCCGCACTTCATGGGTGGGGGCGGGTGGTTCGAGCAGTGGCTCGAACCCGTGTTCGCCACCGGTGCGCAGGCCGGTGTCCATGGGGCCCATACGGGTGCGGTCGCCCTTGACGTCATGGTGCAGAACGCCCAGATGAACCACGCCGCCCTCGAGACCATGCATGAGACAGGCATGGAGTGGACCCTGGCCATCATTTCGGTGCTGTGGGCGATCCTGGGCCTGGTGCTGGGGTGGTTCGTCTACTTCAAAAGGGCCGGAATCGCCGACGCCTTCAAGAAGGCCGGGGGAGGATTCGTCTACCGCCTGCTGCTGAACAAGTACTACGTGGACGAAGCCTACGACGCGGCCTTCATCAGGCCCGGATACCGATTGAGTCGCTCTGTCCTGTGGAAGGGCGTGGACGCGGGGCTGATCGACGGAGTGCTCGTCAACGGATCGGCCCTGGTGGTCTATCTGCTCGGCTCCGTGCTGCGCCTGTTCCAGAACGGGATGATCCGGTTCTACGCCTGGACGTTCACCATCGGGGTGGCCGTCTTCGTCCTTTATCTCAGTTTCTCCAGCTAGGAGGACGACGGTTTGTCAATGATCACCGATCACATCCTGACCTGGG
This sequence comes from uncultured Fibrobacteraceae bacterium, assembly GCA_964414055.1. Lineage (GTDB taxonomy): Bacteria > Krumholzibacteriota > Krumholzibacteriia > LZORAL124-64-63 > LZORAL124-64-63 > JAHJTW01. Next base: position 3,384 of record CAYPVD010000180.1, read on the forward strand.
TCACCTTCGTGCCCCTGCTCGGCGCCCTGGCCCTGTGGCTGGTTGTCCGGCGGGATCTGCACGCCCGTATCCTGGCCCTGGTCGTCTCACTGGTGGACTTCGTCCTGTCCCTGCATCTGTGGTTCCACTTCGATGCCGGACGCGGCGACGACCAGTTCGTCGAGCGGGTAGCCTGGCTGTGGAACGGGAAGGTGAGCTACCACCTGGGGAGCGACGGCATAAGCCTGGTCCTGGTCATGCTGACCACCTTCCTGGGGCCGTTGATCATCCTTTCCACCTGGCGGGCCATCACCAGCCGGGTTCGGGAATTCCTGGGCTTCTTCCTGGTGCTGCAGACGGCCATGCTGGGCACGTTCTTCGCCCGGGACATGCTTCTGTTCTACGTCTTCTGGGAAGCCATGCTCATCCCCATGTACTTCATCATCGGGATCTGGGGCGGCCAGCGGCGGATCTACGCGGCGGTGAAGTTCTTCATCTTCACCATGGTCGGATCGGTCTTCATGCTGGTCGGCATCCTCTACCTGTACTTCCAGGCCGGCAGCATGGAGTTGACCTCCTTCCTGAACCTGAACCTGCCCCACCAGACCCAGCTGTGGCTGTTTGCCGCCTTCTTCCTGGCCTTTGCCATCAAGGTGCCGGTCTTTCCCCTGCACACCTGGCTGCCGGACGCCCATGTCGAGGCGCCGACGGCGGGCTCGGTGGTGCTGGCCGGGGTCCTGCTCAAGATGGGAACCTACGGCATGCTGCGCTTCGCCATGCCTCTTTTCCCCGACGGGGTGGCCTATTTCGCCCCGGCGGTCAGCGTCCTGGCGGTGATCGGCATCATCTACGGGGCCCTGGTGGCCATGGTTCAGCCGGACATCAAGAAGCTTGTGGCCTATTCATCGGTGAGCCACCTGGGTTTCGTTGTCCTGGGCCTGTTCTCCCTGACCCCGCTGGGGGTCACGGGCGGCGTGTTCCAGATGCTGGCCCACGGCCTGTCCACCGGCGCGCTGTTCCTGCTCGTGGGGGTGATCTACGAACGCCGCCATACCCGCCTGATCAGCGACTTCGGCGGTCTGGCCCACGTCATGCCCCTGTATGCGACGTTCTTCATGATCGCCACCCTGGCCAGCATCGGCCTGCCCGGGCTGGCGGGTTTCGTGGGGGAATTCACCATTCTGCTCGGGACGTTCAGCAGCGGGTTCCTGCCCGCAGCCAAGGTCATGGCGATCCTGGCCGCCAGCGGGGTCGTCCTGGGAGCCTTCTACATGCTGTGGATGCTCCAGCGGGTCTTCTTCGGCCGCCTGGTCCATGAAGCCAACCGGGGTTTGCCGGACCTGTCCCTGCGCGAGGTGCTGGTCCTGGTGCCCCTGTTGATCTTCATGTTCGTGCTGGGTGTGCACCCCGGCCTGGTCTTCGACAAGGTAGAGCTCAGCATCGAGAAGGTGCTGGGACCCCTGGAGGAACAGGTGGCCTCCGGAACCGTGCCCGCGCAAGTCCTGCTCGTGGCCGAGGACAACCAATCCGGCTTCAAACTGCTCGGGGCGACCCCGGAGGCGGAGGATCTGCGATGAACGAGCTTGCCATACCCTCCTTCGGGCGGGAGATCGTTTCCCTGCTGCCGTACCTGATCGTCGCCGGAGGCGGCTTGCTGGTGATGATCGTGGACTCCCTGGTCAAGACCCTGCGCAAGGACCACCTGTCCTACCTGGTCATGCTGGTGCTGCTGAGCGTGGTGGTGGTCCAGATCACTTCCGGCGCTCCCGACGGCCCCGTGCTCAACGGGATGCTGTGGGTCGGCAGCTTCGCGCGCTTCTTCACCTTCCTGTTCGCCGGCATAGGGGTGATGACGACCATTTTCGCCACCGGGATCTTCGACCGAGACGGGAACTACCGGCCGGAGTTCTATCCCCTGGTGTTGTTCGCCATCCTGGGCATGATGATCCTGGCGGCTGCCAACGACCTGCTGACCGTGTACCTGGGGCTGGAGACCATGAGCCTGGCGACCTACATCCTGGCCGGCGGCGTGCGGGGCAACACGCGCAGCAGTGAGGCCGGGTTCAAGTACTTGGTCCTGGGCGGATTCAGCTCGGCGTTCTTCCTCATGGGCATCGCCTTCGTTTACGGCGCCTGCGGGGGGACGGGGTTCGCCCAGATCACCGCCGCCCTGCAGCACGGCACCGCGACCACGCATTTCCTGGCCTTGGGCACCGGCCTGATGCTGGTGGGCTTCGGGTTCAAGATCGCCATGGTGCCTTTCCACATGTGGACTCCGGACGTCTACGATGGGGCTCCGGCCTACATCACCGGGTTCATGGCCACCGCCATCAAGGCGGCCGGGTTCGCCATACTGCTGCGTTTCGTGTTGTTGACCGAGCCGCA
>CAYPVD010000181.1:0-5685 GCA_964414055.1 uncultured Fibrobacteraceae bacterium
ACCTCGGGGCGGGTGAACTCCTCGGGCAGCATCTCCCCCCGCTCCAGCATCTGGCGCACCTGGGTGCCGCTGAGGTAGACGCGATCCTCCGGCCCGTGGGGGCAGGTCTTGGCGGAGACGACGCCGCCGCACCGCCGGCAGTAGAAGGCGTGCTCGAACTTGAGGGGGATGATCCCGATGTCCTCCGGCGGGAACTCGTCGAAGATGTTCTGGGCGTCGTAGGTGCCGTAGTAGTTGCCCACGCCGGCGTGGTCGCGCCCGACGATGAAGTGGGTGCAGCCGAAGTTCTGGCGGAAGATGCCGTGCAGCAGACCCTCGCGGGGGCCGGCGTAGCGCATGTCCAGGGGATAGCCGCCCTGCAGCACGCGGTCCTTGATGAAGTAGTTGTCCACCAGGGCGCTGATGCACTTGACGCGCACGTCGGCGGGGATGTCGCCGGGCTTGAGCTTGCCTACCAGCTGGTGGATGAACAGCCCGTCGCCCACCTCGATGGCGATCTTGGCCAGGTACTCGTGGCTGCGGTGCATGGGATTGCGCAGCTGCAGCGCCGCGATCTTCTTCCAGCCCCGTTCGGCGAAGATCTTCCGGCTCTCCTCGGGCCGCATGTACAGGCCGGGGAATTCCTCGGGGAAGAAACTCTCGCTCAGGACCTTCAGCGGGCCGGCCAGGTTCACGGCCTTCTGCTCCATGACCATCTTGACGCCCGGGTGCTCGGGATCGTTGGTCTTGTAGACGTTTTCGCACTCGAAGTTCTTGTCGATGGAGTACTTCTCGCTGATCTGCAGGGTGGCCATGATCTCGCCGGTGTCGGCGCTCAGCAGGGCGATCTCGTCGCCTTTCTTCAGGCCGCCGGCGAAATCCTCATCCACGCTCAGGGTCACGGGGATGGGCCAGAAGACGCCGTCGGTGGTCATCATGTCGGAGCAGACGCTCTTCCAGTCGGCCTGACCCATGAAACCGGTCAGGGGGGTGAAGCCCCCGATGCCCAGCATGATGACATCGCCGGTCTCACGACTGGTCATGGTGTGTTGGGGGAGATCCTTGGCCCTGGCCAGCTCGGCGTCCCTCGCCTCTCCCTCCAGGAGCAGGGGCATCAGCTTGTCGCTGCCATGGGGTTTGATCATATCAGCCACTTTTTTCCCTTTCAGTTGGTCACGGCCGGGACCCCGCCAGGGGTCGACCGAGGAGTTCTCGTCCACTGCGGGGACAAATCAGGGGGTTTGGGGTTGGAAACGCAAATGATTATTGCATGACGAAAATCCTGTGGATGCTTCCCGTACCCGAAGGTTATGGTGCCGGAGGATCATGAGCGGTGTGGAAACCGGGACTTGCCCGAAATTCCCCCGCTTTCCGGCTATGCCGAGCTGCACCTTCTGGCGCATGAGGTCTCCGCCACCTGGGCCTGGGTGCGAGGGCAGGAGATTCCCGCCCAGGGGCGGAACTACCGCCTTTGGGCGCGCTGGGAGTTCTGAGTCCCGGTTGAACCCCGTGACCCCGTTTTCAGGGACGGCGGCCCGTAACCAATCCGGGCTCAACATTTCCCCCCTCCTGCCGATATCCCTCAGGTAAGAATTCCGCCTCCGGGTGGAACAACGCGGTCTTATCAGGAGGGCGACCAGTGAAATGTCCAGCTTGCGGCCACACCATGACCGAAGTGAATGTCCAGGATATCAAGGTGGATGTCTGCCAGGGCGGCTGCGGCGGCATCTGGTTCGACGGATACGAGCTCAAGAAGGTCGATGAGCCCCACGAGGCCCTGGGTGAAGACCTGATGCACGTCGAGCGGGATCCCGACGTGGTGGTTACAGCCAACGAGAAGCGCGAATGCCCGCGTTGCCAGGGCATGCCCATGATGCAGCACTTCGCCAGCGTGCGTCGCGAGGTCATCGTGGACGAGTGTCCCAACTGCGGGGGCTACTTCCTGGACTACGGCGAGCTGAACCAGATCCGCGACCAGTACGAGACCGAGGAGGAGCGCAGCCACGCCGCCGAATCCCTGTTCGCCGACCTGTTCGACGACAGCATCGCCGCCGCCGCGGAGCAGAGCGAGGCCAAGCTGGACCGCGCCAAGCGCCTGGCGCGCATGTTCCGCTTCCTGCTGCCCAGCCACTACATCCCGGGTAAGCAGAAGTGGGGTGCGTTCTAGCCGCGGAGCCGATCGTCTGATTCCTGTAGCCTCCCGTCGGCTCCGTGCCACGGGAGGTTGCGGTCTTTCGGGGGCGGGTTTAACCTGAGCCTACCCCCACACGTCCCGGGGATGATGAATTCCGCAACCGGGGGATGATCTTGGATTTGCCGAACCACAACGATCTCGTGCGCCCCTGCGACATCAAGGGGATCCTGCACGCCCACAGCCGCTGGACCGACGGCGCCCATTCTTTGGCGTCCATGGTCGAGACGGCCCGCGAGATCGGCCTGGAATACCTGGGCATCAGCGATCACTTCCTGTCTCCGACGCACCAGGAGGGCCTGGACCTGGACGCGGCCCGCATCCAGCTGGCCGAGATCCAGCGCCTGCGCGAGCAATACCCAGATTTCGACATCCTGCAGGGGATCGAGTTCGACGCCGGTCCCGACGGAGAACTGCCCCAAAACGACGATGTCCTGCGGCAGTTCGACTACGTCATCGTGTCGTTCCCCGAAAACGGCGGCTACGACCCCGAGACCTTCACCGAGCAGGTGGTCAAGGCCGCACGCCACCCGCGGGTGACGATCCTCAGCCACCCCTTGGGCGATCTCATGCTGCGCCGGCAGAATGGCGTGCTGGACATGGATCGGGTGCTGGGCGCCGCTGCCGAGGGCCGGACCGTTCTGGAGGTGACCTCCAACCCCACCTGCAGCGAACTGGACTGGAACCATTGCCGGCGCGCCCAGGAACTGGGGGTGCTGATGACCATCAGCCCCAACGCCCACCGCGCCGCCCGGCTGGTCGATTACCGCCACGGGGCCGAGCGGGCCCGGGAGGCTGGCTTGTACTGCCGCAGCGTGCTGAACACCCTGGACAGCAGGCAGCTGCGGAAGTACCTGGCGGGGTGAAGACCGGCCCTCGAGGGGGCCCTGCTCCTGGACGGCGGCTGTCGCCGCACGGAAGCTGTCCGTTGAGATCCGCCAACCCTGACTGACACTCCTTTCCTCCAGATCAGATACAATTCCCCGCCGGGCCGCGGAAATCGTTCGGGTCCGCCCGTTGCAAGGGGCTGGGCGTTGACCCCCTGACTCCAGCGGACGAGGTTGGCCCGACGATGCCCGAAACCAGTTACCGAAAACGGCAGCCGAGACGGTTCTGTACCCGGGAGCATCCAGGCGAGGCAGCCGGCGGCGCAACGGGGCGGTGGGACGGAAGCGGGACATTCTCCGTTGTGGGAGTGTCCCGCCTCCTGCTTGTGGGACAGTTGCTGCTCATGGTGCTGTCGGTAGCGTGCGGAACGGCCCGGGCCGAGTCCGTGGCCCTGGCCGACACCTTGACCGTGACTGCCGACAGCGAGGAACTGGCCGGAGTCATCGCGGCCGTGGGTCGCCGCATGCGCGAGGCCGACCAGAGGGCCGCGCCCTACGCCTACACCACGGTGACCACGCGCACCGATTCCTATGGCCCGGCCGACAGTACCGGCGTGACCATAGTCACCCGGACCTGGACGCGCCAGATCCGCGACCGGGACCAGTCGGTGCGGACGGTGACCCTGGCGGTGAAGACCAGGCGTTACGAGGGCGGAAAGCTGGTCTGGACCTCAAACGGAGACCGGCCCGGATCAGCCCGCTGGCGGGAACCGGCCCGACCGCTCCTGGAGGCCCTGCCTTTTGCTCCCGGGGCGGCCGACAAGTACCGGTACGAGGTGCGTGAGCACCGCCTGGTGGGCAACACCCTGATCTACCGCATCGCCTTCAGGCCCCGCAACCGGTTCGATCCCCTGCCGACCGGTGAGGTGTGGGTGGACTACGCCGGATGGGTGATGCGGCGGTTGACCGCCCGCATGGCCAGGGGTTCGACCCCCACGGCTTTGCTGGATGAGGTGCCTCTGTACCGGCTGGTGCAGGAGCAGCGCGAAGGTCTGTGGTTGCCGGTGGATGTCCACCTGGTCATGAACCTCAAGCCCGCGCCTTTTCTCACCCTGCCCCGGCGCATGGATCTGCGGGTCAGGATCAAGGATGTGGAGGTCAGGGGTCGTCCGGATCCACGGCACAGCCGGTTGACCGCGGACGAACGCAACCCCGACGAGTTCTGGCTGACTCCGGAAGCCGCCGCCGATTCCCTGGCGGCGTTCTGGGCCCAGGTGGATGAGCCCTGGGCGGCTACGGATTCCCTGGCGGATTCGTGGGAGGATTTCCCCGGGCCGGAATCGCTCTCAGCGGTCCGGGAAGATTCCCTGACGGCGTGGGCCGATGAGCAGCTGGCCGCCATGACACGCCGGGGGCGACCCTACCGGCTCCGGATCGCTCCTTCGTGGCCGCGCTTCAACCGGGTGCAGGGGCCGGTTCCCATGGTGAAGCTGGATCTGACCCGGGCCGGCAACGCCCACGCGACGGTGGGGATGCGGGCCGGCCTGGGGACGGCCGACGGCAGATTCCAGGGCGGGTTGAGTTGGGAACCGGTGGACCCGTCCGCGGGCTGGGGCTGCTGGTTGAAGGGCCGCTGGGAGACGACCTCATTCGGGGCACCGTCCGTTCGACCCCTGCATGATGTGGCGGCGGCGCTGTACGGGCATGATCCGCGCCACTACTACGAGCAACGGAGCGTCCAGGCCGGTGTGCGATGGGCGCTGACGCCCCACTGGCTCCTGTCAGGGGCGGTGACGGCGTTCCGCCAGCGATCCCTGGAGGTGGGCACGACCTGGAACCTGTGGGGCGAGGGGCATTCGCCAGCGGAGAACCTGACCGCCGATGAGGTCGCGGGCCGGCGGCTGAATCTGAACTTGAGCTGGCGATCTGCCGGCTGGGCTATCAGGACCGGGGTGACCAGGCTGGCCGGGCTGAGCAGCAAGGGTCCTCTGGGCTGGAACATGGCGGTATCATGGCAAGGTCTCGATGGCCTGGGGAATGCGTGGCGGGTCCAGGTTCACGGTCTGCGCTGGGACCGGTCCGCGCCCCTGCAGGATCAGATGTGGCTCGGTGATGCGGGCACCTTGAGCGGATGGTCGGCCGGCAGGTTGCGGGGCAACGAGGGGATCAGGGGCTCGGTGACGGTCGAGGGCGCGGGGGATCTGCTGCGGGCCCTACGGATCCCGGTTCTGGGGGGATGGCGTCTGCAGCCGGTGGGTCTGGTGGAGGCGGGATGGACGGGAAACGCAGGCCTTTGGCGCGTCCGACCCGACGCGGACGCCGACCTCGCTGGAACCGGGGGACCGCTGGGCTCGCTGGGATTCGGCCTGCAGCGCCGCCTGGGTTTGCCCATCCTGGGTGAGCGTCAGAAACTGCGTTTGATGGCCAGTCTGCCCGTGGGACCGGGTGCGCAGGCGGCGGGTCCGAGGTTCACCCTGTGCCTGACCAAAGGGGCCGGTGAGCCTTGACGGACCAGGATCCGGGGTCTATATTCCCGATCCGCTCAAGTCGGGCGGTCCAGGGCCGATCTATGGCCCAGATCCACCCGGCAGGGGTGAAGCGCGAATATGGTTCCTCGGTAGCTCAATGGTAGAGCATGCGGCTGTTAACCGCAGGGTTGTAGGTTCGAGTCCTACCCGGGGAGCCAAT
>CAYPVD010000182.1:0-5669 GCA_964414055.1 uncultured Fibrobacteraceae bacterium
GCTTCTTGAAGCGCTTGACGGCAGCCCGGGAATCATCCCCCAGCCTGCCCGCTTGCAGGGCAGGCTCGCAGACCTCGGCCAGCCGATCGGCGGCCCGCTGGCGCAACATGGTACTTTGCCGTTGCGAGGACGTCAGGCCTTCCAGGACATCCAGCAGGTAATCCACCGTGGCCGTGTACTGACGATCATGAGGCAGCAGGTCCAGCTCCCGGGTCAGGGTGTTGACGTTCTGCAGCAGGGTCAGCCCGGACGAGGAACTGTCGATCAGGGGACGCACCCTGTCCACCGCATCGGCGGCCCGACCCCCGACCAGCAGCAGGTTGGCCACCAGGATCTTCTCCACGGCGATGGCGCCGGGACCGTCGGCGATGCCGACAAGGGCCTGCAGGAAATCCTCGTCCTTGTCCGGGTCGTACTGTCCCTGGAGGATCCGGCTGCGCACCAGGGACAGGTTGTAGGGCTGGGCGCGCAACGACGCGCTGATCTCCACCGCCGCGGCCACCTTCCGGCCCGTTTCCAGCAGGGCCTGGGATTTCTGCAGGGCGGCGAAGTGCGGCTCACCCAGGGCCGAGCGCAGGGAATCGATGAGGGACGACGCCATCTGCGGATGCCGGGTCTGCAGGCACAGGTCGACGGCCACCTTCCCGGCGCTGCGCGGCTCCGGACTGTGGGCGATGTACCCGTCCAGGGCCAGCCGGGCGGAATCGGGCCGGGCCAGGGCCAGAAGGGAACCGGCCAGGTCGCGCCACAGGGCCGAGTCGTCGGGCCGCGTCAGCAGCCCCTGGCGGGCGATCCGGATCGCCCCGGCGAAATCCCCCGTGAGCATGGCCAGGCGGGTACGGCGGGACAGCAGCTCGCCCGCCAGTTCCCGGTGCTGTTCCAGGTCCGTTATCAGGGCCTGTGCCTTGCTGACGCTGCGCAACGACAGCATCTGGTCCAGCTCCAGGAGCCTGCGCTGCATGTCGAGCGCCGCGTGGGGATCGACGGGCATCAACCCCGGTCGGACCTGCTGTGGACGGGGCAACTGTTGCGTCCGTGGTTCCTGGGCCGGCGTACCGGACGACAGGAACAGGACCACCGTGCAGCAGACCACCGCCAGAACGCCGCGCATGCTCATGGCAGCCTCCCGGGCGCAGGGGGAACTTGATCCGCGCGCTGCAGGGAATCCAGGGCGCTGAAGTAGCGGCGCACGAGCCCCTGGTAGTCCGGCGGAGCCGTATCCAGGGACTGGTAACGCAGACGGAAGCGCCGCGGATCATCGGCCCCGGGCATGGTCCCCTGCTGCCGGTCGCCGTAGATCCGTGCGGCCGTCCGGCTCTCGCGGCGCCGACTGTAGTCCCGCTGGCGCACGCTGTTGCGGGCATCCAGCATGCGGCTCAGGATCCGTTCCTGGCGGCGCAGGGTCTCCTGGCTCACCAGCCCCTGGTCCATGTCCCGGGTCACCGCTTCCATGTCCTGCCCCATCCGGCCCAGGTCCCCCAGCAGTCGCGGACTCTCGGGTCGCACCTGCTCCTGCCGGGCCAGTTCCTCCATGCGGCCGGCCAGATCCCCCTGGGCCTCGCCCAGCCGTTTCATCTTCGCCCTGGCCTCCTGGCTCAGACCGCGATCGGCCAGCATTTTGCGCAGCTGCTCGGTCTGTCCGTTGAGTCCCGCCTGTTCCTTGATCATCTGCATGAGCTTCTCGGCCAGGGACGGCTGCGACTGGGAACCGCCGCCCCCGCCGCTGCTGTTCATCTGCGCCTCGGTCAGCAGGCCGATGACGATCTTGTTGGTCTGGGCCAGGGCCTGACGGCTCTGCCGCTGGGCCGCCTCCCCCTGTCCCTGCTCCAGGGCGCTGACGGTGTAGCCCATGGTCTCGATGAGGCCGTCCAGCTTCTTCAGCAACGCCAGGATCCGCATGGGAACCTCGGTGGACAGGTTCGACAACCTATTGCGCACCCGGGCGGCGGCCTGCTGGGTGTGGAACTGCCGCCGGGCCACGTCCTTGACGCGCACATCCCGTAGCCGGGCCGGGATCCGCTGGGTGATCTCCTCCTGGCGCGCCGAAAGGTCGAGCAGATCCGCGGCGATCAGGCGCAGGGACTTGATCTGGTTCTGCTGCATGGCCATCTGCATGGCCGACTGGGACTGCAGCAGCACGTGGTACAGCGAGCCGAGATCCCGCAGGGCCTGCTCCTGCATCTTGGCGGCCTGCTCCGGATCCAGCTGCTGCAATTCCTTCCCCGCCTGGGCCATCTTGTCCTTGGCCTGCTGCTGCTTCATCTGTTCCAGAATGTCCTTCAGGGTCTGCTGCATCTGCCGACCGGAAGGGGAGTCGTCCCCCTTCTGCGATCGTTCCTGCGCTTCCTTGAGGGCCTCGGCGAGCTGATCCTCGAGCTGTTTCATCTGCTCGGCCAGGTCCTGCTGTTTCTGCGCCAGCTCCTTGGCGGTCTCCTCGTCCTCGCCGTCCTGCTTGCCGTGTTCCTTCTGTCCGCCCTGCTTGTCCTGTTCACCTTGCTTGCCCTGCTCGGCCCGCTTGCCCTGCTCTTCCTGCCCGCCGGAGTCGTCTTTCCGCTTGTCCGCCAGTTCACGGCTCTGCTCGGCCAGCTTCTGCTGCTCCTGCATGATCTTTTCCAGCAGGGCGGTCAGGCCCTCCATCTCCTGCTCCCGGTCCATCTTCTTCAGCATGGCCAGGGCGGCGTCCATGCGTCGCGCCAGATCCTGCTGGTTGCGCGCCACCTCCCGCAGGGCACGGGCGATGTCCCGGGGTTCGAGGGCCTCGGGCCGATCCTCCATCTTCTGCAACAGATCATCCAGGCGGGCGCTTTCCTGCTGCTCCAGCAGTTGCGTGACCTGGTCGGCCTGCTTCAGCAGGCGCTCACTGGTCATCTGGTTGGCGGCCAGCCGGTCGAGTTCCTCCTGCAGGCGGTTGCTCATCTCGGCCAGCTGCTGTTGCAGGTCGCGGCGCCGGGCGATGGCCTCGGCCATTTCCTGCTGCTTGGCCCAGTCCGGGTCGGGATTCTTCATCAGCTCGCGGGTCAGCCGTTCCAGATCCTTTCCCAGTTCCCGGGTCCGGCGCCGGGCCTCCTCCAGTTCCGAGGTCCTCTTCTCGCTGGCCTGGGCCTGATCCAGCAGGACGTCCGCCGCCGACGGCAGCACCAGGCGCAGGATATCCGACCAGGCCCTTTGCCCGCCGCCGGGTTCCCGGTTGTCACGGGCCACGGCCACAAGTTCCACGCCCTCGCCCGCACCCAGGTCCAACTGCGCCAGGTCGGCCGTCAGCTCCAACCTCGCCTGCAACGAGGAACGGTCCCCGTCGCTGCGCGTGAGCTGTACCCGCCACGGACCCAGCTCGGAAGCCATGAGAAGCGGGGAATTCCCGCCAGCCGGCCAGATCCTGCCCCCCTGCCAACCCGCGGTCTCGTCCGGCCTGGTCGTCCTGCCGTCGGCCGGCCGCAGCATGAGCCGTAGATCCCGCAGGCCGAAGTCATCCACCGCCTCGATGACCAGGCGGATGCCGCCGCCAAGCGGCAGGATGCCGTCGTCCTCCGGCCGGGTCAGGCGGACCGCCGGTTTGTCGTCGGGCAAGGGGCTTATCCGGTAGGTCAGGGGGTCCTGATTGCGCAAACCATGGTCATCGACCAGCAGCACCTGGAACGAGGTCTCGCCGGTCACATCCAGCTCCCCACGCACGGTCAGGGAATCGATGGTCATGGGTATGGTATCGCCGCCGGCAAGGGCGATCATGGCCCCGGCCAGCGGGCCGTTGCTCAGGCCGGTCAGCCGGAGGCGTCCCCCCAGCGGCACCTCGCACAGGGCCGGCAATATCTCGAAATCCTGCGGCTGGGCCCTGGTGTATGCAGGCGGAACGACCCGGCCTGCCAGGCTTCTCAGCAGGGGATGGTGCAGCACCTGGATGGACTGGACCGTCGAAATCCTCGCCCCACGCTTGAACCGCCACCGGAAATTCTCCTGCATTCCCTCGATCTCGGCCTGAAAGCTGCGGTAAGGACCGGGCACGCCGGACATCGATCCCCGGACAGGGATCTCCCTCACCGGCACATCCTGCCATGAGCCCGCGCCGACAAGGATCTGGCACACCGCCCCCTCGTCACCGCCGCCGAAGTCGTGGGCCTCCACCGTGACCGCTTCGCCCGCCACGACGAATTCGGGGCCTGGGGCGGGATAGATCCCCCCCCGGCGCACCACCGTCTTCTCCCCGACCGGGTGCAACAGGCGCTCGAATCCGCGGGCCAGCCCTTCGGGGTCACCCGCGGCCAATCCGCCCAGAAGGATCAATCCTGCAACCAGGCCCCAGGCGAGCGAACGCCCATGCCGCAGGGGCAGTAACTCGGCCGGCCGCACACGATCAAGGATCTCTCCGGCCCGCACCAGGATCCTGCGGCTCAATTCCCGCGTCACCGGGTCGTCGGTGGCGTGATCCTTGTCGACCGTACCGGTCTCGGCGGCCGCCAGCACCAGGTTGCGGCACTTGTAACGGGATTCTATGAGCCGGGCGAGACGACGGGGCGAGGCCAGCCGCAGCCAAGGCGCAACAACCTGGTCCCACAGGAGCAGAATCAGGAGCGCAGACAGGGACAACCCCAACCCCGTCAGCAGAACCGTGCCGGGCGCGCGCGGCCCGCCGGCCGCCCACAGGGCTGCGGCGCACGCAGGCAGGGCCACCGCGGCGGTCCGCAGCAGACCCAGGAGCACGACCCGGCGGCGGGCCGATTTCCACAACCGCTGGAGACGCGGCAAAAATGTTCGCTCCTGGTTCATGGCCCTTCCGTGACTAGGGGTGGGTCAAGGCGTACATCATGATGTTGACGGCCATGCGGGCGGCCGCCTCCCTTACCTGGGGCGGATCGCCGTGCACGTCGGGGTCCTCGAGGCCGTCGCCGATGTCCGAGGAATACGAGTAGAAAAGCACCAGACGGCCGTGCCTGAAAACACCGAAACCCTGGGCCGGTTCCCCGTCGTGCCGGTGGATCTTGGGCAATCCGGGCAGATCATACCAGGTGTGGTAGATGGGATGGTCCGCGGGCACCGGCACCAGCTCCTGGTCGGGAAATACCTGGGCCACCATGGCCCGGAAGGACCGATCCATGCCGTAGTTGTCGTCGGCGTACAGGAATCCCCCGGCGTCCAGGTAGCGGCGCAGCTGCCCGGCTTCCTCCTCGGTCAGGGCGATGCGTCCGTGCCCGGACATGTACAGGAAGGGATACATGTAGAGGTCCTCGCTGTCGAGGGTCACGACCTTGTCCCGCTCGGCGGTAGGCAGATGCACCCGGGTGCGCAACAGCTCCAGCCAATTGGGCAGGCTGCTGGGGTCGCAGTACCAGTCGCCGCCGCCGTCGTAGTGCAGGCGGGCGATCTGGATCAGGCCCCTTTCGTCCCCAGTCCCGGCCGCGGCCGCCGTGCCCGCATTCAGGAACACGAGCAGGACCGGCAAGAGGACCCCCAGGGTGATGACATGTTCCAGCCTTCCAGACCTCACGCGAATCGCCTTCCTGTCTCGATTCATGACCCGTCCGGCCCGGATTCCGTCGTCTTGGCCCGCCGCAAGGTCAGGGTGGCCACGGCGCCCGTCCCGTCCGGGTGGTTCTCCAGGGTGATCGTGCCTCCCATGCGGTCCACCAGGCTGCGGCAGATTGCCAGGCCCAACCCCGTGCCCTTGCTCTTGGTGG
>CAYPVD010000183.1:0-5590 GCA_964414055.1 uncultured Fibrobacteraceae bacterium
AGGGTGATTTCCATGGTGTTGTTCTTGGCTTCGGGAAGCGTCCAGGAGCGGTTGACGTCCGGGATGGCGATCTGCGCGGCCACCCGCGACGGGTACAGCACAGAGACCAGCACCACGGCGATGACCAGCCCGTAGATGAACAGCATGGGAAGGTTGTCCCGCATTTTCAGGAGCCGGAAGTTGCGTCCGTAGAAATGAACGATCGGGAGCGCGCCCACCAACCAGGGATAAAGAGGAGTCTGATGAGGGCGCGTCAGAACAGTCCGGAACGAGGTCATCTTCCACTTGATCCTTCGGTTGTTGCCTACGGTATGGTGTGCCGAGCTTCCATCCTGCACCACATGGGCCGGAACGAGGAACGAAACGAACTCAATGATACACCAGAGCCGGGTAACCGACCCAGTGCTCCAGCGTGTTGGGCGCCGTCACGCCCAGCCTATGCACGTCGCACTCGAGGCGGCCGTCGGTAACGCTGTCGCCGTAACGCAGAAGGGTGCCGGTCAGCGGATCGCCCCCCAGGTCCTCCTGCAGCGCACGGGCCACGCTCAACCCGAACGGGATGGAATAGATTCCGCACCAGGTGATCCGGTACGGATAGGCAGGATAGTCGGGGCCGGCGGGATCCCAGACCAGGTTGATGAACGAGGCGATGCCCGACCGGGTCAGCGGTCCGGTCAGGGTCGCCCTGGCCAGGGTGATGTCCTGGGTCCGGGCGGCGGCATGCCCCGCCTCGTCGCAGCCGAACTCGTTGTAGGGGTGGTCCCCCCAGCCCTCGCACCCGTAGTGCACGGCATCGGCGGAGATCAGCAGCCCCAGGTCGCGACCCATGACCCAGTCCCGCTCCCGGCACACATCGGCCAGGATGCCGGCAAGCTTCTCCGACAGTTCCTGCAGATGGTCCGGCTCCATCCCCGGCACCAGGATCGACACGAAGGTGAAGTCGCCCGCGCCGGCGCCCAGCCAGGGCAGCAGGGCCTCCACCGAGTGCTCCTTGGCCTGGCGCTCGCGAGACACCTCCGCGTCGGCCCCCAGGCGTGTAAGCAGATCATCCCGCAGCTGCTGATCCACCGCGAACTCCCGGCCGGCGATGCGCCAGCTCGCATAGTCGTCCAGCAGCAGGCGGTCACGCACGCCGATGCGACGGCAGGCGTGGCACACGCCGAAAACGACCCAGCGCCTGGCCTGCAGATAGGGCACAGCGTGCACGGCGGTGCGCCCGGCGTAGAGATAGTCGTCATGGGGCAGGATGGCGGCGAAGGCGGGCCAGGCCCCACGGCGCACATGGGGATCGTTCAGCCCCTCGGCGGACATGGCGGCGTACAGCACACGGGCGAAATCCTCGCGGTCCACGGCAAAACCCACCGTGTCGAGTTGGGCGCGCACAAGGGCGGGTGTCCGGGCTGATACCCGCCCGGGCAGAACACCCGAGAAAATCCCCAGGACCACCAGGGAAACCGAAACCATTCCCAGCAACCTCATGCCTGTCTCTCCCTGTAGCGGCCGGCCCATTCCGGCCCGATGATCATAAGGGGGAAAAAGCGGTTTGTCAGGAGCAGGTTTGTCGGGACCGGCCATTACAAACCGGCTCCCGGCCGCTACGACCGGGAGCCGGAAATCGGCTCTCGTTGCCCTGATCTAGCGCAACAGCAGCATCTTCATGGTCTCGTCCAGGTCCTTGCCTTGCAGACGGTACAGGTAGACGCCCGAAGGCAGGGGCCGACCGTCCGCGTTGCGTCCGTCCCACATCCTTGTCTGGGGACCTTCGCTCACGAAACCGTCCACCAGGACCCTTACCAGCTTGCCCTGCAGATCGTAGATCTCCAGGCGCACGTCACCGCCGCCGGACGGTGCCACGAAGTGGATCACCGTCGCCGGATTGAACGGGTTGGGTGCGTTGTAGAGCAGGCCCGTCTTCTCCGGGATCTCCGGCGTGCCCGTCACGAGGTCCTCGTACAGGGCGAAGGCCATGTCGATGGAAACGCCGGCGAACTGGTGCTGCGGCGGGTAGAACAGCTCGTTCCAGGGGCCGGGATAGGGCTCGAAGCCCGTTCCCCACACCGCGTCGTCGTTCCAGTGGTCAAGGCTGGTCTTCCAGCCGAACCAGGCCATCTCGTCCAGGGGTTGCGCCTGGACATCCAGCCAGTACACCACCGGTTCCTGCTCGCTGCCTTCCTGGCGGAAGGCCAGGTGAGGATCGACATGGAAACGATACAGCCAGCAGTTGGTGTCGCCGGGGAATTGGTAGTCATCCGGCGGGTTCATCCAGCCTTCCTCCAACACGATGGGCACGGGTTCGGCCTCGAATTCACCAGGACCGAAGTCGTGGGTCCAGAGCACCTCGCCGGGGCGGCTGAATCCGCCCGCGCCGGCGGTGTCGGAAATGTCCGCGTGGATGCTGAGGGTGAAGGCCACGGCCATGGGATCCTCCATGAATGGCAGGTAGTCCTGGTACCAGGAGCCCCAGATATGGATGTCCGTGACCGGCCCGGTGTGGTCACAGAGGTAGTCGTCGGCCAGGATGTAGGGGGGCATGTTGGGTCCCATGCCGGCGTTGACGTCGATGCCGGTCACATCGAGATCCGGGTGCTGGATCCACTTGAACACGAAACGGTCCTCGATGCGGACCATGTAGTCCTCGACCTCGCCGTCTGGGACCACGCCAGTGGGATAGATCCCGTCCGGACCCAGACCGCCGGTGGAGCTGAGGCGGAAGCGTGCGAAGGTGCTCGTGTTCTCCGCCGCGGCGGCGGGTACGACGAACGACAGGTTGTTGACCCCGGCCGTCAAGGGCGCGGAGCTGAAGATGACCTCGCCGGCCTCCCACGAACCGTTGGCGTTGAAGTCGATCCAGGCATCCAGCATGCCCGGCCCCGAAGAGGTCACGTCCACCGTGGCCGTCTGGTTGGGCTTCAGGGGCGAGGTGAACACCACGCCGTCCTCATCGTCGAAGTTCGCCAGATCATCCCCGGTTGCCGCGGCGTCGGGCTGGCCGTCGGACTCCGCATCAACCTGGGTGCCCAGCATAAGGTTCGAAATCACGTGGTAGGCGCCGTTGCTGGCCAGCAGCGTCGGGTAGGTGGGATCGGGCGCGTCACCGAAATCGTACTTGATCTGCGGTTCCGGTCCGTTGAGGACGAAGGCCAGGTCGATGGATTCACCGGACCAGGGATGCTGTGGCGGATAGACCAGTTCCTGCCACGGCCCGGCCGACGGGATGTCCCCCAGGGACCACACGGCATCGTCGTTCCAGTGGTCGATGCTGGTCTTCCAGCCGAACATCTCGCCCTGTTCGCCGCGAGGGAAGGCCTTGACCACCAGCCAGTAGGTCTTCGGCTCGTCCGGACTGCCCTGCTGGACGAAGGCATCAGCCTCGTCCACCATGAAGTTGTACTGCCAGCACAAGGTGTCGCCCACGGGCAGGTACTCATCCGGAGGATCCAACCAACCCTCCTCCCCTTGCCAGAAATTGCGGACAACGAACGTACCCCGGGGAAAGAAATACTCCCAGAGGGGGTCGCCGGGAATGCTGTAGCCGTCGGGATTCTGGACCGCGGGGATGTCCGAATAGATGGCGATGTGGAAATCAACATTGCCGGGATCTCCCAGGGGCAACATGTCGTTGAGCCAGGATCCCCACAGGTGGATTTCGGTAATGGGACCGGTCTGGGCGCAGGAGAAGTCATCGGCCAGAAAGTAGTCCTGGAGGAAGGGGGAACAGTCGACATCCATCCCCGTGGGATCGATGTCCGGCAGCTGGACCCACTTGGCGGGCATGCCGGGATCCCAGTCGGCCAATAAGGGCGAAATGAAGAGCAGGGGCAACACGAGCCCCAGCAACCAGAGCCTGCGTCTCATGGGGTTACCTCCCGTGATCGGTTGAGCGACTCCACCGCCCGGTGCGGGTGCGTCACCGGGTGCAGAAACCGTCGCTTGTCCATCCACCGGCAAGACGGTGGACTTAACCCGCCCGCTCAGGCCGGCGGGATGGGTTGCGATCACGGGGTAAATGACGGAGTTGGCGATGTGCCCAGGTTGCGATGTCGGATCCGATCCCTAAGCTATGATATCAAATTTTCATCTGTCATACCAGTAAAATCCCTGTGGAAATCCCTGCGGAGTACCCCCTCCCCGGCAGCCCGATCCCGGGTGACCGCGGACATCATCCGTCCGCGGCCATCTCCTCCTCCGTGGCGGGACGGGCCCGCAACGCGAACCCGTCCCCGTCCACATCCACCGTCACGATCGTGTCCGGCCGCACCTCTCCGGCGAGGATCAGGTCCGCCAGACGGTCCTGCACCTCGCGCTGGATGACACGCTTCACGGGGCGCGCGCCGAACTGCGGATCGAACCCCAGCTCGGCCAGCCTGGCCACGGCCTGATCGGTCACCTCGAGCTTGACGTCCTGCTCCTTCAGGCCGGCGGCCACCTTGGCCAGCTCCAGGCTCACGATGGTGGTGACCATCTCCTTGTTCAGGCTGTTGAAGCGCACGATGCCGTCCAGACGGTTGAGGAACTCGGGCCGGAAATGACCCTGCAGGGCCGCGATGGTGCGGTTCTCGCGTTCCAACCTTTCCTTCTCGGACTCCTCGCGCCGCGGCGGCTCGAACTCGGGATCCTGGCACAGGTTGCTCGTCATGATGACCAGGGTGTTGCGGAAATCCACCACCCGGCCCTTGCCGTCGGTCAACCGCCCGTCGTCCAGCAGCTGCAGGAGCACGTTCATCACCTCGGGATGGGCCTTCTCCACCTCATCCAGCAGGATCACGCTGTACGGATGGCGACGGACCGCCTCGGTGAGCTGGCCGCCGGCCTCGTGGCCGACGTAGCCCGGCGGCGAACCGATCATGCGCGCCACCGAGTGCCGCTCCATGTACTCGGACATGTCCAGCCGGATCAGGTGCGAATCGTCGCCGAAGAGCTGCTCGGTGACGGCCTTGGCCAGCTCCGTCTTGCCCACGCCCGTGGGCCCGAGGAAGAGGAACGAACCCAGGGGCCGGTTGCGGTCGGTCAGACCCGCCCGCGAACGGCGGATGGTGCGGGCCACCTTCTCCACGGCCTCGTCCTGGCCGACGACCCGGCCGGTGATGCGCTGTTCCAGCTCGCGCAGCTTGGCCATCTCGTCCTCCACCAGGCGCTGGGCCGGAATGCCCGTCCAGCGAGCCACCAGCTCGGCGATGTCGTCCTCCTGGACTTCCTCCTTGAGCAGGGGCTGATCGCCCTGGATGCGTCTCAGCTCGGCGTAGGCGTCCTGGATCTTCTTCTCGATCTCCTGCTGGGCGCTGTACTTCAGCTCGCTGGCCTTGGCCAGATCACCGCTGCGCTCGGCGGCCTCCATCTCCAGCTGCAGGTTCTCCTGCTGCTTCTGCAGGCCACGGATGCGATCGATGGCCTCCTTCTCCTGCTCCCAGCGGGCCTTGAGCTGGGCCAGGCTGTCCCGGTGCTCGGCGATCTGCCGGTCGATGGCCTCGCGCCGCGCCACCGCGGACTTGTCCTTCTCCTTCTCCAGGGCCAGGCGCTCCATCTCCAGCTGGTTGAGCTGACGCTGCAGATCGTCCACCTCGCTGGGCACCGAGTCGATCTCCATGCGCAG
>CAYPVD010000184.1:0-5526 GCA_964414055.1 uncultured Fibrobacteraceae bacterium
GTGGCGGACCTGGGTGCGGTCGCCGGTCTGAACGATAATCCCGCGGACGGTCTTAGCCGTTTCAAGGCGGGCTGGTCCACGCGCACCGTTGCGGCCTGGCTGTGCGGCGCCGTGCTGGACCCGCAGGCCTACGCCGCCTTGGCCCCTTCCGGCTCCGCATTTTTTCCCGCCTATAGGGATCCCGCATTGCAACCGGCACCGGAGGTCGTCCCATGCCCATGCTGACCGCATCGCCCGCCACGCCGGCCATCCTGGGCGGCAGGCCCCGCTTCCGGCAGCCCCTGCACGTCGGCGCGCCCAACATCGGCAACCGCGAACGCCTGCTGCGTCGCATCGAGACCATGCTGGACACCAGGAGGCTGTCCAACTTCGGGCCCTATGTCCGCATGTTCGAGGACATGGTGGCCAAGCGGGCACGGGTGAAGCACTGCATCGCCCTGTGCAACGGGACGACGGCCCTGGAGATCGGCGCCCGGGCCCTGGACCTGCAGGGAGAGGTCATCATGCCGGCGTTCACCTTCGTGGCCACGGCCCACGCCCTGGCCTGGCAGGGGATCCGGCCGGTGTTCTGCGACATCGATCCGGTGACTCATCTGCTGGATCCCGGCAAGGTGGAGGCCCTCATCACCCCGCGCACCACGGGCATCCTGGCCGTGCACCTGTGGGGACGTCCGGCTCCGGCGGGCCGTCTGCAGGAGATCGCCGACCGGCACGGACTGAAGCTCATGTTCGACGCGGCCCACGCCTTCGGCTGCAGCAAGGGCGGGAAGATGGTGGGGGGATTCGGGGACCTCGAGGTGTTCAGCTTCCACGCCACCAAGTTCATGAACACGGCCGAGGGCGGGGCCGTGGTGACCAACGACGACGAACTGGCCCGCAAGGTGCGGCTGATGGCCAACTTCGGCTTCTCAGGGCTGGACCGGGTGGAAGCCCTGGGGATCAACGGGAAGATGAACGAGTTGGCGGCCGCGATGGGTCTGACGTCCTTCGAGAGCCTGGACCAGTGGCTGGCGGTGAACCGGCGCAACATGGAGGCCTGGAAACGGGTCCTGGCGCCGGTACCCGGGGTGACCCTCAACACCTGGGACGAGGACGACGACCACAATCACCAGTACGTGGTCTGCGAGGTGGACGCCGAGCAGGCGGGCCTGGACCGGGACGAACTGGTGGCGGCCCTGCGGGCGGAGAACCTGCTGGCGCGGCGCTACTTCTACCCGGGTTGCCACCGCATGCCGCCCTACCGCTTCAGCCCGCCGGCAGGGGGCTGGCATCTGCCCGCCACCGAGCGGGTCTGCGACCGGGTCATGGTCCTGCCCACCGGTACGGCGGTCACGGTGGAGGACATCGAACAGGCGGGACGGCTGATGCGGGAGATCCTGGACCAGGCCCCGAAGGTGCGGTCGGCCCTGCAGGCTGTCGCCGTGCCGGAAGCAGGGGAGGCCGTACGATGAACGACCGGGTCTCCTTCCTGAGACTGGACATGACCGTGGTCGGCAAACCCGACCATACCTTCGTGCACCTGCAGACGGGCCTGGGTATGGCGTGGACCACCGAAACCGGCGGCATCCTGCCGGTCCCCGGCGGTTGCATGGATATCATCGGGCTCAAGGGCCGTTTTCTCGAACTGCTGTCCCGGGCCGACCGTCACCAGTTGTTGCGCCGGGCGCGGCGGCTGCTGGCGCCCGGCGGGCGGCTGTTCGTGGCGGTGGGCACCAAGGCAGGTCGTTATCCACGCCATGACCTGGAGAAAGAGGCCTGGCTGTGCGGATTCGCCGCCGGAAGCCGGGTCGTCCGCGGGGTGGCCGAGCTGGTCAAGCCCAGGCATGAAATCGGGACCGAGCCGCCGGTCAGCATCCTCATCCCCGCCTACAAGAGCGATCACTTCCGGGAGGCCCTGGACAGTGCCCTGGGGCAGACCTGGCCCTGCGGCGAGATCATCGTGGCCGACGACAGCCCCGACGGAGTGATCGCCTCCCTGGTGGAGGAGGCCCGCGGCCGGGTGCGGGCAGGGTGGACACTGCATTACGTGCGCAACCCGGGGACCATCGGGGGACGGCGGAACTACCTGCAGCTCTTCGACCAGGCCCGGGGCCCCCTGGTGAAGTACCTCAACGACGACGACGTGCTGGCGCCGAACTGCCTGGCACGCATGGCGGCGGTCCTGGTGCGCAACCCCCGGGTCACCCTGGTGACGAGCTACCGTCGGCTCATCGACACCCAAGGTCACGAATTGCCCGACGATGCCGTCAATGAACCGATCCTGGACGAGGACGGGATCGTGGACGGGCGTCTGCTCGCCAACCTGGTCCTGTCCCGGGGGATCAACCTGATCGGCGAACCCACAACGACCATGTTCCGCAAGGCGGATGTGGTGGACAACAAACCCCACCTGATGAGCTACGCCGGCCGTTCGGCTCGCCGCAACGGGGACATGTCCATCTGGACGACCCTGCTGTCGCGGGGGGACGGGGCCTGGCTGAACGAACCCCTCAGCTTCTTCCGCCGCCATGACGGACAGTTCCAGCACAACGAGGAATTCAGGCGGGAAGCGAAATTGGCCTGGACGGAACTCCAGGAAGACGGTGCGGATACGGGGTTGGTCGCCGAGGACCTCGACGAAGTGCGGGCGGAGCCCCTGGCCGTCGGCGAGGAGGTTTCACGTCTGCTGGCGGATGCTACCGGAGCCCGGCAGGCAGGAAACCTCTCCGGCGCCAGACGGGTTCTGGAACAGGCCGTGGCCGAGAACCCCCGCGAACCTCGACCCCGTGGTGAGTTGGCGCGCCTGGAATGGCAGGAAGGTCGGCGGGATCCCGCCGTGTTCGGGACCGCGCTGGCCCTTGGTCTGGGAGAGGGCCGGGCCGATCCGGGCCTGATGGCCGATATGCGGGACATGCTGGGGGCTCTCGGCATGGATCCCCGTGAGGCGGCGGCCATCGCGGCGCGGGCCGATGAATCAGACCGCGTGCTCTGCTGACAAGGTTTCCCAGGCCGCTTCCAGGGCCGTTTTTTCCCCGGCCGAAACACGAATCCGACCGCTGACGGGAAACGAGTCCGGTCCGGTGTAGGACTCCGTCACCGGGTACCCGGCCGCCGCCAGGGAGGCGAGCAGCCTGGTGTGCACTTCCTGGGGATCCCGGCAGAAGTCCTCGTAGGCGACCTGGATCACCCGGTGGGCCGGCAGGCCGGCCAACCCCTCGCTGACCGCCTGCTCGGTGAACAGGACCTGGCCCGCCACCTGCTGCGCGGGCTCCCGGTTCGCGAGGTCCGGATACTGGGGCGGCCGGAAGCTGTACCACCGTCGGATGTCGCCCGAGAAATCCCGGCGTGCCGCCAGCAGGGATTGCATGGTGAAGAACGGATCGCGCCGGATGTGCACGAACACGGCCCCGGGCAGCAGGTCGGCCAGCCAGGGCAGGTTCCAGTTCAGGATCAGGCCCTTCATGGCCAAGGGCCTGTGGCGTACGGCCTCCCAGGCCGCCAGCTCGCGCAGCATGCCGCCCGTGTCCACGGCTGCCAGATCCTGCGGCGACAGGGCGTGGGTATCCCGCTCGGGCAGGAAACGCCGCCACCAGTACCAGAACTCGTGGGGGGACAGCAAGCCCGTGGTCTTGCCCAGGCGGGAGGAGAAGGGATCTCCCGTCATGTCCTCCGTCCCGGCCAGCTCGCCGTGGAAATCGTAGTCGGGGTCGGTCAGCAGAAGCTGGATCCGCTCGCCGATCCAGGGGGCGGCGGGAAACCGGGACACGAAGTTGGTGGGATAGGTGAACAGCCCGGTGGCGGCCAACCACTGGTACATGAGCGTGGTGCCGCTGCGGGGGCAGCCCACTACGAACACCGACGGCAGCTGGGGCCGGCCCAGACCCGCCGGCAGACGCTCGACGGCCCCGGCCAGGTCCCGGTTCAGATCGGCCAGCAGGCCTTCCAGTTTCTCGTTTCGCCGGTGGCGTCGCCGGCGCGCCTGTTCATGCATGGGCGCACTCCCTTGCCGTCACCGCGGCGGCCGGCCTGGCGGCGATCCTTTGCACGACCCTGGTCCGGGCCAGGCGGAGTTCCTTTTCCTTCGCGGGCACCTCTTCCCAACCCGGCTTGTCGTAGGGCTCGAGCGGCCGGAGGAGGGCTTCCAGTTCCTCGACGGAACGCGGGTCGTTCAGCTCCCGGTCGTAACCCAGCGCGGCCATGGGTTCGGCGCAGACGACTTCCACGTAGGCCGCCTCGGTGGGGGTAAGGCCCGTGACCCATTTGCGGTGGTTGCCGCTCAGCACGGGGCTTCCCAGGTTCTTCCAGTCATCGGAGCGGCCGGCGTCCCGCACGGCGGTCTCCCGGTGGTGGAACGCCGTCATGGCGGGATTCCACTCGAGTCCGGCGAAACGGCAGGCTTCCTCCAGCCGGTCCTCGGGATTCCGGATGAGATCCTCGTAGCGCAGCAGATGAATCTCGCGCTCGGGGCCCAGGAATCCCATGACGCGCAGCAGGTTCATCTGGTCCTCGTACCAGATCCCGGCGGCCCGGACAACGCCCCCGCGCAGGATGGGCGAGCGTCGCCAGGAAAGGGCCATGTCGCGGGGGTCGCGCACCATGGCGAGGATCTTCGGGCCGGAAAAGGCGCGCTGGACGAAGGGCAGATACCGGTACAGGTGGTTTTCCTTGATGAACAGGTGGTGCTTGCCGGCGGCCTCGGCTTCGGCCTCGAATACGGTCCTGACGAGGGCCGCCAGGGTGCGTTCGCGGCACGCCTCGGCCAGCTGGGCGGCGGTCCAACTCCGGTTCCAGACGCCCAGCTTGGTGGCCAGGATGTCCGCAGCGTCCTGCAGCAGGAGTTTCCAGGCGCCATCATCACGCAGGTCGCCGTAGCGGAAACGGTTTTCCGCCAGGATGCGCACCAGGTGGGAAGGAGAGGGACCGCAGCAATCGGGGTGGGCGTCGAACATCCTGGTGATCAGGTTGGATCCCGAACGTTCGGAACACATGAGGAAAATCGCCGTCATTTCGCGCCTTTCCAGCCGAATGCACCGTGGAAAACCGATGCTTTTGCCCAGTTCTTGGCCACCTCGAGGGTGACAGCTCCGGAGGCACCCGGAACAGAAGTCCATTTCGCTTCTGTCTGATACACTTTAACCACCTGTCACAAAAGCAATAAAGCCAGACAAGGCCGGGTCTGCCGCCAGGGATTCCAGTGGTTTCCGGCTGTTTTCGCCGACCGTACGGTGCGTCATCTGGCGGGCTGCAATGGGTGTGCCACAACGGGGAATTTTGGATCTGGTGCCGGGCCGCAAGTCGTTTGTTGTGCCTGTGAAATTGTGTCCGCCCACAATACCCGGGTATCATATCCTGGTTTCCATAGGCATAACCTGCTGTCACATGGACGGTTGCCTGCGCCCTCCTGGCTCCGGCAACCTCGGCCTTCCGGCCCGTCCGCCATCCATGGCTCCCGGGCCTCCAGGACGCCATTTGACAGCAGGTTATGCCTGCGGAAACCGGAATACGACCGTGACGGTTAGAGGGCGGACACAATTTCACAGGCACAAC
>CAYPVD010000185.1:0-5464 GCA_964414055.1 uncultured Fibrobacteraceae bacterium
TCCTGGTCCCCGCCTGGCTGGAACTGGAGATCACCGAGAGCATCCTGATGCACGACGCAGGTGCGGCCCAGCGCACCCTGACCGCCTTGCGCGCCGACGGGATCCACTTCGCCATCGACGATTTCGGGACCGGCTATTCATCGCTGCTCTACCTGCGCAACTATCCGGTCAGCCGTATCAAGATCGCCCGGGAGTTCATCACCGACATCACCACATCGCCCAACGACGCGGCCATCGCCGGCACCATCATCGCCATGGCCAACAGCCTGTCCATGCGTGCCCTGGCCGAGGGCGTGGAGAAGCCCGAGCAGGCCGAATACCTGCTCGCCCTGGGCTGTCACGAGGTGCAGGGCTTCCACTTCTCACGACCGCTGGGTGTGCAGGAGTTCTCGGAGCTGCTGGACTGATACCGCCGGTTTATTCCCAGCCGATTCCCAGGGGCAGGTTCGTCAGCATCCCGATGGTCACTCCGCTGATCAGGTGGTACTCCTGGTCCAGGGCGGCGAAGAACCCCGGCTGCAGGGGACCGATCTTGATCAAACCCGGGTAGAGGTTCAGGCGGTAGGTGTAGTCCTTAGTCTTGGCCAGCAGCAGGGAGGCCAGCAGGCTGTTGTTGCGGTCGTAGAACAGCCCCCCCGAGACGGCCATGTCCACGGTGTTGCTGATGTCGTCCACCTTCAGCAGATTCTTGGCCACCAAGCCGAAGCCGAAGGAGAAGCAGCGGCCCTGCTCGTCGGTGAAGGACATGCCCAGCTCGCCGTGGGTTCCCCAGTGATAGAACAGGCTGCGGCTGCCCGACCGGTTCAGGTGCAATTTCATGGCGTAGTTCTGGCCCATGTTCTGGAATTCCCCGGTCGCGGGCATGTAGATCGGCATGTAGGACCAGTCGGTGAAGTGCAGCTTCTCGCTGAAAAAACGGGCTACGCCGTCCTTGTTGAACAGCCAGATGCCGGTGGTGTTGAACAGCCAGAAATCGGCCACCGGGTCGGTGTTGGGGCCCAGACGGCTGTTGTTCTCCACCGTCTCGTTCAGGAAGTGGTAGACGAACAGGGTGGCGCCCGCCCAGCGTTTGCTGTGCTTGTGGCCGTGGTAGCGGTAGTACTCCTCCATCATGCGGTAGCTCATGCCCCCGCCCAGCAGGTGGTTCGTGTAGTTGGGCCAGTACTGGGAGTTGCCGGTGCGCACCGAGATGGGGATCACCTCGCGGCGGAAGAAGTCCCACCAGCCCTGTTCGTTGATGGACCACCAGGGGCGGATGAGGTTGTCCGCCACGTTGCGCATGCCCCGGCCGTACATGATCCTGCCCGGCCGGTTGTCCCGGTTCTCGATCTGCATGATGCCGAACCCGCCGTTGAAGATCAACCGCAGGGGGCTCACCAGGGATTGCGAGCCGTAGTCGAGCCCGTGGTAGTAGAGGTAGGTGCCGCGGTGGCCGGCGATGGTGTCCGGCAGCGCCCCGCGCACGCCGCGGTCGGCGGGCGTCGTTTCGCCGACCGTACCCGCATGTGCGGCAACGGCGAGGACCGCCAGCAGGCAGGCGAGCAGCGCTGAGCGCAGGAACGCCCCGGCAGGCAAGCGCGGGGTCATCATACCAGATCGACGATGGAGCCGAAGTCCGGGTCGAACATACGCTTGTAGATGCGGCTGGCGAAGCCGTCGGTCATGCCGGCAAGGTAGTCGCAGATCACCCTGGCTGCGGCGGCCTCGTCGCCGCGGCAACGGGTCATCTCGCGCTCGAAATCCTCCGACAGCAGCGGGTGTCGAGGGGCGTCGTGGTCGATGTAGTTGGCCTTGAGGGCTCCGAAAAGGCGCTTGAGCATCCAGTCGCCCTTGTGCTCGAGCTGGCAGACCTGGGGCGAGCGGAAGACCACGCCCACGGCCAGGTCGGCGTACAGCTTCTGCTCGCGGCGTACGACAGGATCGATCTCCACGCCGAAGCGGTAGCGGTTTGTCAAATCGCTGAGGAAGGTTTCCCTGGGCACCAGGCGACAGGCTTCCACGAAGGTCCCGATCTTGCGGTTCATGGTCCGTTCGAGGTTGCCGTGGGCCAGGGCGTCCATGAGCTCGGCCAGCCAGCGCTGCTCGTCGGCGTCCAGATCCCGGGTTTCGGCCCAGCGCCTGATGCTGCCGATGTTCACGAATCCGGCGTTGGCGCTGTCCACCAGGTCGTTGAGGGAGTAGGCGGTGTCGTCGGCCCAGTCCATGATCTGGCATTCGAGGCTGCGGAACCCGTTGCGCGGTTTGCCGGGGCCGAGGTCGGCAGGGAAATCCCGTCCGCCGAGGACGAAATCCAGGAAGCGTTGCTGGCCGTCGTACAGGAAATGGTGGCGCGGAGGTTCCGGCCACTGCCCCAGCAGGGTCTTGTACTTCATGACCCCGTCCATGAAGGCGCGGGTGGGGTTCATGCCGCGCCGGCTGCGGCCGCTGGTGAAGATGATCTCGGTGATCAGTCGCAGGGTCTGGGCGTTGCCCTCGAAGCCGCCGTAGGGCTGCATGAGACGGTGCAGGGTCGTTTCGCCGGCGTGGCCGAAGGGCGGGTGGCCGATGTCGTGGGCCAGGGCGGTGGCCTCGACCAGGGCCAGGTCGATGTGGAAATCCGGGCCCAGGTGATCGCTGGTGCGGTTCAGGTAGCGGGCGATGGAGCCGGCGATCTGGGCCACCTCGATGGAATGGGTCAGGCGGGTGCGGTAGAAGTCGTACTCGCCCGACAGGAAGACCTGGGTCTTGGCCTGCAGGCGGCGGAAGGCCGCGTTGTGGATCAGACGGTCGCGGCCCCGCTCGAAGACGGAGCGGTAGTCCGGTTCCCGGCTCTCCAACTCCTCGCGATCGAAATCGTTGTAGAAACGGTTGTCCATATCGGATCGTCTTTCAGGCCGAGTATCGCTGGCGTAGGGCTTCGTAAAGGAGGACGGCGGCCGAGGTCGAGACATTCAGGGAATCGCCGCGACCGTGCATGGGGATGGCTACGGTCCGGTCGGCGGCCGCCAGCAGGGCCGGGCTCAGGCCGTCGTGCTCGGTTCCCAGCAAGATAGCCACCGGACCGGTCAGATCAACCCGGATGTATTGGTCGGTGGCGGCGGGACTGGTCGCCACGGTGGTAACGTCGTGGGCCCGCAACCAGTCCAGAACGGCCTCGGGTTCGGCCCGTACCGTGGGCACGGTGAAGCAGGCCCCGCGGGAGGCGCGCAGCACGTTGGGATTCCAAGGATCCACGCCACCGCCGCAGACCAGGATCGCGTGCGCTCCCGCACCGTCGGCCACGCGCTGGACCGCACCCAGGTTGCCGGGTTTTTCCACGGCTTCGAGAACCACGAACAAAGCCGGTTCGTCCGGCGGCAGCGCCAGCTCCTGCAGCGTGACGGCGGGCTGATCGGCCACCACCAGCAACCCCTGGGGCCGGTCGCGGTAGGCGACCTTGGCCATGACGGGGGGAGACAGTTCGAACGCCGCTACCTGCGGCAGTTTCTGTAACTTGTGCAGGAGCGGCTGCTCGTCCGCGGCCAGATTGTCCGGGCAGAAGAACACTTCCCGGCAGACCATGCCCGCTTCGAGCCCGCGACTGATCACCAGCGGCTCCTCGACGATCATCACTCCCTCGCGGGAGCGGTGGCGGTGTCTGCGCAGGCGAACCAGATCCTTGATGCGGGGGTTGGTCAGGCTGGTGATGGAGATGGTCGGCGTGTCCATGTCAGATGTTCCGTTCCCGGCAGATGTCCGCCACCTCGGTCGGTAGCGGCTGCATCCGTTCCGCCTGGTAGTCGTAGCAGACCAGACCGGTCTCGACCAGGGCGATGAGTGCGCCGTCGGTTGTGCGGGTCAGGCGGTGGCACAGGCGGAACCCCGTACGACCGGGTTCGACGGCCGCGGTCTCGATGAGCAACCGATCTCCGGCGAAGGCCTCGGCCTTGAAGACGACGGCCGCATCGCCCATGATCAGGCTCTTCCCGGCGCAGTCCATCTCGGTCCAGCCGTGGTCGGCCAGGAAGGCCACCCGCGCCTCATGAACAAGAGTCAGCACCCGGTCGTTGCCCAGGTGGCCGCCGTAGTTCAGATCGGTGGTGCGTACCGTAAGGGGGAACGACGCCTCGTAGGCGGCCAGGGGTTCCAGTTTGATCCGGGGCATGATGATTCTCCCTGCAGAAGACAGCGATAATTGGCTATTCTAACCTTTGGGTAGGGAAAATCCGAATAAAAAGCGACTTGAAGACCCGGTGCCCCGGAGGTTTACCGGTTGTGGTGAACCGCTCCTAGCCCCGATTGAGGAGTTCCCTCATCTAAATGTGCAAATGATATCTCGCATCATTAAAGATGATTCATTCATCTGAACATGGCTTTTATGCTACCAATGCTTTTTTCTTGCACAGGGGTGGATATACCCCGAAACGGCTCGTAGTCGACAATGCTGCAGGCTTGATTGCTGTCATTGTGGTCGCGGATCCAGGCCTGGATGCTGTCCGGATTATCGGTGCCCCAGTAGTTGTTGGTGAAGTCGAGGTGCGTGGGAATGTTACAATTGGGGATATCTTGAACATACACCACACCTCTCTCTCCCTTTGCGAGATTGCAATTGTTGACGGTTAATGTGCCGACATCATTGAGCAGAATGGAACAGTCCGTGACACCCGTTATGATTGAATTTGTAATAATGATTTGATTGTCTCCTGTGACTGAAACCAAAGCTGATTTCGGATTTGTGAAAGTACATTTGTCAACGACGATATCTGAAAGAAAACCAGACGAAATAGCCGCGTTGCTTTGTTCTGAAAAGAGACAGTTCTGAATTGAGACGGTACCCCCGAGCGACGCATTAAGACCACCAGCTCCAAAATGGAAATTGCAGTTATCAAATAAAGACGATACAACTGCCATTAATGAAATGCTGACTTGGGTAATAGGAGTAAATTGAAGTAAGGTGAAATCACAATTTGTGACGGTCAAGGTTCTCTGATTCGATGCGGCAATGTGGAGACCCTGTGCGGGCGTATAGAAAAAAGAACAGTCTTCAATATCTGCTATACCTCCATCTCCAATAAGGGAAACGGATGAATCATTCTGGTAAAAAGTGCATCCCGAAACAATGACTGTATCAGCCCCGCTGCTTTCATAACTCGTGTATATCCCGTCTCTCATGTTTTCTATCCGTAAGTCATGAATCCTGATAACTGAATTCCCAATCAGATCTCCGGTGGAAATTCCCTTTGGCCCGCCTTGTTCTTCTGTCCAGGGAAAGTTCTGACCCAAAATGGTTTCCGGACCAGAACCGATCAGTGTCAACTCATACTGGAACACCGTGACAATCACCGAGTCCGACCAACCGGGATAGGTGTAGAAACGGCGGTCATTGAACCGCCCCGGCCCGATGCGGATGGTGTCGCCCGAAGCGGCGGCATCCACCGCTTCCTGGATTATGGTGTAGTCCCCGCTGCCGTCCTTTTCCACATGCCAGGTCTTGGCCGTGGCCGGT
>CAYPVD010000186.1:0-5307 GCA_964414055.1 uncultured Fibrobacteraceae bacterium
CATGGTAGATGAAGGGAGCACCTCGGTTTTGACCTGGACCAGGTTGCCTTGACTTCCCTAGACAGGCTGGTCAGATCAATATGGCCCACACGCAGCCCAGCAGGTGCCGATCGTCAATAGTCCACCAGGGTTGCCGGTGCAGCCAACCGAGTAGGGGTGGACATTGGACAGGTCGGGCAGCAGACCGATGGCCACTCAGCGCACCAGGGTCATCTTGCGCGTCCGGTTCTCCTTACCCGTGGTCAACCGGCAGAAGTAGATGCCGCTGGGCAGCGAACGGCCGGCGTCATCGGTCCCGTTCCAGCTAACCTGGTCCAGGCCCGCCTCGTGCAGGCCCTTGAACAGGGTGCGCACCTTGACGCCGCGCAGGTCATACACGGCCAGCTCGATCAGGCCGGCGTCGGGAATCTGGAAGCTGATGTCGGTCACTGGATTGAAGGGGTTGGGAACATTCTGTTCCAGGCGCACGAAGTGGACGGGCACCTCAGGCGTTACCGGTTCCTCCGGGCTGTAGGCCGCCAGGGCCGCGTCGGTGTTGGCCAGCAGGTCGTCCTTGTTGTCGCCGTAGAGCATGGCGAAGGCCACCTGGCGGCTTTCGCCGGGCTCCAGGTCCACCACCGTGGAGACCAGCAGGGACCAGTCGTCGCCCGTGCGGGCGACAGGCACGCTGACGGCGCCGCTCAGCAGGTCGAACTTGTCCTGGTCGTTGATGCGGCTCTCCCCGTACACATAGGCCGGGTTGTTGATCATGGTGACGTTGACCGCCGCCGCGGTGTCCAGCAGGGCTACGCCGAAGAACGGCCCCACCCCGTGGAAGATGTAGGCCAGGTTCCGGTCCGGATCGGAACTGCCCAGGTCCTCGGCCGAATCCCCCACGTCGAAATCACAGAACACGCCCGCGTAGAGATCGGTGATGGGCGTATCGCCCTCGTTGGTCAGGTTGTATTCCAGGAGCACGAAATCGTCGTTGGGCGGGGTCCCGAAGGCCACGCTGGTCTGCTCCACCCGCAACGGCAACGGCACCTCGTGCCCGCCGTCGTGGAACACGGCGTGATAGATCTGCCGGCCATCGCCGGTCGAATCGTCGCGGACGCGTCCGATGTCGTCCTTGTCGGTGGAGACCACCCATTCGGAAGTCTCGTCGCCCAGGCCCTCGTAGTCCCGGTTGCAGACATAGTCGGGACCGGTGCCCGCCCAGAACGAGCCGATGAACAGGCTGCTGGCCTCGCCGACCGCGCCCATGCCCTGCCCCTCGTTGCCGTCCTGGCCCATGTAACCGAGGGAACCCTGGTCCGTGACCGTCAGGTAGATGTTCCCCGCGTCATGGGTCCGGTACTCGGGCAGGCCCACGTACCAGGAGATGTCATAGGTGCGGGTGAACTCGCCGCTGGCAAGGGTCAGCAGCATGGTGAAGGCATGCCCCTGGGGCGCCTCGGGGTCGATGGACAGCAGGAACGGATCATCCCGATTGTCCCCCTTGCCCCCCTGGGCGGCCAGGGTGCCGAACTCCGCATGGCCATGGGTGACGGTCACGAAGGGATCGGGCTCCAGGGTCAGTTCGCCGCTCAATCCCACGGCGTCGGCCACGGGGCTGACGTTGACGAGCTGGAAGGCGAGAGGGCTGACCTGGCCCGGATCCAGCACCTGGTCCCCGTCGAAATCCGGCAGCACGCCGGCAAGGCTGAGGTTGGCGGAATGGCCCTCGGGTACCGAGACCACGGCCGCGTAGGCGTCGAGCCGGCCCGAGCCGTAGATGTTGTCCTTGCCGGGAACCCCGATGTCCACGGCAGACAGCTCCATCAACGAATCCAGACCCGCCGGGGACAGGGAGGGATTCTTCTCCAGCATGAGGGCGGCCACCCCGGCCACATGAGGGCACGCCATGGAGGTGCCGCTCCAGGTATCGCCGCTGTAGCCTTCGGGGATGACGGTGGAATTGACGTTGGTGCCGGGGGCGGCGATATCCGGCTTGATCAGGCCCTGACCGGGATCAAATGACCAGTCGCGCCAGGGATCCACATCGCCCCAAGCCACGGGGCCCCGGCTGGAGGAAGGGAAGTTGGAATCGTTCCCGTAGCCCAGGCCGCCGACGGTAACCACGCCGCCGGTGCTGCTGAAAGGCACGGGTGCCGCACTCCAGGGCGCCGGCACCCTGGCCGTCAGATCGATCTCCAGGGGAGGATCGTACTGGTAGTGCTCGTTGCCCGAGGAATTGACCAGGAGCACCCCTGCGTTGCGGATGTTGGCGCAGTTGACCCGGTCGTTGCGCATGAAGATGGCGGGGATGTCCCCGGGAATGCCCAGGGACATGGTGATGATCTGCGCCCCGTTTTCCAGGCAGTACTGCTCGGCGGCCCAGATCATACCCAGGGATCCGCCCTGGCCGTCGCCCTGCCAGACCTTGCAGGCCATGATTTTGGCTCCCGGAGCCACGCCCGTGATCACGCCTCCGGTGCCGTCGCCGACCACGGTTCCGGCCGTGTGGGTGCCGTGGCCTCCGTTGGGCGCGTCATCGTTGGGATCCCCGTCCCAGACCCCGAAATCGAAGCCGTGGACATCGTCGACGAAGCCGTTGCCGTCGTCGTCGATCCCGTTGTCGGGGATTTCCCCCTCGTTGACCCACAACCTGCCCGCGAGATCGGGATGGGAAAGATAGACACCGGTATCGATGTGCCCGACCACCACGTCCTTGCCCGTGATGCCCAGTTCCTTCCAGACCCGGTCGGCATGGATGTACTTGATGCCCCAGGCCGTATCCTCGGCGGCCTTCTTCGCCGGGGAGCGGACCCCCAGCTCCTTGGAAATGGCGGTACCGGCAACCAGGTTGTAACGCCGGTCGTGATACAGGGTGGCCTTGTCCGGCAAGGCGGCCAGGGCCTTGATCACGTCCTCGGTACCCCGGAACACGATGGCGTTGGCCAGATAGAGCTGCTGGATGTCGGCGACCTGGTCCCCCCAGTCGCGCCCGGAGAGCACGTTCAGGGAGTTCTGCTGGGACTTCAGGGACTTGCGCTTGAGGTAGGCGATGATCTTCTTGCGGCGTTTCTTGGGATCCAGCTTGTTCAGTTCCTGGATCAGGTCGCGCGATCCGATGAGCTCATCGTAGACCAGCAGCACCGGTACCTTGGCGTCGCGGACCTTGATCGCGAGCAGTTGCTCCAGCTCCTGGTCGATCTTGATGGCCCAGGCACCGGTGGCCGACAGCAAGGCCCCCGCCAAAACCACCAAGGTCAAGACAACAGGACGCAAACCACGCATAGACCATCCCTCGCGAACCAGAGAATCTACCGGAGCCAGTGCTGAACGCTGCCGCTGATCCATGGTGGACCGCAAAGAAGGCTAGCGGATGCGAAACAGGCCTGGGCGAACTTTCGAGGCCATGTTGCCATGCCTCTGCTCATCATACAAAAAATTCCAGATTAATTCAACCCTCTTGAGCACCTGGGGAATAAGATCCTCCCGGCGCGAGAATGCGATATTCACTGGTGATCTCGGCCGTCTTGCCCAGCATGGCCGAGGCCGAGCAGTACTTGGTTTCGGAGAGGTCGATGGCCCGCTTCACCTTCTTCTCGTCAAGAGCACCGGTCAGGGTGTAGATCAGATGGATCCTGGTGTAGACCTTGGGGTGCTCGGCCGCCCGTTCGGCCTCGACATCCACCTTCAGCCCCAGCAGCGGCTGCTTCATCCGGGTCAGGATGCTGGCCACGTCCACGCCCGTACAGCCGACCAGGCCCAGCAGCAGCAGTTCCATGGGCGAGGCCGCCGAGCCGTACCCGCCTTGTTCGGTGGGAGCGTCGGTGACCAGGGCGTGCCCACTTTCGGATTTGTACACGAAGCGCATGCCGCCGGTCCAGGCGGCCGTCATTCTGGTAGTCATGATCTAGGTGTCCTTTTCCATTTTCTTGGGTCTACGCAGCAGGCGCACATGGTGGGGAGGCTCGAGTTCCTCCATGCGTTTCATCAGGGCGTTGATCTCGGCCCCCAGCAGGAACACCAGACCCGAGAGCCACAACCAGACCATGAGGATCACCACCGCGGCCAGGGAGCCATAGGTCTTGTTGTACTGGCCGAAGTTGGCCAGGAAGTAGCGGAAACCCTGCGAGGCGCCCATCCACAGCACCGCGGCCGTGATCGCGCCGGGCATGATCCAGCGGAACTTCTGTTTCGCTTCGGGTGCGATGTAGTACAGGATCGACAGGGCCAGGAAGTTCAACCCGAAGGCCATGGGCAGCCGGATGCTGGTCCAGAAGGTGTTGGTCTCGCTGGCGATGCCCATGAACTGGAAAATCTTCTGGGTCAAATCATGTCCGACCAGGGTGATGGTCATGGACGCCAGCCACATGCCCGACAGCACCAGCACCAGGATGATGGACATGACCTTCTGGATGGCGATGTTGCGCCGCTGGTGGATGTTGTAGGCCCGGTTGATGGTTGTGATCAGCACGCCAACGGCCATGGAGGCGCCCCACAGCGAGGCCAGCAGCCCCACACTTAGCAGGCCCTGGTTGCGATCCGGCAGCAGGTTGACCCCGGTGTTGGTGACGAAGTTCGCCGCATCGAGGGGCATCTGCTCCTTGAGAGCATCCAGCACCATGGGCTGCAGGGCCTCGCCCAACGGCAGGTTGCCGATGAGACTCAGCAGGAAGATCATGAAGGGAAACAGACCCAGCATGGTATAGAAGGCGATCTGGGCCGCCATCCCCATGCAGTCGTCGTATCCCATCTCCCGCTGCAGCCGGATCAGGAAGTACCAGAATCGCTTGACGTGTCTTTTCATGGTCATAACCGGGTTAGGATGGGGTTTTCCGGGTCGGAAATCAACAACCTTCCACGGCTTCCCTTGGCCTGGCCGGTCTCCAGGTTTATGGTTGGGGGACCGGATTCCCGACGATGGTTCCAACCCGAGGAGCACTCGATGATGCGCAGGATCATGGTGATCGGCCTGTTGATTTCCGTGCTGGGAACGGCCCCGGCCCTGGCCTCCCGGCAGACCCTGCCGGTGGAGAACGCCCTGGTGGCGGGCCCCTTTGCGGTCCATCCGCCCGCTTTTCACGACGCGGATCTGGCCGGCACGGCCCTCGAGGACATCCTCCAGGACATGGCGCCGGTGCCCGGCGGCACCTGGCCGCGGACCGGAACGACCCTGTCCGCACCCGGCGGAGACTCCGCCTCCTGGCGGAAACGCCACGGACAGGACGGTCGCTATGAACTGGCCGGCGAGGGGCCCCGCACCTTCTACCTGGCCTTCACCATCGACTCGGATCGCTGGCAAAAGGCCGTCCTGCAGGTCATGACGAAGTCACCCCT
>CAYPVD010000187.1:0-5281 GCA_964414055.1 uncultured Fibrobacteraceae bacterium
CTGAGCCAGCCCCGGGTCTCCAAGCATCTGGGCATCCTGCGTCACGAGGGCTGGGTGACCCAGAGGCGGCAGGGCACCTGGATCTGGTACCGCTTGGTCGAGCGCGGGAAGGCCCCTGGAGGTGCGGGGTTGCTGGACGAGATCCTGACCCTGGCCGAAGAGCTTGCCGCGGCCGAACAGGACAACCGCGGCCTGGCCTCGGTGGTGGCGGCGCGCCAGCTGCGCACGCGTGATTTCTTCGCGGACATGGCCGACCGCTGGGAAGCGGTGCGGCGGCATTACGCCCGGCAGGAATTCGATCTGGGCATGATGGGGACCCTGGCCGAGCCCGGGGTCCGCGTGCTGGATGTGGGGACGGGGACCGGTTCCCTGTTGTCCGATCTGGCCGCCGCCGGGGCGCGCGTGCTGGCCCTGGACCTTTCGCTGCCCATGCTGGCCAGGGCCCGCACCCAAGGTCGTGCGCGCAGCGGCGGGGAAATCGCCTACTGCTGCGGGGCCGCCGAAGCCCTGCCCCTGCCGGACGGCGTGTGCGACGTCGTCCACTGCGCCATGGTGCTGCAACATGTGGCCCGCCCCGCTCGGGTGGTGGCCGAGTTGGCGCGGGTCCTGCGCCCGGGAGGGCGGGTGGCGGTCACCTCGTTCTGCGCGCATCATCAGGAGTGGATGCGCAGTGAACTCGCCCACCAGTGGCTGGGCTTCACGCATACGGAGATGGATCGGTTCTTCATGAGCGCGGGATTGAGACCCGTTAACTGGCTGCAACGCGGGCCGCGTCCCGCCGATGGGCCGGGCAACGGGCAGGGTTCCGCACCTTCGGCCTGGCCCGAGGTTTTTCTGATGACAGGCGTCCTGGACGCCGATCACGGCGGGATACCCGCACACCTGCAAGGAGAATGACGAATGAGCGACACCTACAGCGAGGGCCCCAACTTCAAGGTCCGCGACCTGGGGCTGGCCGAACAGGGCCGCATGAAGATGGACTGGGCCGAATCCCGCATGCCGGTCCTGATGGAGCTGCGCAAGAAGCACAGCGAACTGCAGTCCCTCAAGGGAATGCGCATCGCCGGCTGTCTGCACGTGACCAAGGAGACGGCGGTGCTGGTCGAGACCCTGGCCGCCGCCGGGGCGGAGATCAGCTGGTCGGGCTGCAATCCGCTTTCGACCAACGACGAGGTCGCCGCGGCCCTGGCCGCCGCCGGCGTCAGCATCTACGCCTGGCACGGCATGAACACCGAGGAGTTCTACTGGTGCATCGACAAGACCCTCGAGTTCAAGCCCACCTTGACCCTCGATGACGGCGCCGATTTGATCTTCTCGGTCCACAACCGTCATCCCGAGCTGGCGGCGACAATCCTGGGCGGAACCGAGGAGACCACCACCGGCGTGCACCGCCTGCGGGCCATGGCCCGGGACGGCGCCCTGAAGTACCCGGTCATCGCCGTCAACGACGCCGAGACCAAGTGGGACTTCGACAACGTGTTCGGCACCGGCCAGAGCAGTCTGGACGGCATCCTGCGGGCCACCAGCGTGCTGCTGGCGGGCAAGAACTTCGTAGTCGCCGGCTTCGGTCACTGCGGCAGCGGTTGCGCCATGCGCGCCGTCGGCATGGGCTCCAACGTCATCGTCACCGAGGTCAAGCCCACGGCCGCCCTCAAGGCCACCCTGCACGGCCACAAGGTCATGAAGATGGACGACGCGGCCCGCGTCGGCGACGTGTTCATCACCGCCACGGGCATGAAGGACGTCATCGTCGGGCGCCACTTCGAGGTCATGAAGGACGGTGCCATCGTCTGCAACACCGGCCACTACGACTGCGAGATCAACCTGGTCGAGCTGGAGGAGATGGCCGCTTCCAAGCGCCTGATCCGGGACAACTGCGAGGAATACACCATGCCCGACGGCCGGCGGATCTACATCCTGGCCCAGGGCCGGCTTGTGAACCTGGCGGCTGCCGAGGGTCATCCCAGCGAGGTCATGGACATGAGCTTCGCCAACCAGTTCCTGTCCATGGTGCGTCTGGCCAAGGAGGGCAAGGACCTGGAGGTCACCGTCCACGACATTCCCGAGGACCAGGACCAGGAGATCGCGGGCATCAAGCTGGCCACCCTGGATGCGGGGCTGGACGAGCTGACCCCCGAGCAGATCGCCTACGAGGACGACTACTCCGCCGGGACCTGATCCCACACCGTCAGGTTTGAAAAAAGCGGCCGGCGCCTTGGCGCCGGCCGCTTTGTCCCGTCTCGGCCGGGAATCAGAACAGGCCGTAGGTGGCCCCGAAGGAGATGCCCCACACGTGGGTGTTGGACCAGTCCTTGTCCACGTCCGACCACAGGGCATCGTCCTCGGTCTTGAAGAAACGCCAGACGATCTCCAGTTCCAGCTGCAGTTTCTGGTTGACCTCGTACTCCGTGCCCAGGCCGCCGCTGAACGCCATGTCCGTCCCCTCGAGGGGGTGGCGTTCCAGGACCAGGACCTCCGAGCCTCGGTCGCCCCGGTTCAGTTCCCAGGAGACCTGTCCGGCTGCGGCGGTCAGATAAGGATTGAAGGCGCTGGTCTTGCTGAGCTTGTTGCCCAGGAACCCCATGACGCCGATCTCCCAACCGTCGAGCTTGAGGTAGGAATCGCTGGAGATCCCCAGCTCCGGCCACTGGCCGATGACGGCGGGATCGTCGGTGAAGTCCTGTCCGCCGTGGTAGTAGCGGCCGTAGACGCAGAACCCGTCCTGGATGAAGATCTTGACCGCCCCGTCGTAATTGAGGGTGCTGCTGGTGGACGCGTTCATGTTGTAGGTCTCGTCCTTGACCACGTGCAGGGCCGCCCACTGGGAGACGCGTCCGTTGAGGCCGAACCGGAAGTCGTGCCGGATGCGGACGGGTTCCTTGGGCTCCTCTTCCTTGACCTCCATATCACCGCCGGAGATCCGCTTGAACTTCACGAAGCGGCTGGAGCCGCGCACGGCGAAGGTCCCGGAAAGGCGGTCGTGCTCGGGATCGTAGATGCCGGCGAAGGTGGCGGGGTAGGGTACGCCCTCCGGCTGGAACTTGAAGCTGATGTTGTTCCCGGAGACCTTGACGTCGGTCAGGGTGACTTCGCCCAGGGTCTGGTCGGTCAGGGAGGCTTTCCAGGTGCCGCCATCGTTCTTCATGGCGAGCTTGATCTCCACGTCCTTGTTGTCCGGTCCCTTGACCTTGCCTACCCACTCGCCCTCCGGATCCGCGGCGAGGCCGGCGGCGGGGCTCCAGAGCATCAGGGCCAAGGCAGCCAGCAGAACAACAGATACAATCCCGCGGCGACGATCCTGCGACATCGAATTTCTCCTCATGAAAACAGCTCCCGAACGGCGAAATGGGGTTGGTGGGAAGAATATACAGTTTGGCGGGGGGCTTGTCCAATGTCCGATTGCCTCCCGGCCGCAGTCCGGCCGTAGGCCCGTCACAGCCGGGGATGAGGCATTTGCGGGACGAAATGGTCAGAACGGTTGATCAAATAGACCCCTGAAAAAAATCACAACAACCTTGCAATTACTTCCCTGAATTATGTATAATGATCTGCGGGTGAGGTCTGCCGCTGGTAGAGGTTGCCCAAACTTTTCGATGCGGGTTTCCTCAGGGGCTTGGCTAGTCGCTGCAGGAGATATCGAAGTCGTACCGAAGGTCTCAGGGGAATGAGTCGCCCCCTGTCCGCTGGAGGGACACTTCGCCCGCATCGATAATTTTTATCCGGATCAATCATTTATCGTGTTATTCGGTCAAATTAGGTTACGAATTTTCTTTCCGGAAGGAGCCCCGCGTGGAACGACCGAGCCTGGATTTCCTGCACGCCCTGCCCAAGACCGATCTGCATGTTCATCTGGACGGTTCCCTGCGTCTGGGCACCGTGCGTGAACTCGCCGCCCGTCATGATCTGGATTACGACTTCCAGACCGATGAGGATGTGCGGGCGGTGTGCCAGGTGCCGGAGGACTGCCAGAGCCTGGTGGATTACCTGCGCGTCTTCGACATCACCCTGAAGCTGATGCAGGACAAGGACGAGCTGACGCGCATCGCCTACGAACTGGCCGAGGACGCCCACCGGGAGAACGTGCGCTACATGGAGGTGCGCTACTCGCCGCTGCTGCACACGAAACACGGGCTGCAGTACGACGAGATCGTGGCCGCCGTGCAGGCGGGGCTGGACCGCGCCTGGAGACAGTTCGGGATCATCACCGGCCAGATCATCTGCGGCATCAGGCACATCTCGCCCCAGTCGAGCCTGGAGCTGGCCGAGCTGGCGGTGCGCTGGAAGGGCCGGGGCGTGGTGGGGTTCGACCTGGCAGGCGCGGAGAAGGACTACCCGGCCAAGGATCATCTGGCCGCCTTCCACCACTGCCTGAACAACAACGTGAACATCACCATCCACGCGGGCGAGGCCTTCGGCGCCCCCAGCATCCACCAGGCGCTGCACTACTGCCGGGCCCATCGCATCGGCCACGGCACGCACCTGAACCAGGATCCGGATCTCATGCAGTGGGTCAACAACCACCGCATTCCCGTGGAGATCTGCCTGGCCAGCAATCTGCAGACCAAGGCCATTCCCGACTACCAGAGCCATCCCATCAGGCGTTTCATGGAAGAGGGCCTGCGGGTCACTCTCAACACGGACAACCGCCTGGTCTCGGGCACCACCGTGACCAACGAGTACCGCCTGGCCGTCCAGAACTACGACCTGAACGAGGACGAGGTGCTGGGTCTGGTCATGAACGGGTTCAAGTCCGCATTCCTGCCCCTGCGTGACAAGGTGCAGCTGGTCAACCAGGTGCTCAGCGAGTTCGCGGCCCTGGGCGCGGAATTTTCCGGCGAGATCTCCCGGCGACGGCGGATCTACGTCTGATTCCCGCGGGGGATCGAGGGGAAGGCGGTCCGCTGCGCCCGGTCCTACATGAGCCAGGCCGTCACCAGGCCCGCGTCGATCAGCGCCCACAGGGCCAGCCCCCTGTACATGGCTTTTTCCCATTCCCGCTCACCACGCCGGTGCCAGGTCATCCTCAGCCATACCAGATGGCCCAGCCACAGCGCCAGGGGCAGGGCGGCCGGGGCCATGCCACCGCCGTGGCAGGCCAGCCCCCGCAGCATGGCGGCGCCGGCTGCCGCTCCGAGCACAAGGGCCAGGTCCAGGGAGCGGACCACGCCCAGGGCCGTGGCCAGGGTGCGATCTCCGCGGCGCATGTCGTCTCCGTGCTGGTAGATCTGGGTCAGGGGGTAGAACGAGCCGAAGAGCAGGCCGAACCCCGCGGTGATCCAGG
>CAYPVD010000188.1:0-5273 GCA_964414055.1 uncultured Fibrobacteraceae bacterium
ACCGCCAATGCTTCGCCAACATCGCCCTCGGTAATGTTTATCGCCTGACGCGGAACTTCGAAGAGGCTCGCAAGCACATCCACACAGCATACAACCAGGCCCAGGAACTTGGTTTCCGGCGGGAAGAAGCGCTTTCCCTCGAGTTCCTGGGTGATGTGTACCGCGATGAAGGTCAACCTGAAGAGGCGCGCCGTTTCTACAACCGCGCCCTGGCCATCGCCATGGATATAGCCCCCGAGGGGGATATCGTCATGGAGATCCAGCGCCGGATGGGCGAATGCCTGACCATGGAGGGGGATCCGGCCGGGGCTTCCGAGTATCTTGCCCGGGCGCTGCAGATGACCCGTGCCCAGGGCGACCGTTTTGAAGAGGGCGTGACCCTGAGGGTCGTGGCGGAAACGAATATGGCCCTGGGCGATCTGGACGGGGCCATCAGGACGATCACCGATTCCGTTACACTGCTGGATGAGATCGGGGCCAAGCACGAACTGGCCATCAGCCTGATGCACAAGAGCGAATTGCGGTTGCTGAAGCTCAAGCAAAATCATATGGCCGATGATCTGGGTGCCGCCGGAGTCGAGCTCGATGAGATATGGACCGACACCACACGGACCCTGAACCTGTTCCTGGGTGTGGATGTCCCCTTCTGGACCGAGAAGGCCCGCAACCTTGCCGAGCGCGTATCACGCCGGAAGGCGGATCTGGAAAGGGAAAGACGCAGTGCCCGGACCAGGGGAACGGCCGGCGGTTTGGCTTCCGATGTCATCGTGCACACCAGCAGCGTGATGGGCGACCTCATCGAGATCTGCGACATGTTCGCAGCGAGCGGAGATCCGGTGCTGATCAACGGCGAGACGGGTACGGGCAAGGAGCTGATCGCCCGGCGCGTGCATACCAGAAGTTCCCGCCGGGACAAACCCCTGGTCACGGTCAACGTCGCAGCCATCGCGCCGACGATGTTCGAGCGCGAGTTTTTCGGTCACGTCAAGGGCTCCTTCAGCGGCGCCGACCGCGACAGCATGG
The DNA here is from genome assembly GCA_964414055.1 of uncultured Fibrobacteraceae bacterium. Classification (GTDB taxonomy): domain Bacteria; phylum Krumholzibacteriota; class Krumholzibacteriia; order LZORAL124-64-63; family LZORAL124-64-63; genus JAHJTW01. The sequence continues at coordinate 1,024 of CAYPVD010000188.1, forward strand.
GATTCGCCGCCTCTGCAGACGGAGGCACCCTGTTCCTGGACGAGATCGGTGAACTGCCCCGGGACATGCAGCCCAAGCTGTTGCGGCTGATCCAGGATGGCACGTACCAGGCCATCGGCGATCCCCGGGTGAGGCATGCCGACATCCGACTTGTCGCTGCGACCAATGCCGATTTGCAGGCGATGGTCGAGCAGGGCGAATTCCGTTCGGATCTTTACTTCCGGCTCAAGGTCCTGGAATTGAATGTTCCCCCCGTCCGCGAGCGGCGCGAGGATATCCTGACCCTGCTGCGCCATTTCCTCGGACTGGCCGTCGGTCGCCCGGTGGAGCCCGTCGAGTTCTTCGACCGCCTCTCCCTGGACCACCTGTTGATGTACGACTGGCCCGGCAACGTGCGGGAGATCGCCATGGTCGCGCGTCGCGCCGCCATGGAGATGAAGATCAAGGGGCGGGTGTGCATGGACTTGAACCAGGAGGGAAAGGGCAAACTGGTGTTGACCAGTGGCGACCGCGCGCAGTGGAATTATCCCGATGAGCTGGAGAGGGTGCCCGCCGGCAAGCTCCTGAAATCCGAGCGTGCGCGCATCCTGCTGACCCTGGAAGAATGTGGAGGCAGCCGTATCGAAGCCGCACGCAAACTGGGCGTGGGCCGCAGTACTCTCTATCGCCGCATGGAAAAGCTGGGGATTCCCACCCGCAAGCAGTAGTATAGGGCCATGAGCCCGACCGATTTTCCAGAACCCCCCGATCCCCGCCGCATTGCCGAGGTGCGTGAGCAACTCGACCGGGAAAAAGCGCGCCGCAGTGCGGAGCGCCTGGCCACGGAGAGACGATTCAGCGGCCGGATCAACGGTCGCATGATCCAGGATGTCGGCGCCTACACCCTTATCCCCGCCATGTTGCTGGCCGGCCCCGTCGTGGGCTACATACTGGGACGTTTCGTGGAGTCGCACTGGGCGATTGCGCCCTGGGGGGTAGTCGGGGGTACCATGTTCGGTCTGGTGGCCGCCTTCAGGCAGATCTATCTGATCCTGGCCAGGAAGACCGCTCCGCAGGGAAAGAACAAGCTCAAGTGACCGGATGGGTCCTCGACGGCCTTTTCTCCTGACGCCACAGTTCGAGCACGGGCGCCTCCGCCGGACACCCCAGACGGAAGGGGATCCACTGCCCGGCGCCGGCCGACGTGTAAAGCTGACGATTCCCCAGATGATACAGTCCCCACGGATAACGGGTGCGCGGATCCAGCTCCAGCAGTGAGCGACCGTTAAAACCGATCTGCCCGCCGTGGGTATGGCCGGCGAGGGTCAACTCCACCCCCCGGGGGGCGGACATGTCGAAGATCCAAGGGCGGTGGCTCAGCAGGATGGTGAAGTAGTAGGGGCGGCGGCGCCCCAGGGCGAAGTCCAGGGAATTACGCAGGTAGGTGCGCGGGGACTGCTGCGGCAGGCGTCCCAGGGGATCATCCACGCCGGCCAGGAACAAGTCGCCCCCCTGCCACCTGACGGGCATGCCGAAGTTCTTCAGCAGGGTGCCGGGCGCGGCGGCCAGCACATCGCGTGCACGGTCCACACCGGCATGATATTCGTGATTGCCCAGACAGGAAAACACGCCCAACGGAGCGTTCAGTTCGGCGATCATGGTCATGGTCGCGGGCAACAGGGAGAGATCGTCGGCGATGTCACCAGTCACCAATACCAGATGAGGTGATAGCTTGCGGGCGCGATCCAGGGTGGAAGCCAGCTCGGGCAGGGTCATGAAGGTGCCCATGTGCAGATCGCTCAGGTGCAGGATGCGCAGGCCCTTGAGATGATTGGGCAGGTTCCTGAAGAACAGCGGTTTGAGGTGGACGCGGGCGCCGTTCATGGTGCCGGCGACGGCCCCGGCGGTGCCGGTGGCCATGACCAGGGGTACGGCAGCGGCGACCGACTGGCGCAGGAACCGGCGGCGGCCGGGATCGTGGGACGGGTCGGTCGGGGAGTCCTTGGTGGAAGCGATTTCTTCCAGGGCGGCGTTGCGCGCACTCATGGGCCTGGGCGGTTTCCGGCGCTCGGATCGGTGGCGGGCAATGGCGCCGGAGATCGGCAACGCCACCAACAGGGCCAGCTGGGTGCACAGGGCAAGGACGATGAGGGCGGCCAGAGGCGTCTGGGTGGGATCGTACCCCAGCCGGGGAGCCCATTGGCCGATGGCGAGGCAGACAAGACCCAGCACGGGCAGGGACCACACAAGGCTACGGACCAGCGTGATACGCCACCAGCCTGGATGCAACCGACGCATGAACAATACGATGAGCACGGACGGCAACAAGACGGCCAGGGCGATCAGCAGCGGGAACAGCACGGCAATCATGTCAATAGATGGGCCCTTCATCATATCAGGTCGTCCAGGTTCCACCAAAATAGGTCAATCATGATCAGGCAGGAATGTATTTTTGACCATAGTTGCAGGTAGATGGATAAGCGCTTCTTTTTCTTGACCGTAAAACCCTACCGGCATATTATACTACTCAGGGGTAGGATATGCGCCTGTTCAAGTCGTCCGAGTACGCCATCCGCTGTCTGGTCTACATGGCCGTCAACCAGAATGCCCTCTATTCGGTCAAGACCCTGAGCAACGCTCTGGATATCCCCTACAAGTTCCTGGGCCGGCTCATGAGTCGCCTGGGGGCTGCGGGCATCGTGACCGCGCAACATGGAAAGCATGGCGGTTACTGCATTGCCCGGCCTCTGGATCAGATCCATCTCGCCGACATCATCGATGTCGTCGAGGGACTGGAAAGTTACGAGCGCTGCATCCTGGGCTTCGAGACCTGTGACGACCGGAATCCTTGTCCCCTGCACGAGCAGTGGAAAAGCCACAAGGAAGGGATCCTCCACATGATCCACAGCGTCACGCTGGATGAAATGGCGCGCAGCGACAGCAAGCGGCTGTAACCAGGACAATAAATTTGTCCCTTAATGCTACGACCATGTAGCAAAATGGTCCCCCGGGACCGCAACCGGCCCCTGCGGCCGCTTTTCGGAGGCAAGTCACATGCAGCAATCCTGGCTCGACAAGTTGCTGTCCCGCAAGGGATTGTACGCGTCATTCTGGGTTGTGGGCATCATCATGGTAACGGTCCTGGTGGTGTTCACGGCCAACCTCCAAAAAGAGGTGCCCCCCATTCCCGAGCAGGTGGTCTCGGCCGGGGGTGAAACCCTGTACACCTACGATGATGTCGTGGCGGGCAAGGGGCTGTTCCAGCAGTTCGATCTCATGGACTACGGCACCCTGCTGGGCATGGGTGCCTACCTGGGGCCGGATTTCTCGGCGGAGTTCTTTCACCGGCGGGCCGAGTTCCTGTACGAGCGTTTCGCGCAGGAACTGTACGGCATCAAGGCCGCGGATCTGGACGCGGTTCAGCGCGCCGGGATCAAGGAGATGGTCAAGGCCGATTTCCACGCCGAGACCGAGCTTGTGCCGGGAACGGTGACCTACACCGAGAAGTCGGCGGCCGCCTTCCACGCCAACGTCGATTACCTGGTGGATTTCCTGGTCAACGGCCACAAGGAAATGGCCTGGCCGGGCGGCGTGATCAGGCCGGACGAGGCCAGGCTCATAGCTGCGTTCGTGGACTGGAGCCAGCTCGTGGCCACGACCACCCGCCCCGGCACCGAACGGACCTGGAGCAACAACTGGCCCGGCGAACCACTGGTGGACCAGGGTCCCGTGTGGGCCACGCATCTGTACACCCTGTGGGAAATGATGGCCCTGTGGGTGGGCACCATCCTGGTGCTGTGGATCGCCTACGACAAGCTCCTGAAGAAACGCCCCGACGAGTTCCTGGAGGAGCCCCTGGTCATCACCAAGCTGTTCCCCTCCCAGGAGAAGCTCCTGAAGTACGTGCCGGTGGTGGGCCTGTTCATGTTCCTGCAGATCGTCCTGGGCGGGTACCTGGCCCACATCTACACCGAGCCGGCCAAGAACTTCGTCCTGTCCCAGAGCATCCTGCCGTTCAACGTCATGCGCGCCCTGCACACCAACCTGGCCATCGTGTGGGTGGCCATCGGCTGGCTGGTCGGCGGCATGCTCATCGCACCGCTTGTGGCCAAGGAGGACCTGAAGTTCCCCTGGCTGGTGGACGTTCTCTGGGCGGCGCTGCTGATCGTGGGCGGCGGCGGCCTGATCGGCATCTACCTGGGTGCCACCGGCCACATGCGCGAGGTGTGGTTCTGGCTGGGCAACGAGGGTCGCGAGCTGCTCAACCTGGG
>CAYPVD010000189.1:0-5213 GCA_964414055.1 uncultured Fibrobacteraceae bacterium
GGCCTTGGCCAGCTCGATGTAGCCCACGAACTCGTTGACGGCGATCTTGGTCCCCAGCAGGTTGCCGAAGGTCTGGGCCTCGGACCAGGGCACGCCCATGACCCAGGCGATGGGTGAGAAGACCCAGCCGAAGATCTGCTGCAGGGAAAGGCCCACGAAGCCCAGCCCGTAGTTGACCATGGCCACCAGGGCGATGAAGGCCAGCAGCATGGCGCCCACGTTGGCGGCCAGCTTCAGCCCCACACCCGCACCGCCGGCGGCGGCGTCCAGCAGGTTGGCGTACTCGCGGGGGATGTCCAGGGTGGCCCCGTCTCCGGTGGGGGAGCGTTCGGTTTCCGGGTACATGATCTTGGCCACGACCAGGGCCGCCGGGGCGCTCATGACGCTGGCGGCCAGCAGGTGGCCGGCGTCGATGCCGAAGCGCACGTAGGCCGCCATGACGCCCCCGGCCACGGTGGCGAAGCCGCCCACCATGACGGCCATGATCTCGCTGCCGGTCATGGTCGGCAGGTAGGGCTTGATCACGAAGGGGGCCTCGGTCTGGCCCACGAAGATGTTGGCCGAGCAGGACAGGGTCTCACCCCCGCTGGTGCCCATGGTCTTCTGCATGATCCAGGCGATGCCCTGGATGAGCCTCTGCATGACCCCCAGGTGGTAGAGCACGGCCATGAGGCTGGAGAAGAAGATGATCGTCGGCAGGACGTGGATCACGAAGATCGTTCCCAGGGGAACCAGCTGCCCCGTGGCCGAGTTGGTCACCTGGATGTAACCCTGCTCGGGATTCAGGTTGGCCACCAGATCCCCGCTGGTACGGAACAGGTTGCCCCACATGAAGGCCGTGCCCGCGTCGGTGAACGACAGCAGCCGGTTGACGAAATTGCGGGCCGCCCCGAACACGGCCACGCCCCAGGGGGTGCGCAACAGGATGACCGCCAGCACCAGCTGCAGGCCGATGCCCCAGCCCACGACCCGCCAGGGAAACAGGCGGCGGTTGTTGCTCAGCAGCCAGGCCAGAAACAGCAGCACGAAGATGCCCAGCAGGGAGATGATGTTTTCAGGCACGGACGGTCTCCTTCACGGTTGAACCACAGGATGGACATTGTGGTCCATGTCGGGCCGCCGGTCCAGGCACAATCCCCGTGGGGGGCCCGGCAGGCCCGGTTCACGACCCGATTGACAGTCCCGTCCCCTGCGGATATCTTTCGCCCATGTCAGAACCAGCAGCGCATCCGCTACCCCCCGTGATCATCGGCATCGCCGGCGGCTCCGGCTCCGGCAAGACGACGGTCGCCCTGCGCGTGCGGGAAGCCTGTCCCGGCAAGACCATCCGCATCATCCACCACGATTCCTACTACCACGACAACTCGCACCTGCCCCTGGCCGAGCGGGCGCAGATCAACTACGACCACCCCAACGCCTTCGAGACGTCGCTGCTGGTCAGGCACATCCAGGAGCTGCAGGCGGGCAGGCCGGTGGAGGTGCCGCAGTACGATTACAGCACCCACAGCCGCATGACCGAGACCAAGACGGTTTCACCGCCGGACATCCTGTTCATTGAGGGGATCCTGGTGCTGGAGTCACAGGAGCTGCGGGAGTTGATGGACATCAGGCTGTACGTGGACGTGGACGCGGACGAGCGGGTGCTGCGGCGCATCCGGCGCGATACCGCGGAGCGCGGTCGCACCGTGGAGTCGGTCATCCAGCAGTACCTGACGGTGGTCCGGCCCATGCACCTGCAGTTCGTGGCGCCGAGCAAGCGGCACGCCCACATCATCATCCCCGAGGGCGGGCACAACAGCGTGGCCATCGACCTGATCTCCACCAAGATCCACGACATCATCCGTGAACGGGACCGCCTGCGGGAACTGGACCGCCAGGTCCAGGAGGCCCGCACCGAGAGCCAGGCCGGGGACGACGCATAACCCCCGACCGTCATTTCCAGGGAGGAAAACGTGACATTCGACGACCAGGAATATCTGCAGCGGTATCCCTTCATCGAGCGCATCCTGATCTCCAGCGACGATATCCAGCGGCGCATCCGCCAGCTGGGCAACGAGATCAGCGAGGCCTACAAAGACTCCACACCGATCTTCGTCTGCATCCTCAAGGGGGCCTATCCCTTCCTGGCGGATCTGACGCGTTGCGTCTCGGTGGATCACGAGGTGGACTTCATGGCCGTCAGCAGCTACGACGGCGGGACCCAGAGCACCGGCGTGGTGAAGATCGAGAAGGACCTCAAGAGCAACATCACCAACCGCGACGTGATCCTGGTGGAGGACATCATCGACTCGGGGTTGACCATCGACAACCTCATGGAACTGTTGCGGACCCGCAATCCCCGCAGCCTCAAGGTGGCGGCCCTGCTGGACAAGAAGCCCGCGCGCACCAAGGATGTGCCTCTGGATTTCGTGGGCTTCGAGATTCCCGAGGAATTCGTCATCGGGTACGGCCTCGACTACGATGAGAAGTACCGGAACCTGCCGTTCATCGGCATCATGAAGGCCTAGGCCATGACTCCTGGGCAGAGCCCCGCTCCGCAGGGTGCGGACGCCGGTCGGTTTCGCGAGGGGTTGACCTTCGACGACATCCTGCTGGTGCCGGGCTATTCCGAGATCATTCCCCGGGACATCGACACCTCGACCCGGTTGACCGCCGACATCACCCTGCACATCCCGTTCCTCTCGGCCGCCATGGACACGGTCACCGAGTCGGGCATGGCCATCGCCATGGCGCGGTCCGGCGGCATGGGCGTCATCCACAAGAACATGGATCCCAGGGATCAGGCCGGTCAGGTGGAACGGGTCAAGCGTTCCGAGTCGGGCATGATCACCAATCCCATCACCCTGGGTCCGGACAAGACCATCGACGAGGCCATGGTCCTGATGGAGCACTACCGTATCAGCGGCGTGCCCATCACCGAGGGGCGCAAGCTGGTGGGGATCCTGACCAACCGGGACCTGCGGTTCGTGCGCGACCGGACCCGCCTGGTGCGCGAGGTGATGACCAGCGAGAACCTGATCACCGTGCCCGAGGGCACGACCCTGGAGGAAGCAGCGGAGATCCTGCACGCCCACCGCATCGAGAAGCTGCTGGTGGTCAACCAGGAGGGCGAGCTGCGGGGGCTGATCACCGTCAAGGACATCCAGAAGAAGCTGGATTACCCCCACGCCTGCAAGGATGCCGAGGGGCGCCTGCGGGTCGCCGCGGCGGTGGGCGTCGGTCCGGACACCATGCTGAGGGCGGAACTGCTCCTGGAGGCCGGAGCCGACCTGATCGTCGTCGACACCGCCCACGGCCACAGCCGCAACGTCATCGACATGGTGGCGGCCATCAAGAAGGGCTACCCGGACGCCCAGGTCATGGCGGGCAACATCGCCACCGGCGCGGCCGCCGAGGCCCTGATCGCGGCCGGGGCCGACGCGCTCAAGGTGGGCATCGGGCCGGGCTCCATCTGCACCACCCGGGTCGTGGCCGGAGTGGGGGTGCCCCAGATCACCGCCATCATGGACGTGGCCGCCGTGGCGCACGAGGCCGGCGTTCCGGTCGTGGCCGACGGCGGTCTGCGCTACAGCGGCGACGTGGCCAAGGCCATCGCCGTGGGAGCCGACGTGGTGATGGCCGGCTCGCTGCTGGCCGGCACCGACGAATCCCCGGGCGAGAAGGTCCTGTTCGAGGGCCGGGTCTACAAGTCGTACCGCGGCATGGGGTCGCTGGGGGCCATGCAGCAGGGCAGCAAGGACCGCTACTTCCAGGGCGACGTGACCGAGACCGAGAAACTCGTGCCCGAGGGTATCGAAGGCCGGGTGCCGTACAAGGGCCGCGCCCGCGACGTGCTGTACCAGCTCGTGGGCGGCCTGCGCAGCGGCATGGGCTACTGCGGTTGCGGCACCATCGCTGAATTCCAGCAACGCGCCGAACTGGTGCGCATCACCGGGGCGGGCATGGCCGAGAGCCATCCCCACGACATCCAGATCACCAAGGAAGCACCGAATTACGGCAAGCGGGGGTAGGATATCTCCATGCGTTCCCTGATCCGTCTCCTGGCCTTGACCGCGGTGCTTCTGCTCCCCGCCTGTTCCCGCCAGCCCGTCACCGATCCCGATTACGTCGCCGAGATCGACCGGTGGCACCAGGGGCGCATCGAACGCCTCGAGAGCGATACCGGTTGGCTGACCCTGGTGGGGCTCCACGAGCTGCACGCCGGCGTCAACAGCCTGGGTGCGGCCGAGGGGAACGATGTGCGTCTCATCGCCAAGGCGCCGCCGCGGGTGGGCAAGCTGGAAGTCGGGGAGCTGGGGGTCGTCTTCCAGGCGGCGCCCGAGGCCCGCGTCACGCTTTTCGATTCCACGGCCACGTCGGTCGGAGGCATGCTGCTGGATACCGACAGGTCCGGCCGGCCCACCCGGCTGGCCTGCGGATCCCTGGTGTTCTACGTCATCGACCGCCAGGGTAGGCTCTTCCTGCGCGTCAAGGACCGCGAGTCCGAGATCCTGCGCAGCTTCACCGGTATCGACCGTTTCCCCGTGGATGCACGCTGGAGGGTGACGGCGCGCCTGGAGGGACAGCCCGGCCAGGTGGCGATCGAGAACGTGCTGGGCCAGAAGGTCTCCGAACCCAGTCCGGGCAAGCTGGTCTTCAGGCTGGAGGGCAAGGTGTGCCGTGTCAGCCCCACCGGAGAGCCGGGGGGCGGGCTTTCCCTGATCTTCGCCGATCCCACCAACGGACAGACGACCTACCCTGCGGGCCGTTTCCTGGAGATCGATCCTCCCGACAGCAGCGGCATCTACACCGTGGATTTCAACAGGGCCTACAATCCCCCCTGCTGCTTCACGCCCTTCGCCACCTGCCCCCTGCCGCCTCCGGAGAACACCCTGCCGGTGGCCGTGACCGCCGGCGAGAAGATGTGGGGGCATGGGCATTGACGCCCGATGTGCGCAGCCTGTTCCAGCTGCGCGAAGACGTGGTCTACCTGAACCACGGCTCCTTTGGGGCCTGCCCCAGAGAGGTCTTCCAGGTCTACCAAGATTGGCAGCTAGAGTTGGAGCGCGACCCGGTGGACTTTATCCAGCGTAGATCGCACGAGTATATGCAAAAGGCCCGCCGCGAGCTGGCCGCCTTTTTGGGGGCCAGTGAGGAGGAGATCGTCTACGTAACGAACACCACCATGGGGATGAACATCGTCGCCCGCTCGCTGCCCCTCCAGCCAGGCGATG
>CAYPVD010000190.1:0-5201 GCA_964414055.1 uncultured Fibrobacteraceae bacterium
AGCCCTCGCCCGCGGATCTGCACCGCGTGGGGTCCATCATCAAGGTGCTGCAGATCATCAGGACGCCGGACGAGACCCTCAAGATCCTGGTCGAGGGCGTGGCGAGGGTGAAGCTGGAGGACGTGTACGCCGGCGCCGGCTACCTGGAGACCTCTGTCTCCCCCATCAAGGAGACCCTCAGCGCCGGGCCCCGCATCGAGGCCCTCAGCCGTTCCATCAAGGAACGGTTCAAGGAATACGTGCGCCTCAACAAGCGGTTGCCCGACGAGGTTCTGCTGTCGGTGCTGAACCTGGACGAGATCGGCAAGATGGCCGACTCCATCAGCGCGTACATCCTGGGTCGGGTGCCCCTGAAGCAGGAGCTGCTCGAGGAGCCGAACCTGGAAAAACGGCTGACGCGCATCAACCAGGTCCTGGCCAGCGAGCTGGAGATCCTGGAGATCGAACAGAGGATAGATTCCGAGGTCCAGACCCAGGTCCACCGCAACCAGCGGGAGTTCTATCTCAACGAGCAGCTGCGGGCCATCCGCAAGGAGCTGGGCTACTCCAGCGACGAGGACGGGGAGATCGAGGACTACGCCGCGCGCATCGAGGCCAGCGACATGACCGCCGAGGCGGCCGAGGTGTGCCGACGCGAGCTGAACCGCCTGGAACGCATGTCGCCCATGAGTCCCGAGGCCACGGTGGTCCGCAACTACCTGGACACCCTCCTGTCCCTGCCCTGGAAGAAGAAGAGCCGCGACCGCATCGACACGCGCAAGGTCCAGGCCCGCCTGGACGCCGACCACTACGGACTGGAGAAGGTCAAGGAGCGCATCCTCGAGTTCCTGGCCGTCTACAAGCTGACCCGGACAATGCAGGGCACCATCCTGTGCCTGGTTGGGCCGCCGGGGGTGGGCAAGACCAGCCTGGGACGCAGCATCGCAGCCAGCATGGGGCGCAAGTTCGTGCGCATCAGCCTGGGCGGCGTGCGCGACGAGGCCGAGATCCGCGGCCATCGCCGCACCTACATCGGCAGCAAGCCGGGCCGCGTCATCGAGTCCCTGCGCAAGGCCGGTACGCGCAACCCGGTGTTCCTGCTGGACGAGATCGACAAGATGGGGTCGGACTTCCGCGGCGATCCCGCCTCGGCCCTGCTGGAGGTCCTGGATCCGGAGCAGAACTCCACCTTCAGCGACCACTACCTGGAAGTGGAATTCGACCTGTCCCAGGTGATGTTCATCACCACCGCCAACAGCCTGCATACCATCCCGCCGGCCCTGGAAGACCGCATGGAGATCATCCGGCTGCCGGGTTACCTGGACCACGAGAAGCTCATCATCGCCGAGCGCTTCCTGGCGCCGCGCCAGATGAAGCGCAACGGGGTGGCCGGCTGGGCGGGTTTCCGGAAATCGGCGTTCCAGACCATCATCGACGGTTACACGCGGGAGGCCGGTGTCCGGAGCCTGGAGCGGGAGATCGGCGGCATCTGCCGCAAGGTGGCCAAGATCAAGGCCTCGGGCGGGGAATTCCCCGCCGCGGTCACGGGCCGGACGGTCCAGAAGTACCTGGGCGTGCCCAAGTTCCGCAGGCGGCTCGTGGACCGGGACCCGGAGGTCGGAGTGGTCGTGGGATTGGCCTGGACGGTCGCCGGCGGCGAGATCCTGGAGATCGAGGTGGCCCAGGTCCCGGGCGCGGGCAAGATCACCATCACGGGCAACCTCAAGGACGTGATGAAGGAGTCGGCTGAAACCGCCCTCAGCTACGCCCGCGGCCTGTGCCGCGAGGTCTCGGTGACGTGGTTCAAGAAGAACCAGGTCCACCTGCACGTGCCCGAGGGGGCCATTCCCAAGGACGGGCCCAGCGCGGGCATCGCCATGGCTACGGCCATCGTTTCCCTCCTGCGCCGGCAGCCGGTGCGCCCGGACGTGGCCATGACCGGCGAGGTGACCCTGCGCGGCAAGGTGCTGCCCATAGGCGGTCTGCCGGAGAAGGCCGTGGCGGCCATGCGGGCGGGCATGCGCCACCTGATCATCCCCCGGGACAACGAGAAGGACTACCGGGAGCTGCCGCCCCTGATCAAGCGCAAGTTGACGGTGCACCTGGTTGAGACCATGGACGAGGTCCTGGAACTGGCCCTGATGACTGGCCGGGAAGGAGGCTGAGGTGCAGGTCGAACTGGTCACCAGCACGCCTGGTCTGCAGGGGCGCCCGGAGCGGATCCTGCCGGAGTTCGCCTTCATAGGGCGCAGCAACTGCGGCAAGTCCTCCCTCATCAACCACGTGCTGGGGCGCGTGAAGATGGCCCGGACCAGCGGCAAACCGGGCAAGACCAGGCTCCTGAACTACTATCTGGTGGACGACAGGTACTTCCTGGTGGATCTTCCGGGGTACGGCTACGCCAAGGTGAGCAAGAAACAGCGCGAGCAGTGGCGCAGCCTGTTCCGCTCCTTCCTGGCGTGTCAGGAACGACCCCTGGCGGTTCTGCAGCTGCTGGACGCCCGGCACACGCCCAGCGTTCTGGACCGGGAGGTCTGCGGCTGGATAATGGAGGCGGGGCATCCCCTGGCCCTGGCCGTGACCAAGATCGACAAGGTGGGGGCCAACAGCCGGCAGGCCTGTTACCGCAGCATCATTTCCACGCTGGGTGTGCCGCCGGAGACCCCTTTCTTTCCCACCAGCGCCGTGCAGGGCACCGGACGCCGGGAGATCCTGGCCTGGATAGGGGCCATGCTGGAGACCAATGCTCCGGTGGCCGATATTTGACGCTCTCTGGTGACCATGGGTATAATGGGCGGCGTAGGGCCCCGACCGCATGGATGACCAGGGATCGAGGCATGAACTTCGATACCCCGGGGAGATGATGACTCGCAGGGTAAGGGCAGGTTTGCGAATTCTGGCGATCCCGGGGACGGTCTATCTGTTGCTGTGGTCCGGGACGGTCGCAGCCACCGAGTTCGATATGGCCAAGTTGCCGGTCACCGAGCCCTATCTCTGCCTGGCCTGCCATACCCGGCAGGCTCCGACCCCGGAAACCGCGGAACTGAACCCCTTCGGCCTGGACTTCCTGGCCAACGGCAGGGTGTGGGATCTGGATCTGGCCAACCTGGATTCGGACGGGGACGGCTGTCTCAACGGCGTCGAGGTCGGCGACAGCGACGGGGACGGCCGGCCCGACGGGAATATCGACGAGCAGACGGGCAATCCCGGGGTGGCCGACGAGTGCGGCTCTGGGTCGCTGGTCGACGAGAAGCTTTGGGGTTCCCTCAAGGCGATGTTCGACGGACGCTGAACGAGGGGCCCAGGTCCGGGTCCCGCTCGGCGCGTAGCCGATGGTCCGTCTGTAACCATGGAGTGTTCTGTGGAAAATCGAGTGATAATCGGCGGCCAGTGGGGCGACGAGGGCAAGGGCAAGGTCGTGGATGTCCTTAGCGACGGCGTCGACTGGGTGATCCGCTACCAGGGTGGAGCCAATGCGGGCCACACCATCTACATCGGCGAGGAAAAACACGTCCTGCACCTTGTGCCTTCGGGCATCCTGCGCGAGGACGTCAAGTGCCTGCTGGGCGGCGGGATGGTCATCGATCCCTGGAGCCTGCGCAACGAGATCCTGGCCCTGGAGCAGAGGGGTGTGCAGGTGCGGGACCATCTGCGCATCGCCGGCACCGCGCAACTGCTCATGCCGTACCATCAGCGGCTGGACGAACTGCGTGAGGAACGCCTGAAGCGCAAGAGCATCGGCACCACCGGCCGGGGCATCGGGCCGGCCTATCTGGACAAGATCCAGCGTACGGGTCTGCGCATGGGCGATCTGCTGCTGCCTCTGGAGAACCTGGAACGCAAGTGCATCGAGAAGATCCTGTCGGCCAACGAGATGCTCAGCGAGTTCTACCAGGCCGATCCTCTGCCGTCCCGCGTGCTGGCCGAGGAGCTGGTCGTGCTGGCCAAGTTCTTCGCGCCCATGGTGGTCGATCCCTACCGGGAACTGCGGCCGGTGCGCGAGGGCCGGGAGAAGGCCCTGTTCGAGGGCGCCCAGGGGACGCTCCTGGACATCGACCACGGCACCTATCCCTATGTCACCAGCAGCAACAGCACCATCGGCGGCGTGATGACCGGCACGGGCCTGCCGCCCCAGGTCCTGGGCGAGATCAACGGGGTCTTCAAGGCCTATCTCACGAGGGTCGGCAACGGTCCCTTTCCCACCGAGCTGCTGGGGGCCGAGGGCGAACAGTTGCGCGAGGCGGGGGGGGAATTCGGAGCCACCACCGGTCGGGCCCGCAGGTGTGGCTGGTTCGATCTGCCGGCCGGCCGCTACGCCGTGGACATCAACGGCATCACCGGCGTGATCCTTACCAAGCTGGACGTGCTGGACCGGATCCCCGTGATCAAGGTGGCTACGGCCTATGAGCTGGACGGCGAGACCATGGATGCCTTCCCCGGCGTCAGCGGCGTGCTGGCCCGTTGCCGTCCCGTCTACCGGGAGTTTCCAGGCTGGGAGAAATCGACGTCCTCATGCCGGAACCTGACCGACCTGCCGGCCGCTGCCCGCAAGTACCTGGAGTTCATCGAGGAGCAGCTGGGCGCTCTGATCGTGGGCGTGAGCGTGGGGCGCGAACGAGAGAAGATGATCTGGACGCCCACCGGGGTGACAACCTGAGTTCCCGGCGGCGATTCCTTTGACAGTCGCCGGGGCGGTTTCTATTATTGTCCCTTCCCGCTTCCAGGCGGACGTCTTGGGGGGCCGCTAGCTCATCAGGTAGAGCATCTCCCTTTTAAGGAGAGGGTGGCTGGTTCGAGTCCAGCGCGGCCTACCATTTCCCCCCGTTAAGCAGATCCGACCATGTCGATCCCGGTGGCGAACCATCCCGCCGGATAAACCAAGGGGCGCCGTTGTCGCGGCGCCCCTTGCGTATGTCCGAACGGGAGATCGGCTATTTCCTGCCGTACTTCCTGGTCCAGAGCTTGTCGAACTCCTCGACGGTGCGCTCGAAGATGTCCATGGCCGCCAGGATGGGAGCCGGTGTTTCCAGGTCGACGCCCGCGCTGCGTAGGATATCCAGGGGCGGGGCGCTGGAGCCCGCCTTGAGCATGTTGTCGATATAGCGCCGGGAGGCCTTCTCGCCGTGGGAGGAGATCTCGTCGGCGAGGGCCAGGCCGCTGGTCAGGCCCGTGGCGTAGGTGAACACGTAGAAGTTGTAGTAGAAGTGGGGGATGAACATCCA
>CAYPVD010000191.1:0-5172 GCA_964414055.1 uncultured Fibrobacteraceae bacterium
CCAGGAAGATGCCCGTCAGCGCCAGCAGGATCAGGATGCCGGCGTAGGCGTCGGCGATGCCCGTCCACGGGGACTTGCCCGTGTTCAGGTGCATGAAGTTCAGATCCCACAGCAGGGCCCGCCGGGCGAAGCCCGACCTTACGACCTTGCCGGTGACCAGGTCGACGTCGTACTGGGCCCCCTCGACGAACACCTGCAGCAGGTCCGGCGCGGCGCGCCAGGTGTTCTTGACGGGCTCGGCCGGAGCCAGCAGGGCCAGCACCCGCGGAGTGATCTCGGCCGTGGGACCGGTCCCCACGGGCTCGATGTGCAGCTCCGTCCTGGTGCGACGGTAGTTGGCGTCCCAGTGGTGGGCGTGATTAAGCGCCAGGCCGCTGATCCCGTACACCAGGGTCAGGCCCACGGTCAGGAAACCCAGCTCCCGGTGCAGGAAGCGGCAGACGCGACGGAAGGTACGCAACCGGCCGGCCTACTCGCCCACGACCACGGCGCCGGTGCCGCTGAGCTGGTACACCGTCTTGCAGGAGGCGCCCTCGGTGGCGCACGCGGGCTTTTCCTCGCCGGCCTCGGCGACGTGCTTCGAAGCGTGCTTGGGTTCGGCGGGCTTGAGGCTGACGATGTTGGACGTCCACACGCCTTCGGCGGTGACGGTCTCCCCGATGATCTCCGGCGGGAAAACGATCTCCCCGTCCTTGACCTTCACACGCAGGCTCTCCCCTTCCTGGTCCGAGGCCAGGGCGACCCAGCAGCCCCGGTGCTTGCACACGCCGACGGCGGTGCCGGTCACGCGGATGGTCTTGCCTACGTAGGCCTCGGGATGGGACAGGACATCGCTGATCAGAACGGTATCGGGCGCCGAGACGCCCTTGCCGAATATCTTGCCGGGGTCTCCTGCGACGGCGGCGCTTGCGATCAGCAGCAACGAGGCGAACATCAGCATCAGGGTGATCTTGCGCATGGTCAGGTCATCCTTTGTTGAATTTTCCGGGGTCCGCGAAAAAACTGAAAATCCCCGGACAATTGTAGGTTATTCGCGGCGGGGATTCAAGTCCCCAGGACGGTCCCCCAGGACGGCCCGCAATCCGGCAGCGATGCCGTTGCTCCAGTTGACCCAGTTGTGACCCGCGTGACGCAGCTTCAACGAGGCCCGCACGCCGCGGGCCCGCAGGGCTTCGGCCAGGTTCACGTTGCTCTGCCGGAGCCACTCCAGTGTGCCGCATTCCAGGTACCAGTCGATGTCCGGCAAGGGGCCAACCTGCCCGACGACCTGGTGCAGGAAGGCCTCGCCGCCCCCGAAGGGCCAGTTGAAATCCATGTCCTCGCTGAACTGGAACGCCCCGCTCTGGGCGACCACCCGGTGGAAGATGTCGGACCTCTCCCAGGCCAGTTGGGCGCTGAGCAGACCGCCCAGACTCGCCCCCCACGCCGTGGCCCGGCCCGTCCAGGGCACCCGGCGGGCCACGAGGGGAAGGACCTCGTCGCAGATGAACCGGCGATAAAGCGGGTTGAAGGCGTACTCCGCCGTACGCTCGACCGGCGGCACGAAAATGAGGTGGGCCGGCGCGATGCCTCCCTCGTCCAGCAACAGATCCATGACCCGGGGCACCCGGCCCCAGCCGTAGTAGGCCTTGCCGTCCTGGAAGACCACGTAGGGCAGCTTCCGGTCCGCACAGCCGGCCGGCGAGTAGACGAGCAACCGGCGCTTCTGCCCCAGCAGCGCCGAATCCGTTTCCAGACGCAGGGTGCGTCCCCGGGCCCGGCTATCCCTGGCCCGCACGGCGTAGGGGTCGGGTTCGTAAACGGGCCCGGTCAGGTTGCAGGCATGGGGCCACCAGGGATTCAGGCGGGGGTTGCTGTTGTCGGGGTCGGGTCTGGGCTCCCCGTCTTCATCCCGCCAGGCGTACTCGAAGTATGCATCGTCGGGCAGATCGAAGGGCGCCAGCTCGCCCACCGGCAGGGGAGCGCGCCGCCAGTCGGTCAGGTCGCTGAGCAGGTGGGTGGCCCATGCCGGCGCAGACAACTCGACACGCATGGTCAGGTGCTCAGATCGCGCCCGGTCCGGGTGCGCAGGCTGGCGATCTTGCCGTCCAGGGCGCCCGTGCGCCCCCGGCGGTAATCCAGCTTGATCTGGCAGGCGATGCGGTGGCAATCGGCGGCCAGGTCCTCGAAACAGCGTGCCACCACCGCCATGACCTGGTCGTATTCCCCCTCCAGGGTCGTGCCCATGGGACCTAGTCGGTAGGGCAGGCCGCTGTCGTCGACGATCTCCAGGACCCGGGCCACGTAGGGGCTGACGCTCTCTCCCTTGTCGGTGGGATAGATGGAGAATTCCAGCAGGACCATGACTACCTCCCGGTCAGCTTCCTGGCTCCGACAACCGCAGACGCTTGGCCGCCTTCTTGCGCTCGTTCTCGTCCAGGACCGACTTGCGGATGCGGATGGACTTGGGTGTGCACTCCACGTATTCATCGGCCCGCAGGTACTCCAGGGCCTCCTCGAGACTCATCTTCAGGGCCGGAGCGATCTTCATCTTCCGGTCGCTTCCGGCCGCCCGCATGTTGCTGAGCTGCTTGGCCTTCTGGGCGTTGACCACCAGGTCCTCGTCCCTGGTGTACTCGCCGATGACCTGGCCCGTGTACAGGTTCTCGCCCGGCTCCACGAAGAACGTGCCCCGGTCCTGCAGGCCGTCCAGGGCGAAAGCCACGGCCTTGCCCGCACCCATGCTGATGATGCTGCCGGTGGTCCGGCCCGGGATGGCCCCCTTGAAGAACTCGTACTGCAGGAAGCGGTGGTGCATGACGATCTGTCCGGCGGTGGCCCGCAGCATGCGGCTGCGGAACCCGATCAGCCCGCGGCTGGGAATGCTGAATTCCAGGAACGTCCGCTCGCCCTTCTGGTCCATCTTGATCATCTCGCCCCGCCGTGTGGCCGCGAACTCGATGACCGTGCCCGCCAGATCCGACGGCACGTCCACATTGAGGATCTCCACCGGCTCGGCCTTGCGACCGTCGATCTCCTTGTAGATGACCTGGGGCTGCCCCACCATGAACTCGTACCCCTCGCGGCGCATCCTCTCCATGAGGATGGACAGGTGCAGGATGCCGCGGCCGCTGACCTTGAAACGGTCGGCCGCCGGCGTGTCCTCCACGCGCAGGGCCACGTCCCGCTCGGCCTCGCGGTAGAGCCGTTCGCGCACCTGTCGGCTGGTCACGAACTTCCCCTCCTGGCCGTAACCCGGCGAGTCGTTGGGCATGAAGAACAGGGACAGGGTGGGGTCGTCCACCGCGATGATGGGCAGGGGCTCGGGATGCTCCACGTCGCACAGCGTATCCCCGATGTCCACCCCTTCGAGTCCCACGACGGCGCAGATGTCGCCGCAGACGACGTTGTCCACCTCCCGGCGGCCCAGGTTGTCGAACACGTAGACCTGCTTGGCCTGGGCCTTGATGCGCCTGCCGTCCCGCTTGACCAGGATCACCTGGCTGCGGGCCTGGAGACTGCCGCGCACGATGCGGCCGATGCCGATGCGCCCCACGTAGTCGCTGTGGTCCATGGCCGCGATCAGCATCTGCAGGGGACCGTCCTGGACCACCGGGGCCGGCACGTGGTTGACGATCATGTCCAGCAGGGGCTTGAGGTCCCGGCGCTCGTCCTCCAGTTCATTGACGGCCCAGCCGTCCCGCCCGGCCGCGTACACGCCGCGGAAATCCAGTTGCTCGTCGTTGGCGTTGAGATCCTCGAAGAGGCTGAAGATCTCGTCCAGGACCTCGTGGGGGCGGGCCCCCGGGCGATCGACCTTGTTGATCACCACCACCGGCTTGAGGTTCAACTGCAGGGCCTTCTGGAGCACGAACCGGGTCTGGGGCATGGGCCCCTCGAAGGCGTCCACCAGCAGCAGCACGCCGTCGGCCATCTTCAGCACCCGCTCGACCTCGCCGCCGAAATCGGCATGCCCGGGAGTGTCGATGAGGTTGATGCGGGTTTCGCCGTAGGTGACCGCGAAGTTCTTCGAGGTGATGGTGATGCCGCGCTCGCGCTCCAGATCGCCCGAGTCCAGGACACGGTCCTTGACCACCTGATCCTCGCGGAAGACGTGGCACTGGCGCAGGATCTGGTCGACGAGGGTCGTCTTGCCGTGGTCCACATGGGCGATGATGGCCACATTGCGAATATCCATTGTCGTTCTCTTCATGGTCGGGGGAAGCAGAAAAATGGGGAGCAGGCCTTGCCCCCCAGATCGCGTGTCCAGCCGGGAATATGGTGCAGTTTCACAAGAATTGCCATGTCAAATGCGGTTGGCCATTTCAGGGCCGGAACGCATCTATATCATACCAAAAAACGGGGTCCGCGGCAACCGCGCCCCCTCAGACCGTCCGGTTCCTGCGCCGCAACCACGAGCGGGGCAGCTTGAACTCCCACTTGAATCCGTCGCGCTCGGCGTCGGCGTGGTAGCGCGAGCCCACGATCATTCGCACCGCACCCGGCTGGATGCGGGCGGTCAGGGGCGTGTCCCCGAGATCCTCGCCGTCGATCTGGACGGGCACGGGCGGATCCGTGGCGATGATCACCGACTCGGCCTGGAAGTGATGGAGCCGCGGGGTGGGCCGGTAACGCCACGTCAGCATGCGAAAAAGAACCACCAGCACGTCCCACAACGACCGGCTGGAGATCACGGTCACGTCGAACCGCCCGTCGTGGGCGCTGGTGTGCGGAGTCACCTTGAGGTTCAGGTCACCGATCTTGCCGATGTTCGAAAGCAGGATGGTGTTGCCTTCCAGCTCGCGCACCCGGCCGGTCTCGTCCTCGACGAAGATCCTGAACTCGTCCAGGTTCAGGGCGTTGCGGACGGCCGCGCCCATGTACGTGAAGATCCCGAACAGGTTCTTCAGACGGCGTGGGGAATCCTTGATCACGCGGGCCGGGTATCCGATGGCGGACATGAGGAAGAAATGCCGGTCCTGCTCGGGCAGGTAGCCGACGTCGAAGTCCAGGCATCTTCCCTCGAGGATGGTGTCCAGGGCCATGCCCGTGAAGAACGGCAGGGCCAGGGCCAGGGCGACCACGTTGGCCGTCCCCACCGGAACCACGGCGACGGGGATCCGGTCGCCGGCGCGGACCTGACCCGAAACCACCTCGCCCACGGTGCCGTCGCCGCCGACGGCCACGATTAGG
>CAYPVD010000192.1:0-5093 GCA_964414055.1 uncultured Fibrobacteraceae bacterium
CGCTCCCCCTGCGCCAACGCCATCAGCAAGCGAAGAACTGGGTCGTTTGACTGGGTCGGTGACTGGGTCGGTGACTGGGTCGGTGACTGGACCTCAGCAGAAGCCCTCACCGCGGGATTAGGTCTGAAGGTGATGGTGAAAAAACCGGTTTCCGCGAAGATCGGCTCAGGACAGCCTTGCTGCCGGGCTTCAGCACGCATCCGCCGGATGCCCGTACCAGCCTTTTCTATGAACTCGATGCGATGCAACAGGTCCGCGATCAGGGCGTTGCGCCGAAGACTCCTGCGACCCAGATCCTCCAGGCGCATGCCCTTGGGCAAACCACCGGGACTGGACACCTCGATCCGGTCGGCGTAGAGCTCCACGAAAACATTGGCGCCTCCCATGAACCAGTCCCGATGCATCACCGCATTGGTCAGGGCCTCACGAATGGCGTTGAGGGGGTACTCATGAATATCCTCGCGTTGCAGCCCCGCAATTCGCCAGGCCGTGCGCGTGTTGCGCTCGACAAAGCGCATGGCTTCCTCGATGTCGGCCACCAGACCCCCAGCGAAGTCCTTGCGGTCCAGCACATGGACCTTGTCCTCGCCCTTGGTCAGCAGGCAGGTGATGTAGGCCTGGTCGAAGAAACGCCGCACGTTCTCGGCGAAGAAAAGGACACCGGCATTACGGAACAGCAACCTGTCGCCGGCGTGTTCGGCAACCTCGATGTTGACCAGGATATCCTCGGTCCGCAACGGGCCGCTGATGTTGCTGAGTTCAAGCCAGCGCTGAAACTTGCCCTCGTCGAAATCCTCGGGAAAGCGGAAATCCGGACAGATGGCGTAGTCGAAGCGCACGGCGCCCTCTTCCCGGAAGAAATCCCGGATCTCGTCCCGGGTCAGTTTCTGCGTCACCGCCCCCTGGCGCCAGAAAAAGCCGCTACGACACTGGACCGGCTTGGCGGCGCTCTCGCGCACCGTGACCACCATCACCTCGCCGACCCGTTCCAGGAGCACCTTGACCGGGGGATCGCAGTTGCGGGCGAGATCCTGGATCCTGGCCCGCAGATCGTTGGAATCCTTGAGACCCTTGATTTCCCCCTTGTCGTTCACCCCCAGCAGGATGCGGCCGCCGACCGTGTTGGCCAGAGCCACCAGCTCGCGGGCGAACGAGGTGGACAGGGATTCCTTGTACTCCAGGGTCGTGCCTTCGCCTTCGCGCACCAGGATTTCAAGATCCGTCAGCTTCATGACGAGAGTTTCTTCTTCCATCCACGATAATGCTGCAATGTGGCCTCCAGCCGGGAGTGGTAATCCCAGCCCTCATGGAAGGTCTCGAAGATGTGCCTCAGCTGTTTCTGGTTGAGCCCGTACAGATGGGCCACCACGGCGTCCAACTCATAGATCATGTCCTGTTTCTGGTCCGCATCCAGAGGTCCGTAGGGCAACCCGACCTCGGCCGCCCAGCCGGCAAAACGTTCGTCCGGACAGGCCAGCCGACCGGCAAGCTCGATGACACGCCTGCGCAGGGGATCATCCCGGACGGGGCGGGGGATGGGGAAGGGGTTGAGTACGAAGAAGGTAAGATGAGTTTCCACAAAACGTCTTGCATACCAATCCAGCGGTAAGGATGACATGACACCCAGCAGATAGGCCTCGTGGTCTGCTGCCACATCGGGAAAAACCAGATATGGTGCCGTGTGATTCAGAAACACCTCCGGCGGAACAAGGGCACATCGAACGGTCCGGGAATCGGTCGCCCGGGTCACATCCCGAAAGGCTATCCGGGGGAAACGACACGGCAAGGTCTGGGGATCCTCGCACCAGGCACCCCGGCACGCACGGAACACGGAATTGACGCTGTGGTGGCCGCGCAGGCGCTTATCCTGAAGGACCGGGGTCACCACCTTGGGATCCGCCCAGGCGTAATACTCCCCTGTATCCGGTTGCCAAAGATCGAAGGACGCGCCTTTGTACACCGGCCAGAAACCTTTGGGGCGTTCTTTGGACTTCAAATCAAAAAGAGGTTTATCATTTGTGGCATGAACTTCAGCAAGCGGCCTTACCCGCCACTCTCCCTCCTGATCCAAGTCGAGGCGCGGTGCCTTGCGCAACTGAGTGAACACTTCAATGGATTCACTGCTCGGCAGCAGCGGTAGAGAAGCCGAATCATTCCAGGAAAGCACTTCCTCTCCCGCAAATGACGCGCCGCCATGGGCGGGGCGTGCATCGTAGGCCGCCATGCTGTTGTAGGGACCGTCCATGGTCACGGTCGAATCGCTTTTCCGAGGTGATTGGCGCTCGACGGCAAGAAGACCCACAGTGTATTGTGGATGCACATCATCAAAGAACCAGCTCCTATTATTGAGCAACAAAGTGGCCTTCACCGCTCTTGCTTCTTTGAACAATATCCGTCGAAATTCTTCCGATCCTTTTGCGGCCAGAACACTCCTCGGCACAACCACGCCAATTCGCCCTCCTGCCTTGGTCACAAGGAACCAGAACCGCCAGCAAAACGCCTTGTACAGGTCCGGATGACCCGAGCCCATTCCGGGAAAAGGCCCACGAAGCAAGGCTTCCCGGACCGCACCTGTCTTCATAACTTCTGTTCTTAATATCTCCAGTAAATCTGGACGTTCTATTCTTAGCTTTGCATATAACTGCTCCCTTTTTCGTTGGGAGAGCCCCCTCAAGCCAGGAACATAACGAGCCCAAAATTCATGCTCTTCAACATGCGCCTTCTCCCACGGTGGATTCCCCAGGATCACATCGAAACCCGCTCGTTCCCGCAGGAACACTTCCGGAAACGCCACGGGAAAATGCAGTGGACGCATCCCCGCCAGAATCGACAGCGCGTGCCGGTGCAACTTTCCGTCCACGAGTTGGATTTGCCCGCTCATCATCTGAGTGGGATCCAAGGGCATGGTCGTGCCCTCGATGCGGGCGGCGGCCAGGATGTCGCACAGCGCCCGAGCCGGGGCGATGGCGGCATCGGCCTCGGCCCAGGCCTTGCGGGCGGCGCGAACCTCGGCGGGATCCGCGTCGGCCAAGCGACCCAGACGTGCAAGGGCACCCCTGGCGTTGCCGACAAAGTCCTGGGCCCGCATCTGGAGCAGTCCCCAGCCTTCTTCCTGGTATTTCTCCTCGATCTCCGTCAACCGCCCCACGCCCACCAGGGAATTGCCGTGCACCAGGTTGCGATCCAGCAACGACAAAGGCAGACCCGGAACGAAGGTATGGATCCAGACGGCCAGGCGGGCCAGCTGCACGGCCACCCCGTTGATGTCCACCCCGTAGATGCAGCGCCGGGCGATCAGGCGACGCAGCAGGGCCGTGTCCTCGAATTCCGGATAGGAATCCGCGGTACTGCCCAGAGCCTCGCGGGCGGCGTCGCGCAGACGATCCAGCTCCCGTTTGACCTCCGGCAAATGCCGCTTGGCCAGATAGCGGGAAAAACGCGCCTCGATCCGATCGATGGCCGCCACCAGAAAATGGCCCGATCCCATGGCGATGTCCGCCACCCGGAAATCGAAGAAGGCTTCGGCGGCCTCCAGTTCATCCAGGGCGTCCAAACGCACAAAGTGATCCTCCAGGGCCGGTTCCAGGGCCTGATCCAGCAGGTGCTCCACCGCGAAATGCTTGGTGTAGTAGGACCCGGTGGATTTGCGGGCACCGGAACTGTTGTGCAGATAGATTTTACCCTTGGCAACAACCGGGCTTTCGCCCTTCTTGCACGGCCGGTAGGCATCCTTGTTCTTGCCGCGCGTTTCCACCGTCAAATCCGTCGCTGCGACCGACAGTTCGGATTCCAGCAACCCTTCGTAGATGGTGCCGAACTCCCGAACACCCAGGGAACGGAAATCCACGGGACCCAACACACCTTCGGTGGTGGGCACCAGCAACAGGTTTTGCAGGGCCGGCCCGAACACCCGGTTGGGCAGGCTCACCTTCGCCAAGGCGGCCCCAAGGGGTGAATCCTTCATATCGCTTGAAAACAAGCCGCCGTTGTAGGCCGGCACTCCCCATTCCCGGTTGCCCTTGTCCACCGCCTTGAAAAGGGCCCGCACCTCGGTCCACCATGACTCGCTGTCGTCGAACTGACCCGGAGAGATGTTCGCAAGTTCCCTGGCCTTGGCCTTGAGTGATCTTTTCTGATAGAGCCCGTTGAAACGGTAGGGCAGCAGATCCTTGTCCTCCCCGTAGGCAATGAACAGGATCCTGAACAGGACCCGCATGGCCATCTGGTAGGTCTCAGCCAGATCATGGGCCGAGGGATTCTTCAGACCCCGAGCCTCGGCCAGCCCTTCGGCCAGCCGGGGAATCACCTCGTCATAGATGCGTTCCCGCAGGCGAGCGGCCAGATTCCCCGAGTAATCCCGTGAATCCTCCAGGATCGAGGCTACACTGCCGCCTTTGGTCAAGGCGGCAGCCGAGAAAAGCAGCCAGAGGTAAGCAGCATGGTCATCGGGCAACAGCCCCGTATGACATTCCAGGAAAGTCTCCGTGCGGCCGCGGCGACCCACGCCGCCGCCCATTCGCACCGGGTACAGGCGGATCTTGCGACCGTGAAGCAACACCACCCAGTCCAGGTTCTCCTCATCGGCCCGCGCCAACGCGTAGGAAACCGGAGACAGCCCCCCGGGCAAACGTTGGGTCCCCGCCTCCGGCGACTCGTCATCCCGCAACAGCACCGCCACCGCACTTTTGTGTTCACCGCAGCGCAGGATCGACGTCACCTTGTCCAGCGGTTCTTCCGCAAAACCCAGGGACCGTAGGAGTTCATGACCTGTTTTGCCCAATGCCCCTCGTGCTTTGGTTCCGGCCTCCTTCCAGTCTCGTCTCGTGGGCACACCGCTGACAAGTTCGTGAGTCGCCAGAAACCCCTCATTGCGTAGACCTGGCAGGCCCTCGCATTCCAGGGCGCCAAGACTGTCCCGCAAGGCCCGCAAGGCCGCCTGGTAGGATGGTTGTGCCAAGGCCTCTTCGCCACCTTTTGGACTTCGGGATTAGTTTCTACTGCTGGTCGTTCTCGGTTGATTCCGTATGGACTAGAAGCTGAACAAACGAACCATAAGCAACGAGGATAAATGCCAGCTCCAGCCTTTATGTGTT
>CAYPVD010000193.1:0-5016 GCA_964414055.1 uncultured Fibrobacteraceae bacterium
TCGGCCACCATGATGCCCACCTGGCCGCTGTCGTCGTCTATGGCCTTGATGCCGAACAGGATCAGGTCGTAGCTGTCCTTCTGCAGGACGGCGGTCAGGACGGTGGCCAGGGCCGATTCATCGGCATCCTGCAGGGCCGGGTCGTCGATGAGGATGGCCTTGTCGCAGCCCACGGCCAGGCAGTCCTTCTTGATGGTCTCCTTGACCGTCTCGGGACCCACGGTGATGGCCACAACTTCCACATCCGTGCCGGCTTCCTTGATCTTGATGGCTTCCTCGACGGCGTAGGCGTCGTAGGGATTCAGGACCCTGGTGAAACTTGACTGGTCGAGTTCCGTAGAAGGGGCGTCCAACTTGATCCGGGTTTCCGAATCGGGGACCTGTTTCACGCAAACGGCAATCTTCATGATCACTCCCTGGGGCGCTGACGCCCTGTGGTATGGGGTCGATGCTTTGCCTTTGATACCGGGTTCCAATCTAAAAGACAGGGACCTTTCCGTCAAAGAGTTGCGCAACCGCGCCCTGCAGCGATATTGATCCGATGTGATCCGTCCACTTCGAACCTTTGGAAAGGCCCGACCCATGTCCGCCAAGAGTTCCCTGCGGTTTCGTCCCGGTTTTCGCGTCCTGACCGTCCTTCTGGCGGCGGGTTTGACCCTTTTGCTGCCGGTCGGTTGCGGTCGGGACGGCGCTACGTCGGCCTCCGGAGGGGCAGGCAAGCCGGGCGGGAGGCCCGGAGGCCGGCCGGGCGGGAAATCCGGCCAGGCGCCGGTGCCCGTGGCCGTGGCCAAGGCGGTGCGCGGGCCCATCGCCACCTACTTCCACGCCACCGCCACCCTGGAGGCCGAGAAGCAGGCCCAGGTGCTGGCCCGCGTCGGCGGACTGGTGGACAGGCTGCCCTGCGAGGAGGGGGACGAGGTCGGAGTCGGCCAGATCCTGCTGACCATCCAGAACGACGAGTACCGCCTCAAGGTGCAGCAGGCCCGGGCCCGGACCGCCAACCTGCAGGCCAAGTTCGATCGCCTGCAGGCCATGCTCGAGGAGCAGCTGGTTACCCAGGAGGAGTTCGAGGCCGCCCGCAGCGACCTCGAGAGCGCCCAGGCCGACGAGGGCCTGGCCCGCATGAACCTGTCCTACACCGAGGTGCGGGCGCCGTTCGCCGGGCGCATCACCGAGCGGCTGGTGGATGTGGGGCAGAACGTGTCGCCGGGTACCCCCCTGGTCGTGCTGGCAGATTTCCATCCCCTGCTGGCCAAGGTCCACGTGCCCAGCCGCGAGTTCCACAAGTTGCAGCGCAACCAGCAGGTCGAACTGGTGCTGGACAGCAGCGGCGGCGCCATCACCGGCCGCATCAAGCTCATCAGCCCGGTCATCGATCCGGCCAGCGGGACCATCAAGCTGACCGTGGAGATCCCCGATTATCCCGAGGATGTCAGACCGGGTGATTTCGCCGAGGTGAAGATCGTCACCGAGCTGCGGCCGAACGCCCTGCTGGTGCCGCGGGCCTCGGTGCTGACCGATCAGGGCGAGACCGTGGTCTACGTGCCGACCACGAATCAGGACGATGAGCCGACCGTGGTGGCCGAGCGGCGGGTGGTGGAGGTCGGGTTCACTGATGACGACCATGCCGAGATCACCGCGGGTCTGGGCGAGGGCGAGGAGGTGGTCGTGCGGGGGCAGCGCTCCCTGAAGCACGGGACGCCGGTGAAGGTCCTGACAGACGAGTCACCCGTGGCGGGTTCATGATGAGGGGGCTGATCGCCACTGCGGTCAGGCGCCGGGTGACCGTGGTCATGGCCGCCCTGGCGGTGGTGGCCTTCGGGTTCGTGGCCTACAACAGGCTCTCGCTGGAACTCTTTCCCGACATCTCATACCCCTCCCTGACCGTGCAGACGGAGTTTCCCGATACCGCCCCCCAGGAGGTGGAGAACCTGGTCACCAAGCCGGTGGAGGAGGCTGTGGGGGTGCTGCGCGGGCTGAGGACCATCCACTCGGTTTCCCGCGCCGGCGTCTCGGAGGTCACCCTGGAGTTCGCCTGGGGCACGGACATGGATCTGCTGTCCATGGAGGTCAGGGAGAAGCTGGACCGTCTCATCCTGCCCGCGGAGGTCACCGATCCGGTGGTGCTGCGGTTCGATCCCAGCCTGGATCCCATCATGCGCCTGGCCCTGTCCGGTCCCCAGGATCTGACGGTCCTGCGGCGGCTGGCCGACAAGCAGATCAAGCAGGATTTCGAGACCCTGCAGGGCGTGGCCTCGGCCCAGGTCAAAGGCGGGCTGGAGGAGGAGATCGAGGTCCAGGTGGACCAGAGCCGCCTGGCCGCCCTCGGGATTCCCTTGGAGGAGGTGCGCCGGGCCGTGGGGGTGGGCAACATCAACCTGCCGGGAGGCGCGTTGCGGGGGCGGGACAGCCAGTTCCTGATCCGCACGGTCAACGAGTTCGACAGCATCGAGGAGATCGGCGACCTCATCGTGCACCGCCAGGGGGCGGCCGTGGTGCGCCTGAAGGAGGTCGCCGAGGTGATCCGCGGCCACAAGGAACGCGACGAGATCACGCGGGTCGGCGGCGTCGAGGCGGTGGAGATCTCCCTCTTCAAGGAGGGCGACGCCAACACCGTGACCGTGGCCCGGGAGCTGGCCGCCCGCCTCGGGCAGTGGCAGGACGGCAAGCTGCCCCCGGGCGCCAAGCTGACCGTGCTCTTCGACCAGTCCCGCTTCATCGCCCAGGCCGTCGGCGAGGTCCGCAACGCGGCTCTGATCGGCGGGTTGCTGGCGGTGCTGGTGCTGATCCTGTTCCTGCGCGACGTGCGCAGCACCCTGATCATCGCCACCAGCATCCCCCTGTCGGTGATCGCCACCTTCATCGCCATGTACCGCCTGGACATCAGCCTGAACATCATGTCCCTGGGCGGGCTGACCCTGGGGATCGGCATGCTGGTGGACAACTCCATCGTGGTGCTCGAATCCATCCACCGCAAACGGCAGCTGGGCCTGTCCCTGTACGCCGCAGCCGTGGAGGGTACCAGCGAAGTGGGACCGGCGGTGGTCGCCTCGACCCTGACCACCGTCGCCGTGTTCCTGCCCATCGTGTTCGTCGAGGGCATAGCCGGACAGCTGTTCAAGGACCAGGCCCTGACCGTGACCTTCAGCCTGCTGGCCTCCCTGGCGGTGGCGGTGACCCTGATCCCCATGCTCAGTGCCCTGGGCGCTCCCTTGCGCGGCGACGGCGGGACGGCGGCTCCCCGAGGTGCGTCCGATCCGGGGCTGGCCGGGGACCGCAACGTCATGATGCTGGGCTGGTTCTCCCGTGGGTACGACCGCCTAGTCAATAAGGCCCTGGCCCGTCCGGCGGTGACCCTGTTGCTGGGTTTCGCGCTCTTCGCCGCCTCCCTGATGGGAGCGCGCCTGCTGGACACGGAGCTGATCCCGCAGCTGGCCGAAGGCGAGTTCTTCTTCGAGGTGGACATGCCCGAGGGTACTTCCCTGGCCGGGACCGACCGCATGCTGCAGGTCATGGAAAAGGCCGCCGCGGCCGACCCGGACATCGACCGCTACTACAGCACCGTGGGCAGCCGGCTGGTCTCCGGAGGAGCGACCCTCAACACCAAGGCCGAGAACCTCGGCCAGCTCAACATCGTGCTCCGGGACCGGGCTTCCGATACGGCCGAGATCGCCGTGGCCGACCGTCTGCGGGCGGCCTTCGTCGATCTGCCTGATCTGCAGACCAGGTTCGGCAAACCGGCGTATTTCAGCATGAAGACGCCCGTGGAAGTCGTCGTCTTCGGGGAGGATCTGGATCTGCTCAGGGAGTACTCCCTGCAGGTGGTGCGCGTCCTGGAGGGCATCGACGGCCTGGTGGACGTGCGCTCGTCCCTGGAGGCGGGCAACCCGGAGCTGCAGGTCGTGTTCGACCGCGACCGTCTGGCCTCCCTGGGCCTGGACATGGGCGTGCTGTCGGAGACCCTGCGCAACCGGGTCCAGGGCGTGGTGCCCACGCGGTTCAAGGAGCAGGACCGGCAGATCGACATCCGCATCCGCAACCGGCAGGACGAGCGCAACAGCGTGTCCGACATCCGCAACCTGGTGCTGCCGGCATCCGACGGAAAATCCATCCGCCTGCTGTCGGTGGCGGATGTGACCGAGGCGCGGGGGCCGGCGGAAATCCATCGTCTGCAACAGCAGCGCGCGGCGGTGGTGACTGCCAATATCGAGGGCCGTGGTCTGGGCGGCGCCGTGACCGAGGTGCAGGCCGGGCTCGCGGACAATCCGCCGCCCCAGGGGCTGGTCGCCGAACTGGGCGGGCAGAACCGGGAGATGCAGGTCAGCTTCCGCAGCCTGCAGTTCGCCATCGCCCTGGCCGTCTTCCTGGTCTACCTGGTGATGGCCGCGACCTTCGAGTCCTTCCTGCATCCGTTCCTGGTGCTGTTCACCATTCCTCTGGCCCTGGTGGGGGTCATCGCCGGGCTGCTGGTCACCGGCATCCCGGTGTCGGTCATCGTGCTCATCGGGGTGGTCATGCTGGTGGGCATCGTGGTCAACAACGCCATCGTGCTCATCGACACCATCAACCGCCTGCGGCGGGCCGGCGTGGCCAAGAAGGAGGCGGTGATCCGGGCGGGGCACATCCGGTTGCGGCCCATCCTGATGACGACCCTGACCACCATCCTGGGACTGTTGCCCATGGCCGTCTCCTGGGGCGAGGGCGCCGAGTTGCGCGCGCCCCTGGCGGTCACCGTGGCCTGGGGCCTGGCCCTGAGTACCCTGCTGACCCTGGTGGTGATCCCGGCGGCCTACCAGCTGGTCCCCTCGCGGATTGCACCCACGGATACGGACCATGAGGTGGCGGGATGACCTTGCCCGAGATCGCCATCCGCCGGCCCGTGACGACCTTGATGGTCATCATCTCCCTGGTGGTCCTGGGCACGGTGGCCCTGCTGCGGTTGCCGCTGGCGTTCATGCCGGATATTCAACAACCGGAACTGTTTGTGGAGCTTCCTTACCAGAATGCTTCACCCGA
>CAYPVD010000194.1:0-5012 GCA_964414055.1 uncultured Fibrobacteraceae bacterium
CGCGAGGGCGGCCGTACCGTGGGCGCCGGCGTGGTTTCCAAGATCATCGAATAGACAGGCAGTCAATGGATGAGGCCGCCTGCGGGGCGGCCGAATCGGGAGCGGAGTCTCATGCGGGACATCATCACCCTCGCTTGCACGCAGTGCAAGATGAGGAACTACACGACCAAGAAGAACAAGCGCCTTCACCCGGATCGCGTGCAGTACAAGAAGTACTGCCCCCGGTGCAACAAGCACACCGATCACAAAGAGGCTCGCTGAGGGCGCGGGCCCGCAGCGAAAAGGTGGCCAGGCAGGGGTGTAGCTCAGTTGGTAGAGCATCGGTCTCCAAAACCGAGGGTCGCGGGTTCGAGCCCTGCCGCCCCTGCCAGTTACCAGCGCCGGATCGATCGTAGGGGTCCGGGCCTCAGGCAAAGGATCAGGTAATGTTTGCCCGATTGATGAATTATTTCCGGGAGACCGGGCAGGAGATGAAGCGGGTTTCGTGGCCCACCGTCGCCGAGCTCAAGGAATCCACCGTGGTGGTGATGGTGACGGTGTTCGTGATCACCGTGCTCCTGTTCGCCGCCGACAAGGTTCTGGATCTGGGAATCCAGCAACTGATCGCGCTCGGCTGATCTTGGCCTGTGCGAAGCTCGAAATTCAGGCGTGCCGCCGAAGGGGCCGAGGGTCCGGTTTCAGCGGTGTGTCTGTGTCCTTTTCTGGTTCTGTAGCAGCAGGAGCCGGCCGTGTTTCAATCTGACGGAGATCATAACGGGGAATCCGGGGGCGCGTCCAAGAAGGACGTGTTCGACGGTTTCGAGGAGAAGGCCGAGGAGCTGGCCAGGGAAACCGGGACCGAAGACGATGCCGATTCCCTGTTCACCGACCTGCCCGACCAGGAAGCGGACCAGGCCGCCGGGGCCCCCGCGCCCGAGGCAGGGGAGGAGGCCGGGGATTCCGGCCAGCCGGTGAGCGAGGAAGACGAGCTGTTGGCCGCGGTCGAGATCGAGCTGAGCCCCGAGGAACAGGCCGAGATCGAGCGGCGCAGCCGCATGAAGTGGTTCGTGATCCACGCCAACACGGGCCACGAGAACAAGGTCAAGCGCAACATCGAGATGGCCATCAAGTCGAACCACATGGAGGAGTATTTCGGCGAGGTGCTGGTGGCCACCCAGGAAGTGACCGAGATGAAGAACGGCAAGCGCTCCACCGTGAAGCGCAAGTTCTTCCCCAGCTACATCCTGGTCGAGATGATCATGAACAAGGAGACCCAGCACTTCATCAACAGCATTCCCGGGGTGACGCGGTTCATCGGGGGCACGCCCCTGAATCCGCAGCCCATCACCCGCGAGGAAGTGGACAGGATCCTGGGCCGCATCTCGGCGCCTGAAGAGGCCGGTTCGACCCTGGAGATCCCCTACGAGGTGGGGGACAGCGTACAGGTCATGGACGGCCCGTTCACCGAATGGGTCGGCGTGATCAACGAGATCAACCGCGACAAGGGCAAGCTCAAGGTCATGATCTCGATTTTCGGTTCGGAGACCCCGGTGGAACTGGACTTCTTGCAGGTCAAGCCAGTCTGATTCCCCGTTGTCCCTGCGGCCGGCGGGCATGTCTGGGCCCGGTGGCCGCTTCCACGCGCGTTCCTCTCAACGCGGCGTGGGTGTTCCATAGATGAGGCCGAGCCGACGGCGGCCGGCGCAGCGGGTCTGGACTCCCCGCAGGCGTCGAACGTCACCGGCGCAGGTCAGGTTCACAATTGAAGGAGAACCGTCGACATGGCAAAGAAAGTCATGACGCAGATCAAGTTGCAGATCAAGGCCGGGCAGGCCAATCCCGCCCCTCCGGTGGGTCCCGCCCTCGGCCAGCATGGTCTGAACATCATGGAGTTCTGCAACGCCTTCAATGAGAGGACCAAGGAGCAGATGGGTCTGGTGATCCCTGTGGTCATCACCGTCTTCCAGGATCGAAGCTTCAGCTTCATCACGAAGACGCCCCCTGCCTCGGTCCTGATCAAGAAGGCAGCTGGTCTGGAGTCCGGCAGCTCCGAACCCGGCAGGGTATCCGCCGGCACCATCTCCCGCGCCAAGTTGCGGGAGATCGCCGAGACCAAGATGGTGGATCTCAATGCGGGCTCCCCGGAGGCGGCGATGAAGATCATCGCCGGCACCGCCAGGAGCATGGGTTTGGATGTCGTCTAGGCCGGTGCGACTGCGAACACACGGCGCCGGGTCATGCGACCGTCGGGTGCCGGAGAGAGGTGGCGTGGAATCCTCCCGCCGAGCCTCGTCGCAAATCACAGTCAACCGGAGAGCAAACCAATGAAACACGGGAAGACATACAACAGCGCCCGGGAACTCTACGACAGGCACCAGGAATACGACCTGGTCGAGGCCGTGGAGATTCTCGACAAGTTTCCCAAGGCGAAGTTCGACGAGACCGTGGAAATGGCGGTCAGGTTGAACGTCAATCCG
Organism: uncultured Fibrobacteraceae bacterium; assembly: GCA_964414055.1. GTDB lineage: Bacteria > Krumholzibacteriota > Krumholzibacteriia > LZORAL124-64-63 > LZORAL124-64-63 > JAHJTW01. The sequence goes on from CAYPVD010000194.1 coordinate 2,457, forward strand.
AAGCACGCCGATCAGATGGTCCGCGGCACGGTGGTCCTGCCTCACGGCACCGGCAAGTCGGTGCGCGTGCTGGTGATCACCCGCGGTCCCAAGGAGCAGGAAGCCCTCGATGCGGGTGCCGACATGGTCGGGGCCGACGAGTACCTGCCCAAGATCAAGGACGGCTGGACGGACGTCGACGTGATCATCGCCACACCCGACATGATGGGTGAGCTCGGCAGGCTGGGCCGGATCCTCGGTCCCCGCGGCCTGATGCCCAACCCCAAGGTCGGGACCGTGACCATGGATATCGCCAAGGCCGTGACCGAAGCCAAGGCGGGCCGGATCGAGTACCGGGTCGACAAGTCCGGTATCATCCACGCCCCCGTCGGCAAGCGGTCCTTTCCGACCGCCAGCGTCGAGGAGAACATCCGGACCCTGTACCGGGAACTCGTGCGGGTCAGGCCGGTGGCGGTCAAGGGGACGTACGTCAAGTCGGCGTTCATCTCCGGTACCATGACCCCGTCCATTCGCCTCGCCGTCCCCAGCCTCGGCTGAGACGGCACGGGAAGCCGACACGGGCGCCGCTGGGAAGCCTGTGCATAGATCAAGGAGAGTTGCCTGATGGCACGTCCAGAAAAAGTAGCCGAGGTCAAGGCGATCGCCGAACGGATCCAGAGCGCCCAGAGCATGATTCTGGCCGACTTCTCGGGTTTGACGGTGGAGCAGATGACCAATTTCCGGCGCAACTGCCGGCAGAGCGAGGTGGAATGCCGGGTGGTCAAGAACCGCCTGGCCCGCATCGCCGCCGACAATGCCGAGATGCCGGTGATGAAGGACCACCTCAAGGGTCCCACCGCCATCATCTTCGGCCCGGAAAGCCAGGTCGATCCCGCCAAGCTCGTGGTCGAATTCGCCAAGGAGAACGAGGCGATGGAGATCAAGGGCGGGTTCGTCGACGGCCAGTACCTCGGACCGGAACAAGTCGTGGCCCTGTCCAAGACCCCGAGCAGGGACGAGTTGATCGCCAAGATGATGGGCAGCATCAACTCGCCGGCTCGCGGCCTGGCTTACGTCCTCAACGATGTCATCGCCGGCCTGGCGAGGACCATCGAGGCCGTCGCCAAGCAACAGGCGGGAGCCGCCGGCTGAGAGTGATTTCTTGCAGGAGGAGCCGGCGGCCGTATGAACCGTCCGGCCTCGAACCAGACAACCCCCGGATGAACCGTCCGGACCTGAAGGAGAGATAGAGCAATGAGCGAGATCAACCTGACCGAAAACGCCGCCAAGGTGCTCGATATGATCGAGGGCATGAGCCTGCTGGAGGCCGCCGACCTGGTCAAGGCCATGGAAGAGAAGTTCGGTGTGAGCGCAGCCGCTCCGGTAGCCGTGGCCGCCGTGGCCGCCGGCGGCGAGGTCGCCGAGGAGGCCAAGACCGAATTCGACGTCATGCTGACCGGTGTGGGCGACAAGAAGATCCAGGTGATCAAGGTCGTGCGCGCCATCAGCGGCCTGGGCCTGAAGGAGGCCAAGGAGCTGGTCGAGAGCGCTCCCGTGGCCGTCAAGGAAGGCGTGTCGAAGGATGAGGCCGAGGAAGTCAAGGGCAAGCTGGAGGAAGTCGGCGCCATCGTCGATGTGAAGTAGCCCTCGGACCTGCGGGGCGGAGGATCCGTTAGCGGTCCTTCGCCCCGGTCCAGTCGTCGTCAGTCATGCCTTTACGGCCGCCGGCAGGGTCGGCCCGTCCCTTCTTCCGAGGAAGTGGTCCTGTGAAGAATATTCCCATCGACAAGTTCACCGGACGCGTCAATTTTTCCAAGATCCAGCGCGAAGAGAAGATGCCCAACCTTCTGGCCATCCAGCTGGATTCCTATCATAACTTCCTGCAGACGGGCAAGAAGCCCGAGCAGCGCAAGGAACAGGGGATCGAAGCGGTTTTCCGCACGATCTTCCCCATCGAATCGACCCGCGGCAACCTCGTCATGGAATACATGAGTTACAAGACGGGCGAGCCCAAATACGGGATCGAGGAGTGCAGCGACCGCGGTTTGACCTTCAGCGTACCCTTGAAGGTGAAGTTGCGGCTGGTGGTCAAGGAAGCGTCCGAGGACTCGGACGAGATGATCATCAGGGACATCCAGGAGCAGGAGGTCTACCTGGGCGAGCTGCCCATGATCACCTCCAAGGGCACGTTCCTGATCAACGGCGCCGAGCGGGTGATCGTCTCGCAGCTGCACCGTTCGCCGGGCGTGTTCTTCAGCGACGAGATCCACCCCAACGGCCGCCGGCTGTTCCGCAGCCGCATCATCCCCTACCGCGGCTCCTGGGTCGAGTTCACCACCGACATCAACAACATCCTGTACGTGCACATCGACCGGAAGCGCAAGCAGCCGGCGACCATGTTGCTGCGCGCCCTGGGCTTCCAGACCAACGAAGAGATCATCAAGCTCTTCCATAAAACGGAAAAAGTTAAAATTCCCAAAGCCGGGACCAAGAAATTTTCCGCCCTTGAAGAGCAGATGGAAGGCCGTATTCTGGCCGCCGATTTCTTCAAGCCCGAAGAAGAAGAGCCTTTCGCCG
>CAYPVD010000195.1:0-4983 GCA_964414055.1 uncultured Fibrobacteraceae bacterium
GCCGTCCGCGATCTGGCAATCGAAATTCTGGTAGTCCATGGTTCAACTCCGGCGGGCAGGGGAAAGGGGTGGATCGGCTGACTTTCCGGTGCGCCAATAATAGGGGATTTTCCCGCCGTGGCAAACGGGTCGGGTGGACAGCAGGGACAAGGCCGGGTATCATCCGGGGCAAGTCGATCGATTCCGTTTCCCCCTGATGTCAGAAGGACCCGCATGCGCGTTTTCATTACCGGTGCCACCGGTCTGGTGGGTCGTAGACTCGTGCCGAGGCTTTTGGCGGCCGGGCATACGGTTCTTTGCGTCACCCGGGATCCCACCCGGGCCAAGGAGATCCTGCCTGCGGAGGCGGAACTCATCGGGGCCGATCCCGGGTTGCCCGGGGTGTGGCAGGACAGGGCGGCCATTTGCGATGCGGTCGTCAACCTGGCCGGCGCGCCCGTGGCGGCCGGGCGCTGGACCCATACGCGCAAGCAGGCCATACGTCGTTCGCGCCTGGGTGTGACGTCCCATCTGGCCCGGACCCTGATCCGCAGCGAACATCCGGTGATATTCGTCAGCGCCTCGGCCGCCGGCTATTACGGAGACACCGGGGACAACGCGGTTGGCGAGCGTGCCCAGCCGGGGAACGATTTTCTGGCCCGGCTGGCGGTGGAATGGGAGCACACGGCCCTGCAGGCCGAAGCGGAGGCCGTGCAGGTCGTGCTGCTGCGGATCGGGGCCGTGCTGGCGGCCGAGGGCGGTGTCCTGGGGCGCATGCTGCCCCTGTTCCGTGCGGGGCTGGGCGGCCCGCTGGGCACGGGCAGGCAGTACCTGCCCTGGATCCATATCGAAGATGTGGTCGGAGTTATCCTGTTCATCCTCGAAGGTTCCGCCGTGGCCGGACCCGTTAACGCCGCCGTGCCGGCTCCCTGCAGCCAGCGCGAATTCGCCCGCACTTTGGGCCGTGTCTTGGGCAAGCCCGCGCGGTTGTCGGCTCCCGCCTGGGTGCTGCGCATGCTGCTGGGCGAGATGGCGGGCATGGTCCTGACAGGTCAGCGGGTGGTGCCCAACGCGCTGAAGGCGGCGGGCTATTCCTTCGCGTTTACCGAACTGGAACCGGCCTTGCGGGACCTGCTGGGAGCTCAGTGCGGTCAGCCCACCACGAAGGCGTCCGCCTGAAGATTGCCTGCAGCGAACCTTCCCAGGGACAGGCTGTTGATGATGGGATCTTCCTGCCCGGTGGCGATGAGCCTGGCCATGCGCCGTCCGGCCATGGGACCGAGCATGAAGCCGTGGCCGCTGAAGCCGCAGATGTGGAAGTATCCGGCGAGGTCCGGTACGCCGCCGAGGATGGGGCGGTGGTCCGGAGTGACGTCGTACATCCCCGCCCACTGGCGCATCATGCGCACCGACCTCGTGCGGGGGTACAGCCTGGTCAGGGTCTTGGCGAACCGCACGGCGAACCGCAGCCCGCTGTGAAAACGGAAGTCGTCCGGGTTCATGAGGCCGGGTTCTGCAGGGTCGCCGATGCCGCCCACGATCTCCCCCCTCATGCTCTGGCTGAAGTAGATCCCGTTGGTGATGGATATCACCATGGGATCCAGGAAGGGCTTGAGCGATTCGCTGACCATGATCTCGTGCCGCTCCTGCCGGTTGGGCAGGTCCACGCCGACCTTGGCGGCCAGGGAACGGGCCCAGGGCCCGGCGCAGTTGACCAGCAGCGGGGTGGCTATGCGCCCGCGGTCGGTTACCACGGCCTCGATGCGGCCGGAGACGGTTTCGATGCCGGTCAGGGTGGTCTTGATGTAGATCCTCACCCCGTGGCGGTGGCAGGCCCGAGCGTAGCCCCAGACCACGGCGAAGGGGTAGGCGGTCCCGTCCTTGGGACAGAATGTGGCGCCCTTGAGGTCGCTGACGTCCAGGCCCGGCACGATGTCCAGGCATTCGCGCGGAGTCAGGAAGTCCGTGGGCACGCCGCAGCGGCGCTGCAGGGCCACGGCCTCCTTCAGGGCCGGCAGATCCTCTTCCCGCTCGGTGATCATCAGGTATCCGCCCTGGCGGAAAAAGACCTGGTAGCCCAGCTCGGCGGACATGCCCTCGTAGATGGCGACGCTCTCGGAGGCCAGCTGGATGTTCTCCTCGGTGGTCCACTGCTGGCGAATGCCGCCCCCGCATCTGCCGGTGGAACCGCTGCCCAGGTAGTCCTTCTCCAGGACCACGATGTTCTTCATTCCCTGCCGGGCCAACTCGTAGGCGGTGGCCAGACCGTTGATCCCGGCGCCGACGATGACCGCATCCGCCGTCGCGGGCACGGGTTCACTGTGCAGGGGAATCATGGTTCCTCCGGGGCCGCTGGTTCGGGTATGTCGAGGGCGGCCAGCTGTCCAAACGTCAACGGTTCGCTGGGAGGGCGGATGGTTGTCGGCTTGAGGTCGGTGGCCGGGATTCCGCGCAAGGCGGCCAGCTCGGCGGCGGCCTCGCTCAGACAACCCTTGCCCTGGCAGAAGCCCGTGCCCACACCCGTGTAGCGCTTGAGGGATTCCAGCTCGGTGAAACCCTCGCGGTAGGCGGCACGGAACTCGGACAGGGTCACGTCCTCGCAGCGACACAGGAAGATCTTGGGTCCGCTCATGGTGCGTCGGCCTCCGTGTTCCGGAATAGGGTAGCCTCGGCCGGACAGCCGCCGGCCTCGCCGCGGACATCCAGCAGCATGCCGTCGGGCAGGACGCCGCGCAGCGAACCGGCTCCCGCCCCGGTGGGCAGGAAGCCGCCGCGATCAGGATCGAGGGCCAGGCTTCGCCCAAGCTGGTGGGGAATGTCGTAGGCAGGTTTGCCCCGGTTGCAGATGACGACCAGGTCGGTTTCCATGTCCAGGTGGGAGAGGGGAGCATGGTCATGCGTGCCGCGGGGGGTGAAGGATACCGCCAGGCTGGTTTCCCCTGTCGGTTTGATGTGTCCCAGCACCAGCCCCGTATGCAGCGGCCACTTGCGTTGCACGGCGGATGCCACCTCATCGTGCCCGTCTCCGGTGGTCAGCACGAGCGTGGGACGGACGCCGACGCCGGCGAGCAGGGTAGCGCTCAGCCAGAAATCCAGGCCTTCGCCCACCACCAGGACCCGGCTGCTTGTGAGGTCCAGGCCGTCCCTCAGCAATAGCCGGTAAAGGGCACGAGGGCCCAGCAGGCCGGGTGTGTCGTTGCCGGGAAACAGACCCAGGGTGTCCAGGGCGCCAGCGGCCCAGATCAGGCTCCCGCAACGGACCGTCAACAGGCGGTTCCCGGTGCGCAGGAGCAGCCCGTCGGGCCGATACCCGGCAATGGCCCGCGTATCACCGGCGAAACGGATCTCCGGCCTGTTGTCCAGCCCACGTCGGGCCTGCTCCAGGCGGGCATGTGCGGCGGCCAGCACGGGAAAACCGTCCAGCTCCCCGGCGGCCGCGACATGGTCCAGGGCGGGGGCCCGCTGACCGCCAGGCCGGCTGTTCTCATCCAGCAGCAGCACGGAGCCGGTGGCTTCGACGGCGGCTTCCAGGCCGCTGGGCCCGGCTCCGATTACCACGGTTTCAAAGCTGCCGAGATCCTCCGGTTCCGGGAAGGGCGCCGCGACGGCGTCTGGGAGGCGGCCGACTCCCGTCAGCGGGCGGATGCTGCGCAGGAACATCCTGCTGACGAAGGGAGGCCGGGTGAACCACTTGTAATAGAAGCCCACGGGGAAGAACCTGTGGCCCGTCGCCAGGGTCTTTTGCAGCAGGGGCCCGTAGAAGGCCCCGGTATCCTGGCGCCGGATGTCCATGCCGTCGCGGACGGCCAGCTCGCAGGTGCGGACGTTGGGTTCGCCGTCGACGCGCATGAGACAGCTCGTGCACTGGCCGCGGGCGCAGGTCAGGCCGCGGGGATGGCCGTACTTGGGGGAATGGGACAGGGTGCGGATGCCGTTTTCCCACAGTGCCACGGCCACGGTGGTTCCTGGACGGCAGGTCAGCGTCTTGCCCTCGAAACGGATCCTGACCGATTCCTTTTCCAAGGCGGCATCCTTTCCCGGGTTCCTATTGCCTGGTGGCCCGGCGCTTGGGGAATATCCGGCCCGCGGCGGCGAGCTGCGGATCCGTGGCCCGGCCTCGAAAATAGATTGCGGCGCCCGCGGCGGCAAGCACGGTGTGGTCCGGGTCGAGGGAAATAATTACCTGCTTTCCCTGGGGCGTCTGCAGGGTATATTTGTCTCACGGAATCCGGTGTCCCAGCCCTTGGATGTGCACCGGCTGGTTTCCAATCCAGGCCCGTTTCCTGGCCGGGGCCGTACACCGGCAGAACGGGGTCGAACTAGGCGGGCGGCCGGCTCCGCCTGCGAGGTGTGCAATGTCCAAGACCAGCTTCGGAGCCATCTCCCAGCTCATCACGCAGCAGGAAATCGAGTTCATCGATCTGAAGATGCTGGATCTGATGGGCAGGTTGCATCATCTGTCATTCCCAGCGGAGCGTTTGACCGAAGCGCTCTGCCGTGACGGTGTGGGTTTCGATGGTTCCAGCTATGGTTTCCTGAAGGTGGAGAGCAGTGACATGGTGCTGGTGCCGGATCTGGACACTGCCCGGGTCGATCCTTTCCGTCGCCGCCGGACCCTGAGCATGTTCGCCGAGGCCCACCTGACGGACAAGGATCGTACGCCCTTCAACCAGGATGGGAGGGTGATCGGCCGGCGTGCCGAGGCCGCCCTGCGCACGGCGGGTGTGGCCGACCGGTCCCAGTGGGGGCCGGAATACGAGTTCCACATCTTCGAGAAAGCCGAGTTCTCGACCGGGGAAAACGGTTCCTCCTTCGGGCTGCACAGCGGGGAGCGCTTCTTCGGCAACGCCTACCACGCCTGCAACCCCTTCGATCATTTCGACGACTTCCGGGACGATGTCTGCGCCCACATGGCCGAATTCGGCATTCCCGTCCGTTATCATCATCACGAGGTCGGAGCGCAGGGGCAGCAGGAGATCGAGGGCTGGTTCTCGGACCTGGTGA
>CAYPVD010000196.1:0-4940 GCA_964414055.1 uncultured Fibrobacteraceae bacterium
GGATGATGAGCCCTCTCTCGAGGAACGACATCTCAATGATGCCGGCGGTCTCGATTGCCTTCTCGACGGCGACGGTGCCCTTCTTTGCCTGCCTCAGACCGGCGTGCAGGATCTGCGGGATAGGACCGCGCGTCTGCGCGCAGACGTCGAGCGCCTCGTCGAGCCGTCCCTTCTTGAGCGCACTGACGACCCGCTCCATGAGCTTCCGGACGTCCGCCCTGGCCTTGGCGAGCGTGATCGCGCGTTCGATGATGACCGCGACGCCCACGACCGACAGGAACAGGAGGCCCCACATGAACTTCCCGCCCTTGTTGAAGAACTCAACGAGACCACTCTGCGGTCCCGGCGTCGGCGCCGGCGCAACCGGCTCTTCTTCGGCGGCCGCGGCCATGGAGTCGACGGCCGCGGTGTCCACGAGTGCGGAGTCGACGACGGCCTCGGGGGTCAGAACAGCGGGCTGAAGGTGGACGATTCCTTCTCGTCCATCACCATCGAGAAGGGTGACGGCAGGATCTTCAGCGACGACATCGAACCGGTGTTCGACTATTCCACCTGCAATCCCCTCACCGAAACACGGATCAGCTTGACCGCCCGCGCTCATCCGGATGATGTGGATGATGTCGCGGTGCGGTATCAGGTCAACGGAGGGCAGGTGCAGGTACTCCCCATGGCCCCGGTGGAGCACGATGCAACCTTCCAGTACTATCGTGCCGTGGTCGAGCTGGGCGACCCCGCCGACCGTCTGGAATACGTGATACGCTATCGCGACGGCGACACCACCGAGTTCCTCGGACCCCAGGGCATGACGGCCGATCCTCCCGCGGCCGGTTTCCTCTATACGGCCGAGGATTATCCGCCCTTCTTCACCCCCGAGTGGGCCAAGGACGGCATCATCTACCAGATCTTCCCCGAGCGCTTCGCCAACGGCGACCAGGGGAACGACCCGGATTTCCACGAACCCTGGTACCAGGGCGTGAACAAGCTGCCGGCCTCGGGCAAGACCAACGGCGAGTACTACCATCTGGTGAAGGACTGGTACGACATCGCGGGGTTGAAGCGCAGCCCCTACCGTACCGACGGCAAGCCCGACTACTTCTCGTTCTACGGCGGGGACATCGCCGGCGTGCGCGAGCACCTGGATTACCTGAACGACCTGGGCGTCACCGTGATCTACTTCAATCCCCTGAACCAGGGCATGAGTAACCACAAGTACGACCCGGTGGACTACCTGAAGATCGACCCGCACTTCGCCGGCACGGACGAGTTCAAGGACTTCGTCCGGGACTGCCACGAGCACGGCATCCGCATCATCGTGGACATGGCCTTCAACCACACGGGCAACTGGCACTTCGCCTTCCGCGACGCGGTGGAAAAGGGTCCCGCGAGCGAGTACTACAACTGGTACGAGTTCAAGCGCTGGCCCCTGCCCAAGACGCGCGATTTCAAGGCCGGCGACTACTACGACTGCTGGTGGGGCTTCGGTCTGCATCCCAACCTCAACTACGATCTCAAGCTGCCCAACGCGCAGGAGAACAACATCACGGACATCAGCAAAGCCACGCCCAACTGGCCCGTGGTCAACTACGTGCTGAGCGTGGCGGACTACTGGCTGGGCGAGCTGGACATCGACGGCTTCCGGCTGGACGTGCCCAACGAGGTCCCGCACTGGTTCTGGAAGCTGTTCAACGAGCGCTGCAAGTCGCTCAAGCCGGACTGCTGGCTGGTGGGCGAGCTGTGGGGCAACGCGGGCAGCTGGATCGGCCCGCGGGGCTTCGATTCGACCATGAACTACAAGTTCTTCCGCGATCCGGTCATGGATTTCATCGGCAAGGGGTCCCTCAGCGCGGTGGCTTTCGATCAGCGCCTGAGCCCGGGCCGGTTCCAGTACCCGCCTCAGTCTGTGGCGGTGATGATGAATCTCATGGATAGTCACGACACCATCCGTTTCCTGACCAGCAGCGGCGATGTCCGTCGCCTGATGCTCGCGGCGATGTTCAGCATGAACTACGTGGGCATGCCCCACATCTGGTACGGGGACGAGGTGGGCATGACCGGCGGCAAGGATCCCGATTGCCGCCGCCCCTTCGACTGGCGCTACACGGGGGACCCCCGCCGCGTGGCCCTGCGCGACTACTACGGCACCATCACCCGGTTGCGGCGCGACACCCCCGTGCTGCGGCGTGGAGCGTTCACGACCCTGGCCACCGCCGGCAAGGGGTACGCCTTCGCCCGCAGCCTGGACGGCAGGGTCGCCGTGATTCTGCTCAACGCCGGCAACACGCCGGTGACCCTGGAGCTGCCGGTGGATGTGCTGACCGGCCTGGCCGCGGAAAAGGGGTTGGACATGAAGGTTCTGGTCGGCCCGGAGGTCTTCCCACGTGTCAGTGGTGTTCCATTCCGTTCGGGGGACAAGGTGGAAATGGGAGAGGCTGCCACCTTCGAGGTGAAACTTCCCGGTCTGAGCGGGGCGGTTTTGCTGAATGGTGAAAACTAACACAAAAAAGCGCATCTTTCGGCAATGATTGTGCTATAATGTGCGCCTAGTGATGATTTTCGGCTCGGTCGGCTTGCTCGTCGTCCGGGCCGGATGCCCCGATCCGGTTAGATCTGCAGTCTATCGTCCATAAACCCCTAAACCCGGGAGGGTACCATGAAGAAACTGATCCTGCTGGCGAGTGCCGTCATGCTGCTTGGCGTGGTCGGCAATGCCCTGGCCGTCATCGGCTGGGCCGGCAACGTATGGCCCAACAGCGGTGCCATCGTGACCCCCGTCAATCCCGTCGACGTCTATGCCCAGGCCTGGAAGGACGGCGTCACCGACGCGGCCGGCCAGGGCGCGGATATTTCCGCCGACATGGCCATTGTCAACGATCTGGGCGGCAGCCTGGTCGTGTCCATGACCTACAACGGCGACGTGGGCGCCAACGACGAGTACACGGCCCAGATCCCCACGAGCATGACCCTGGGCGCATCCTGGGTCGAAGTGGACATCACGTTCCACGACCTGAGCGACGGCACCGACTACACCGGGCTGGCGGACCAGGCCGGCAACGTGGCTCCCCAGCACTACGAGGTGACCAACGTGTTGCCCAACGACGTGGACGTCTCGTTCTCGGTCTGCATGAGCGGCGAGCCCACCACCGGCGACGTGTGCGTCATCGGGTCGGCCCCCGAGATCGGCTCCTGGGGCACCGGGGTCAACCTGACGAACACCGGCGGCGACATGTGGGAGGGCACCGTGACCTTCCTGGCCGGCAGCAATCCCTACTTCGAGTACAAGTTCAAGAAGGACGGCTGCACGAGCTGGGAAAGCATCGCCAACCGCGCGGTGACCCTGCCCACCGACGGCACCGCCGCGGTCGTGCTCGAGACCCAGAGTTGGAACGACTTGCCCATGGGTTGCGGCAACGAGACCTACCTGACCGAGGACAAGGTCGTCTGCATCCAGGTCTGTCTGAGTGATGTCCTGACCGATGGCGGCGTGTGCGTCACCGGCAGCCTGGCCGAACTGACCAACTGGGGCGACGGTCTGCCCATGGTCCTGATCGGTCCGAACCTGTATCAGGCCTGCCTGGTCTTCAACGCCGGGACGCTGATCCCCGTGAACTTCGAATTCAAGTTCAAGAAGGACGGCTGTGCGACCTGGGAGAGTGTGGGCAACCGCACCTTCACCGTGGACAACAGCCTGCCTCAGGAGACCGACCTGGTCTTCGGCTGGGACGACGGTCCCATCAACTGCGGTCCGGTCGATGCTCAGGACAGCAGCTGGGGTTCGCTCAAGAGCATGTTCCGGTAATAGCGCAAGACATTGTCGCGAGGTACGAGGGCCCGGAGCGATCCGGGCCCTCTTGTATTGGTTTGTGCCGGGGAAATTGTGTCTGCCCCTATATCCCCATGATCGAATCCCATCCTTCGGGGACATAACCAATTGTCAAATGGACGGTTGCCTGCGCCCTCCTGGCTCCGGCAACCTCGGCATTCCGGCCCGTCCGCCCTCCATGGCTCCCGGACCTCCATGACGCCATTTGACAACAGGTTATGTCCCCGAAGCCTGGGGTCCGACATCCGACTACACAGGGCGGACACGACTTCCCCGCACGAGGCTCAATGCAGGATGAGGATCGAATTGCTGCCGCCGAATCCGTCGTCCTCGGTCAGCGGATTGTTCTGGTCGTATTCCCAGCGGATGCCCCAGTCCACCGCGAACTTGTACTGGTAGCGGCCGGGCTTGAGGGGCACGACGATCTGCCAGATGCCGTCGCCGTCGTCGTCCTGCATGGCGCCGATGGTCTGGTCGAAACGACCGCTGCCCTGGGTGCCGCACCAGCTGTTCTCGTCCCAGTTGCCGCACAGGTTGACGTGCTTGGCCTGGGGAGCTTCGTACTGGAACAGCACGGCGTTCTCGAAGTCGTCCACGCGATGGGGCGACGGCAGGCGGTTGCGCAGGATCCGGGTGTAGCTGCAGCCGGCGCACAAGGCGGCGGCGGCTGACAGGGCGGCCAGGGTCAGGATCAGGCGTCTGCAGGCGTGGCTATCGAACCGCATCGGGCAACTCCTTAGAACGTCATCTGGGCGCGCAGGGTGAAGACCCTGGCGTCGGCCAGGTATTGCTCAGCATCCAGCAGCCCCGCGCCGGGATGGTCGAACAGGTAGCGCTGGCGGTACCACCAGCGACCGAACTGCCTGCCGTTGTAATCGATGCTGAATTCCACCGGGTCCACGCCGTAGCCCAGCACCAGCTCCAGGTCCCGCTGGGGTCGGTACTGCAAGCCCACGAAGGGGGACCAGTAGCCCTTGTCCCCGGTGACCAGCTCGCCGTTGACGGGATCGACGGCGTTGACGTCGTACTTGATGTACCTGACGTCGGCGATGGCGTTGACCGATGGCGACACGCTTCGCTGCCACCGGCCGATGAACTCGTAGGACTTGTAGTCCTGGTC
>CAYPVD010000197.1:0-4877 GCA_964414055.1 uncultured Fibrobacteraceae bacterium
CCGACATTCACGTGATCCTTTGTCCGTTCAAACTTTTCGCGCGCCATGTGCGGCTACCTCCTGAAAAACGACGTTTCTCCGGCCCGGACCTTTCGCGTTCCGGTGCGCGGACTGCTTACGCCTGCTGTTTTATGCACCTGCGTACAAGCGCGTGATCTCCCTGGCCACCTTCTCCGGCACCGGTTCATACCGCGCCAGCTGCATCGAGAAAACGCCCCGCCCCTGGCTCAGGGACCTCAGTTGCGTGGCGTATCCGAACATCTCCACCAGGGGCACCTCCGCGTGGACCACCTGGTCGGTCCCGCGCTGCTGCATCCCGATGACGCGGCCGCGGCGGGAGTTCAAGTGCCCCGTCACATCCCCGAGGAATTCCGGCGGCACGGTCACCTCCACCGTCATCACGGGTTCCAACAGGACCGGGTCGGCGGCCTTGGCCCCGTCCCAGAGGGCTCCGACGGCCGCGTTGCGGAAACCCATCTCCGTGGATTCCCCTTCGACCCACTTGCCGCCGATCAGCCTGACCTTCATGTCCACCAGCGGGTATCCCGCCAGGACTCCGGTCTCGCAGGCCTGCCGGACGGCCCCTTCGACGTAGCCGACGAACTCCGCCGGAACCGTCTGCTCGTCCACCTCGCAGGTAAAGACGATCCCGGTTCCGTAATCCCCCGGCTCGATGGCCAGCTCGACCCGGGCGAAGTTCGTCTTGCCCGCGAGCTCCCGCTCGAATTCCCCCCGCGAGGTCACCGCCTTGCTGACGGTCTCGCGGTAGGCCACCTGGGGCCGGCCGACGTTGCAGGCGACGTTGTACTCGCGCTGCATCCGGTCGACCACGATCTCCAGATGAAGCTCCCCCATGCCCCAGATCACGGTCTGCCCGCTGTCCGGGTCCTTCCTGACCTGGAAGGAGGGATCCTCATCGGCCATGGCCTGCAGGGCCGCCCCGAGCTTATCCTGGTCCGCCTTCGTCTTCGGCTCGATGGCCATGTAGATCACCGGCTCGGCGAAGGTCATCTCGTCCAGGATCAGCGGGTGCTCCTGGTCGGCCAGGGTGTCGCCGGTGCGGATCTCCTTGAAGCCCACGGCCGCGACGATATCCCCGGTCCGGACCTCCTGCAGATCCTCCCGCTTGTCCGCGTGCATCCGCAGCAGGCGCTGGATCCGCTCCCGCTTACCGGTGTTCACGTTCAGGACGACCTTGCCCGCCGCCAGGGTCCCGCTGTAGACCCTCATGAACGCCAGCCGGCCGGCGAAGGGATCGGCGAGGATCTTGAACGCCAGGGCGCTGAAGGGCTCCTCGTCGTCCGGCATCCGGGTCTGCGTCCGCTCTCCCGGCACCTTGTCCACCAGCTCGCTGCCCACGATGGGGGGGCGATCCAGGGGCGACGGGAGATAATCCACGATCCCGTCCAGGAGGTTCTGCACTCCCTTGTTCTTCAGGGAGGATCCGCAGAACACCGGCACCAGCAATCCCGCCAGTGTGGCCCGCCTGATCCCGGCCCGCAGTTGCTCCAGCGTGGGCTCCTGCTCGGCCAGGTAGAGCTCCATGAGCTCCTCGTCCACCTCCGAGACCGTCTCGACAAGCGCGGCCCGGGCGCCGGCCACTTCGTCGACCATCTCGCCGGGAACCGGCTCGAGGTCGAAGGTGGCCCCCAGATCATCCTCGTGGTAGATCTGGGCCTGCTGTTCCAGGAGATCGATCACACCGCGAAAGGTGTCCTCGACCCCGATGGGCAGGGTCACCGGCAGGGGCCTGGCCCCCAGGCGTTCGACCATGCTCTGCACGGCCAGCCGGAAATCGGCGCCCAGCCGGTCCATCTTGTTGATGAACGCCACCCGGGGGACACCGTAGCGATCGGCCTGTTTCCACACCGTCTCGGACTGGGGTTCGACCCCGCCGACACCGCAGAACACCGCCACCGCTCCATCGAGAACCCGCAGACTGCGTTCCACCTCGGAGGTGAAATCCACGTGACCGGGGGTGTCGATGATGTTGATCCGGTGGTCGCGCCAGGAGCAGGTCGTGGCGGCGGACATGATGGTGATGCCCCGTTCCCGCTCTTGCTCCATGTAGTCCATCTGGGTCGCGCCGTCGTCCACGTTCCCGGGCCGGTGAACCCGGCCGGTGTAGTAGAGGATGCGCTCGGTCGTCGTCGTCTTACCGGCGTCGATGTGAGCCATGATCCCGATGTTGCGAATCGACTGCAGTGCGATTTCGCGGGCCACGACTCCAACTCCCAGCGGACCGGCTCGGATATCCGCCGCACAGGGCGGCCTCGTATCCGGACCAAACCGAATCACGCGCACATGACCCGAATCGGGCAGTGCGTCTTCTTCGCCTCTAGTTCCGTCAAATCCGTTTGCGGAACGAAATCAGGCTATGCGAATGTCTCGATCTTCCTTGTACTACAGCGCTTGCAGGCGAACGAGAGGGACCCTTACCAGCGGCAGTGGGCGAACGCACGGTTCGCTTCAGCCATACGGTGAGTGTCTTCGCGCTTCTTGATAGACGGTCCTTCGTTTTTGCTCGCCATCAACAACTCGGCAGCCAGGCGCTCGGCAAACGTGTGCTCCGGCCTGCTGCGGGCGAAACCGATCAGCCAGCGCATGGCCAGCTGGGTCCGCCGCTCGGCCCGCACCTCGACGGGAACCTGGTAGGTCGCTCCGCCGATGCGTCGGGATTTCACTTCCACACTGGGCTTGACGTTGTTCAGGGCGGCGCGGAAGACATCGATGCCCTCCTGGCCGCTCTTGTCCTTGATCAGATCCAGTGCACGGTAGAAAGAACTCTCGGAGACGCTGCGCTTGCCGTCCTTCATGCAATAGTTGATGAACTTGGTCACCATGACATCGCCGAAGCGGGGATCAGCGGGCAACACCCTTTTTTCCGGGGACCTGCGTCGCGACATGCTATCTCTCCTGAGCGGTCTTTCCGCGTTTATGCCGGCGGTGCCGGCGGAACCTGTTTTCCTGTGCGCCGCTGGGGCGCGAAACTCGTTCGGGGGCCGTCCCTGGCCTCCGGTGATCCGGGCTAGGACTTCTTGGGCCGCTTGGCGCCGTACTTGGACCGGCCCTGACGCCGGGAATCCACGCCCGAGGCGTCCTGGGTGCCGCGAATGATGTGGTAGCGGACACCGGGCAGATCCTTCACACGTCCCCCGCGCACCAGCACGATGCTGTGCTCCTGGAGGTTATGGCCCTCACCGGGAATGTAGGCGGTGACTTCGATGCCGTTGGTCAGCCGGACACGGGCGATCTTGCGCAGAGCCGAGTTGGGCTTCTTGGGCGTCTGGGTATAGACGCGGGTACAAACACCCTTGCGCTGCGGGCAGGCCTGCAGGGCAGGACACTTGCTCTTGCTCGTCAGCGGCTTGCGGCCCTTGCGGACCAGCTGATTCAATGTAGGCAACGTCGTTCTCCCGCTATCTGCGCCCGGGACCGATCCGGCCTCGACGGGCGTAATCCGATCAACCTTCACGTTTTACACGCACTCAAAGACAACAGCAGCCTTCCCGGCTGCGGTCGTGGATCGGGAACATTAACCGGAAGACCAAGGTTTGTCAAGGATTCGGGAATTTTTTTCCGTCCCGTCGTCTCTACCGGATCATGGTCATTTTTCCCGTCCTGGCAACACCCCCACCCCGGAGCAGGTATATGTATGATCCAGAGGCCGCCTCACGCCCCCTGTCATCCAGCCCGTCCCAAACAAGGGCGTGCCTTCCTTGCCCGAACCACTGGGGGGGCAGATGTCTTACCACGCCGCCCCTGGCATCATAAATCGTTGTTTCAATGCAACATCTGGATTGCAGAACAAACTGGATCCTGGTTCGAGGGTTGAAGGGATTAGGAATATTGCCCAACAATTCCCAGGGCAAATTGTCAGGGATTTCGTCCTCGACTCCTGAAACATCCCCCACCACACACCAGGGAGACAAGGCGCTGGCATTGCCGAAGGTATCCCAGGCCCTAATCCGGAATACATAGCGATCAGCAGGACCGGGTAAGATTACGGTGGTTGCGGTCGTAGCCTGGTTCGACATGGAAGGATCTTCTGACCAATCCCAGGCATAAAGGGCGTCGTCAAGGAACAGATCAGTATCGAAGAGAATCTCGTAATAGGCGAAATGATCTTCGGTGCTTGGGGACCATTCCAAGGTCGCGGAGGTCCACGGGGTCCACGCCGCAAGCGTCAGATCTTGAGGGCCAACCGGTGGCTGAGTGTCGATGACGGGCTCGACCTGTATGACCAGGCCCGTGATGAACGACAGGGAATCGGGCACGATCAGGGATTGGACAGTGGTCATATCCACGGGCGGGATGAACGATCCGCCCATGTTGTCCATGATGACGAACGAACCAAGAGGCAAGGCATCAGGCCAGGAAACCGTCACCGGATAACCTCCCGTGCCGCTTTGCCAAACCAGGTGAAATGTCAGCATGCCCGGAGCGCTGGGGCGGAAATCCCGCATGGATTGAGTGATGCCGTCGGGCAAAGTGAACCGCGCATCGAACACTTCGCTAGGGGGCCAAGGCGGGAGGGCCACCTCTCCCAGATCCGTATCAATACCCTCACCCGCATCGGGATCGATCCCCAGGACAACCCCCAGAGCATCTCCGCCACCATCCTCGACCTGCATATTCACCGACCAGGACGGCAACCCCGGCGCGAGCACCTGCAGCTTGAAATCCTGATCATCCTGCAAACCACCCGGATCGGTTACGCGCAGGTTGAAATCACTCGTTCCCGTCCAGCCAGCCGGGACGGTAGCCCGCAGGATATGATCCGAATCCAAAGTCACCCAGGGAGGACCGTCACCCGTGAGCACCCAGGTGAGGTCGGCGTCCGGATTGTCGAAGTCCACCACGAAATCATCCAGGTC
>CAYPVD010000198.1:0-4812 GCA_964414055.1 uncultured Fibrobacteraceae bacterium
CGTCTGGCTACGGACCAGGAGGTTGGGGGTTCGAGTCCTCCTGGGCGTACCACTTCGAAACGGGAAAGGCCCCGCCGTCAGGCGGGGCCTTTCCTCGTCAGAAACTCCTGCCGGGGGTCAAGAGGCGTGCAGGATGTTGTGCAGGGCCTGCAACAACTGGATGCGGGAGAAGGGCTTGGCGAGCAGGGGACCCGGCAGGTCATGGCCGGGCTGATCCGCCGTGGCCTGGGGGTCGTAGCCGCTCATGAACAGGGTCGCCACCCCGGGGATCTTCTCCACGATTCCGGCATGGACCTGGCGGCCGTCCGGTCCGGGCAGGATGATGTCCAGCAGAACGGCCTTGATCTCGGCGGCATGGTCGGCGACCAACTCGAATGCCTGACGACCGTCGGCTGCGGTCAGGACATTATACCCGGCCTCGACCAGGATCCGGGCCGCCATTTCCCGCACGAGTTCCTCGTCCTCGACCACCAGCACGGTTTGGCCCTCTCCCTCCGGTAGCGAACTGTCCTGGGGGATGAAGGCGGCCGGGGTCTCGTTTGAAGGGGGCAGGTAAACGGCGATGGTCGTGCCTTCATCTACGGCGCTGTCGAGGTGGATGAATCCGCCGTGCTGCTTGGCGATGCCGTAGACCGTGGCCAGCCCCAGACCCGTACCCTTACCCGCCTCGCGGGTGGTGAAGAAGGGCTCGAACACCTTGTCCTGGATCTCCGGCGGGATGCCCGGCCCGAAATCCCGCACAGC
The DNA here is from genome assembly GCA_964414055.1 of uncultured Fibrobacteraceae bacterium. Classification (GTDB taxonomy): domain Bacteria; phylum Krumholzibacteriota; class Krumholzibacteriia; order LZORAL124-64-63; family LZORAL124-64-63; genus JAHJTW01. Next base: position 745 of record CAYPVD010000198.1, read on the forward strand.
CAGGCGGATCCAGGGTCCCGGCCTGGCCCAGGCCGGGCAGTCCCCGTCCTCGGCGAAGTGTGTTTTGCTGATGGAGATGATCAGGCGGCCGGATCCCGCCATGGCGTCCCGGGCGTTCAGACACAGGTTCATGAGGATCTGCTCGATCTGGCCCGGGTCCGCCTTGACCACGGCGGGCTCGTCGGGCTCCTCGGTGAGCAGGTCGATGCCCTCGCCCACCATGCTCAGGAGCATGGGCCGGATGTTGGCCGTGACCAGCCGCAGATCCAGGGGTTCGGACCTGACGTTCTGCTGGCTGCTGAAGGCCAGGATCTTGTCGGTCAGGACGGCGGCCCTTTCGGCGGCCTTGTAGGCCTGCTGCAGATCCTGCCGGGTCGGCGAGTCGGGAGACAGATCCTCCATGGCGAACTCCAGATAACCTTCGATGGCCTGGATGATGTTGTTGAAGTCGTGGGCGATGCCGCCGGCCAGCTGTCCCACGGCCTGGAGCTTCTGGGATCTGCGCAACTGTTCCTCGAGCACGCGCTTGTCCTGGATGTCACGGCCCACGCTGACGGTCCCTTCGACCTCCATGTGATCGTTGCGCAGGGGGGTGCATGTCCATTGCGTCCAGCGGTAACCGGCCGCGGTCATCATGCGGGCCTCGAAATGTTCGCCGCCGGTTCCGCCGAGGATGTTCTCCTGGGCGCGGATGAAGGCCCGCCTGTCGTCGGGGTGCGTGAAGGACGCCAGGCTGGTGCCCAGGACATCGTCTGCGGGCTTGTCCAGGAAATCGGTGAAGGAGGGGCTGCAGAATTTCAAGGTGCCGTCGGGGGCCGCTTTGACCACCATGTCCGCGATGTTGTCCAGCAGCAGACGATAGCCCTCTCGGCTGTCGCGAAGCTCGTTGATGCCAAGCAGGTATATCCTCAGCAGCACCGCCAGCATGATCGTCAGCAGCAGGCTGCCGCCTGCCAGGAACTCGTCCGGGCCCAACATGCTGTGGCGCAGGCGGTCGGGGTTGGGAGCCACCTGGAGACGCCAGCTGCCGTCGAGGATCCGTACGGGATACTCGCGCGTGAAGACCCGTGGCCACTGCGATCCTGCGGCCCCGGCGGATTCGAAGGCGACCGCGCCGTCCTCGGCCCTCAGCCTGATGGCGAATCGTTCCCCCAGGTCTTCCTCGTGCAGACATCCGGTGACGAGCTTGTCCACCGAAAAGACCCCGTTGATGAATCCCCGGATCGTACCCTGGTCGTCCAGGATGGGCGCGTACGTCGTGAATCCTGGTTTGCCCTGCAGCAGGTCGAGAATGGGCGAGCGCGTCAGGGCTTTCTCCCGCGTGGCGCGGTCGATGGCGGCGGGCACGGCGGGCGAGGGGTGGAGGTCCAGGTTCTTGCCCAGGGCGGCCTGGTTGCTTTCCCGGGGATAGATGATGGTGATCACGTGTTTCGGATCGATGAAGTTGAGGGCCTGGAAACCCGGGAACGAGCCGGTGATGGCCCGGGCCTGGTCCCGGAACATGTCGGGGTTGTGGACGGGATCCAGGTTTCCCATCTGTGCCAGAAGGGATACGATGGCGATGCGGCTGTTGACCCAGTCCTCCAGGCGCATCTTGATCTGCTGGGCGGTCACGGAGGTTTCGATCTGCAGGGTGCGGGTTTCCGCCTGCTGGTTCGTCCGCCACAGGATGCCGATGGTCAGGACGCCGAGCAGGAAGAATCCCACCGGGAACCACAGGGCCAACCGTGATCCGGTTTGCAGCGGATAACGCAGCTTGCCCGTGGGCATGACGACCCCCCTTGCAGCGTCCTGATCCGGGCGGGCCGGATATGGTTCCGGCTCGTTCCGTGGTTGCGGTCAACCATAGGGCACGGGGAACCACTTGCCAAGGCGGCGGTTCAACTCCATCCTGGTGCAGCGCCGGTGCCGCCGGTGTATGGTACCGGAATCGGGCTCGAGAGACACATGACACAGAAAGGGCGCCATGTTCAACCACTGCTTGTGGTCCGGGAGTCTCGGCTCCCCGTCTAGGCCCGGGGCGGGCCGCCGTGTTCGGTGGGCGGGGGTCTGGCTCCTGGCGATGCTCCAGGCCGGTCCCGCCGGGGCCGGGGTGATACCGGTGGCGGAGATCGAGCCGGGCATGACGGGTTACGGCCTGACCGTGTTCGAGGGCGGGCGCATCGATACCTTCACCGTGAAGGTGGTGGGTGTGCAGGAGCGCTCGCGGGTCGCCGGCAACATGATCCTGGTGGATGTCGGCGGTCACGGCCTGGAGACCTCGGGCATCGCCCAGGGCATGAGCGGCAGCCCCATTTTCCTGGATGGCCGCCTGGCGGGAGCCCTGGCGTTCGGTTGGGGAGGCTCCCTGCGGCCCCTGGCCGGGGTGACGCCGGCGGGGGAGATGATGTCCCTGCCCACGGACGAGGTCGCCGCGGTGGCGATCGATCATCCACTGCCGGATCCCCAGGATCTGTCCGCCCCCGGAGCCGGGTGCCGTCTGGCCTCGATTCTCGGCTGGACCGAACCTCCGTCCGCAGCGTCCGGACCTCGGGGCTGGCCCGACGCCGACAGGATCCTCCTGGACATGGTGCCGGACCTCGCCGCCGCCGACGGAGGGCGGGGATTGCCCGCGGGCTGGTTCCGGGTGCTGCCGGGGGAGCAGACGGCCGAGGCGACAGGCCGGGGCGAATCGGCTCCTGCCCGGCGGCTGGTCCCCGGCGCGGCCTGCGCCATTCCCCTGGTGATGGGAGACGCCCTGCTGGGCGTGGTCGGCACCACGACCTGGGTGGACGGGGATGATGTCTTCATGATGGGCCACCCCTTCCTGCAACGAGGTCCGGTGCGCTGGCCCCTGGCCACGGCCAGGGTGCTGACGGTGCTGCCCAGCCGCCAGATGTCGTTCAAGATGGCGGGCATCGGTTCGGTGGTCGGTACGGTGTACCACGACCAGCGCGCCGGTCTGACGGGCAAGCTGGGGCCGGTGCCGCACATGATCCCGGTGGCCGTGACCGTGAACGAGGGCGGCGAGTCGGGCACCTACGCTTTCAGGGTGGCCGATGACCAGGCCTTGACGCCTGCCCTGGTGTTCTGGTGCCTGTACAACTCCCTGCTGGTCAGGGGGGATGATGCCAGTCGGCAGACCATCGGGTACCGTTTGTCGACCCGCTGGCGGGGCGATGAGGATCTCGAGGCCCATCCCCTGGAGATCGAGGGCACGGCCGTGGGGCCGGGGGGAGCCATGGGGCTGGCAGCGGCCTGGACGGCGCCCCTGGGCATGCTGCTGAACAATCCGGATCGTCCCCTGGTGTTGGAGGAGGTCCGGGCGGAACTGACCCTGACCAGGCCGGAGGCCTCGGCCGTGATCACCGGTCTGGACGCACCCCGCCGGGTGGCGACGGCCTCCGCGCCGCTGGTGTGCCGCGTGCGCCTCAAGCCCCGGCACGGTGAGGAAAGATCCGTGGCCGTGGCTCTCGACCTGCCGCCGTACCTGCCTGCGGGGCGGTACCGTCTGGTGGCCGCCAGCGAGGCGGATCTGTTCGCCCTGGAAGCCCAGCGCCTGGGATCAAAGTTTCCTGCCGACACCCTCGATGATATCCTGCGGCTGCTGCGCAGGCCGCGGGCCGTGGACAAACTGGTGGTGGCCCTGGTCGCCCCGGGCGGGGACCTGGTGGTGCGGGGACGGGAAATGCCCGGCCTGCCCGGCAGCAGGGCCCGTCTGTTGCGGTCCGCCGACCCCACGGTGCACGGATCGCTGGCGCGGTTGCCGGCCCGGGCGACGGTTCCGATGTCCTGGGTCCTGCAGGGCGCCGCGGTGATGAACGTGGATCTCGAACAGGATGCCGAAGGTTTTCGCGTACGACCGCGACCCTAGATCCGGAAGCAACGGGAGGATGATCATGACCACATTGACCCGGCACGCCCGCCGCTTGATTGTCCGCGGCGGAAGGGTCGGCGCCCTGCTGATCGCGGGGGCGATCCTGCTTCCCGGCCGCGGGGTCGCCGGGCCCCTGTACTGGGACATGCCGGCGGGCCGGCCCTTTGCCGACTGCAGCCTGCAGGGCATGAAGATCACGTCCGACGGATTCC
>CAYPVD010000199.1:0-4716 GCA_964414055.1 uncultured Fibrobacteraceae bacterium
ATGGCAATTTTCATGGTTGATGGTTCCACCCGTCAGGCGTTCTCGGCCAGCAGATCGTCCAGATCCTCCAGCTCCAGGGCGGGCAATACCTCGCACACATGAGCCGGCGAGCGGGCGTGGTAAAGCTGGGCCTGGAGATTCCGGTGCATCCCGATGGAGCGGGTGATGGTGGCCAGGATCTGCAGATAGGACGACGCCTGCTCCCGGGGAACGACCAGCAGGACCATGCAGTGCACCGGCTGGCCGTCGGGCGTGGGGATATCCAGCCCCTGGCGGTTGATGCCGAGCACGCCGGAGATCTGCAGGGCCTCGTCGTCGATCACATGGGGAATGGCCAGGCCGCTGCCCACCCGCGTTGACATCTCCTTCTCCCGGGCCATGACCTGCGCCAGGATCTCTTCCCTGCTGCGACCCATCCGGCAGTTCTGGACCAGCAGATCGACCAGCTGCCCCATGGCGTCATCCATGGTCGGGCCTGAAAGATCCGTGGTGATGCATTCCTCCCGCAGGAAATCCAGGGGGTGGGGCTCGTCCCGGCCGGCCTCCCCCGACCGGTTCAGCGCCAGCTTCGTCAGCATGGGCCCGATGATCTCGTTGATGGTCACCGAGGTCAGCCCCACCGCCAGCAGAAGATCCTTAACGTCCGCCAGGAAAGGCGTCTGCTGGATGATCAGGAGCAGGCCCACCGCCACCCCCGCCTGGGGCACCAGGGCCGGTCCCAGGTAACGCCTGATGTTGCGCGTGGCTCCGGCCAGGGACATGGCCGACCAGGCGGCCAGGGTCTTGCCCACGCCCCGGGCCAGGACGACCAGCACCGCCAGCAGGCCAGCAGGAGCCAGGTAGGCGAAATCCAGCTCCATGCCCGCCACGGTGAAGAAGATGGCGAAGATGGCGCCTTCGAAGTTCTCGAAGGCCAGGTGCCCGATCTCCTTCTGGTCGGTATCGAGGTTGGCCAGCACGATGCCCAGGACCACACAGGAAAGCAGGGGAGAGATGCCCAGGGCCTCGGCCAGACCGACCGTGCCCATGATGGCCACCAGGGAGGCCGTGGCCAGCTGCTGGGTGCGCACCACGTGCCTTGTCAGGAAGATCAGCAGCAGGCCCACGCCCCCGCCCAGCAGGGCCGACAGCCCCAGCTGACGCAGCGGTGCGGCCAGGATCAACAGCGGGTGGCCGACGCTCTCGGGTGCCAGCTCCGCACGGGCCGCGGTCATGGCCAGTTCGAACAGGGCGATGCAGGCGATGTTGTTCAGCGCCACGGCCGCCACGAGGGTCTTGACGAAGACCCCGCGGGCTCGGGTCTCCTTGACCAGGGCCACGATGGTCGCCGGCGCCGTGGCGATGGCCATGGTGCCCAGCAGCAGCCCCATGGTCCAGTGGGCCCCGCCGACCATCGTTACCGCGAAGAAGACCAGCACCGGCACGAGCAGGCTCTCGGCCAGCACCATCAGGCCGAGCCGGCCGGCGGCGATCCTCAGACGGACCAGGTGCAGATGATCCCCCACCGACACCGCGATCAGACCCAGGGCGAAACTCGTCACGGGCAACAGGCTCGTGACGGCCGCATGATCGAACACGCCCAGCGCCGACGGGCCCACCAGGACCCCGGCCAGGATCTGCCCCGTCATCGAGGGCAGGTGCCAGCGTTTGACCAGCGCACTGGCACCCATGCTGATCAGCAGCAGCAACGCCAAGGCCAGCAAAGGATGTGTGGAGGTGGCAGCGTGCATGGACCCGGTTTCCGCCCTGAATGATCCGTCAAGTTCCAGGAACCCGGAAACCATAGCATCGGGGGCGGGCCGCAGTCACCACGTAACCACAGTTCACCCACGGATAATGTTGGTATTGATCAGCCGCACTCCGTATAATGGATGGAGATAGGCTATGCGTAAGTTGCCCCCGTCCCGGGTCTTCGGCGACCAGGTGAGGTGTGCAGGTACCCACATCTTTTGGTGCCTATCGGTTTGCTGCAAAGGATCACCATGGTCAAAGATGACCGCTTCGTCGCCATCGTCAACGACCTCAACCAGGTTCGCGTCCATTACGACAGGATGTACCGGGCCCTGTGGTACACCCTCGATCCGCGGCCCCGGCCCTGTTTCAACCTGGATATCCTCGCCGAGCTGCGCCGGCTCCAGAACGACCTGGTACGGGTCAACCAGACCGCCCTGGACCGCGGCCTGACCCCGCCGATCCGCTACACCATCCTGGCCAGCCATTCCCCCGGCGTGTTCAATCTGGGCGGCGACCTGGAGCTCTTCCACGAGCTGATCCGCAACCGCGACCGCAAAGGGCTGATGGCGTACGCCACCGCCTGCATCGACGTCCTGTACCCCAACGCCGTCCACTTCGACCAGCCGGTGACCACCATCTCCCTGGTCCAGGGCGAGGCCCTGGGCGGCGGCTGCGAGGCCGCCATCTCCAGCAACGTCGTCATCGCCGAGCGCAGGGCACGCTTCGGCCTGCCGGAAATCATGTTCAACCTGATCCCGGGCATGGGTGCCTACAGCTTCCTGATCCGCCGCACCACCCCGGAGATCACCAAGCGGCTGATCACCACCGGCAAGATCCTGACCGCCGCCCAGATGCACAAGCTGGGCCTGGTCGACATCCTCGCCGAAGACGGGCAGGGCCACCGCGCGGTCCAGGATTACCTGGCCAGCTCCCACCGCCGCGCCAACGCCTACCACGCCCTGAACCGCGTGCGCCAGTGCGTCAACCCCATCACCTACGAGGAGCTGATCAAGATCACCAAGGTATGGGTGGATACGGCCCTGCAGCTGGAACCGCGGGATCTGAAGATGATAACCCGCCTGCTGTCGGCCCAGAAGCGCCGGGTCGCCGAGGTGCAGGCCGCAGGCAACACGGTCACCAGCAATGTCTTGAAGGGGAAGGGCTAGACCCCGGCGGGCTCGGACCACCCGGTCGTCTGCATCACGGCCTCGGTGGTCGCCGCCAGGGTATCCAGGGTCAGGGGCTTGGCCAGGAACGCATCCATGCCCACTTCCCGGCAACGGTGCTCGACCTGCGGCGTGGCGTCGGCGGTCACGGCGATGATGGGCAGGTGGCTTTCCCCGCTCTCTCCCGCGCGGATCTTCAGCGCCGCCTCGTAGCCGTTCATCACCGGCATGCGGATATCCATGAACACCAGGTCGAATTCCTGTTCCTCCAGGATCTGGAGGGCCTCGGCGCCGTTGTCGGCCATGTGGGCCTCCACCTGCAGCATCCCCAGCAGGCGGGACATGACCGCCTGGTTGAACTTGTTGTCCTCCACGACCAGGGCCTTCAGATCGAGACCCGCCCGGGATGCGGTGGATTTCTGCAGGGCGGTCTTCCGGCCCGCCATGGGCCTCAGGGGCAGGGAGACCGTGAAGGTCGTGCCCTTGCCCTCGGTGGATTCGACCTCGAGTTCCCCCTCCATCAGCTCGGTCAGCTGCTTGATCAGGCCGAGGCCCAGACCCATGCCCTCGTAGCGGCGGGTGACGCTGTCGTCTCCCTGCTGGAAACCCTGGAACAGGGTTTCCATTTTACCGGCGGGAATACCGATGCCCGTATCCGAAACCGAGATGACCACCTTGCAGCCGCTTTTCTCCTCCCTGACGCGGCAATCCAGCCGGACCGAGCCCTGCTCGGTGAACTTGATGCCGTTGCTCAGCAGGTGAAAGACGATCTGCCTGATGCGGGCCTGGTCACCCAGGAACTGCTCCGGCGCACCCTCGGCATAGGTGAACCGCAGCTGGATGTCCCGCTGAGAGGCCGAGGTCTCCAGCAGCTTCACCACGTCCTGCAGGGTCCGGTTCAGGTTGAAATCCTGCTTGTGCAAAGTCAGCCGGGCCGAGGTCATGCCGGCGTAGTCGAGGATGTCCCCGATGGTACGCAATAGGGATTCGACGGAACTGGTGATGATCCGCAGCTGATCCTGCTGCTCCTCGTCCAGGTCGGTGCGGCTCAGGGCGTCGGCCATGCCGAGCACCCCGTTCATGGGCGTGCGGATCTCGTGGCTCATCAGGGCCAGGAACCGGTCCTTGGCCTTCTCCGCCAGGCGCGACTTGGCCAGTTCCACCTTCAGGTCGTTCATCTTGCGCAGGCGGCGCAGGGCGCCCTGGTAGAAGATGGGCAGCACCAGCACGCCCAGCAACAGGCCCAGTCCCACGTCCATGTGCGTGCGCCAGTAGGGGTTGAAGTACAGGACGGACCCGAAGCCCAGCCCCCCCAGGACGATGCCTCGCTGCAGGAAGACCTCCCCGTAGCGGATGCCGTTGCCGATGATGACCCACAGGAATATGGGGTAGTAGGTGGCCACCTCGCCCCCGCCCAGGTGGAACCAGGCCGTCATGATGCCCAGGTCGGCCACCAGGGAGATGTTCCGCCGCCAGGGGTGGCGGTCGGGGTAGCGCTTGACGATCTCGAACCAGACGGTGGAGAAGGTCAGGTAGGCCAGGATGGTCGCCAGCCCCTTGCTCATCAGGGCGGTGCCGTGCATGCCCTTCAACCAGCTCATGAGCAGGAATCCCGCCAGGGAGATCCAGCAGATCACCACGCGAGCCTTGCTCTGGGCCTTTTCCTCGTTGATGATGGCGAAGGCGGACATGCTCTATGAATCCCCGTCCGTCGTAAAGCGGACTGGCTGTCGCACCCGGTGGGCGCAGTCATCTCCCCGATCCAGTAATCCGTGGGATGGTTATCGGTAAAAATGGGCGGGGCTTGATGGGAAAT
>CAYPVD010000200.1:0-4684 GCA_964414055.1 uncultured Fibrobacteraceae bacterium
GGATGGGAGGCGGCGGAGGTTCCCGTGCGGCGGATCATCAATGCCGACCGTCTGCTTTATACCCTGGCCTTCTCCCTCGATGAGGGGACTCTCGTGATCGACCGCTCGCTGATCACCGAGGCGGGTACGGTTCGCGATGAGGCGCGCTTGGAGCGAATCGGGACGGCCATCGATCATCTCCATGAGCTGGAAACCTCCCCCGTCATCCTGCACCGCGTTTCAGGGCAGCCATGAGACGGGGCCGTTCCTTTCTGATTCTCATGGTGCTTCTGGGCTTTTCCGCACTCCAGGCATTTCCCGCCGAGGCCGGGTGGTTGAAACCGCCCCCGCCGCCGGATTCAGGGCAGATCGCCGCTTTTCTCGCCCGTGACACATCCCAGGGGATCGTGACCGTCCAGCAGTGGCAGGGGGTCGTGGCGAAGTTCGACCATGGTCTCGAGGGGAAAATGGTGACGGTCAGGGACTACCTGGCTCGCCGACGTCAGGACCTGCAGTACGTATCCATGGTGGTGTCCCTGGAAACTCCCCGCCAGATGATGAAGGATATCGAGGTGGAGGTCTTCCACGGTACCGAGATGAGGCGTCTGGGTCGCAAGGATCTTTCCTGGCACCGGATGACCAGTCGCGGGAACGGCATCGTGACTCTGGACGGGATCCTGTCCTTCGCCCTGGTGCCGGGTGTGATGGTGGGAGACCGGGTCCGGGTCGTGAAGAAGATGGAATTCCGGGATGTTCCCGGTCTGCCGGAGATCCGCCTGGGACGATCGGAAGGACCGTGCATGGATGCCGGGTACGAACTGCGCCTGCCCGAGGATTACCGGCTGGCGTGGGACGGCAGCGGCAGTGGATTCGAACGAGGCGAGGTTGTGTACGACAGCCGTTCGCAGGGGGGAAAGCAGGTCCATTGCTGGAGTCTGCAGTCCGCGGGGCAGGTGGCGCCCGAGTCCTGCCGGGACTCATACCCTTCCTATTTACTGGTGCCCCATATCGCCTCGACCGGGAACGGACAGGATGCGGGCATGGCCGTGGGCGGCGACTGGCAAGCGGTGGGCTCGGCCTACCTGGACATGATCGAGAAGGTTTTCGTGGCTGACGAAGCCATCGCCGCCATGGCTGCCGAGTGTACCCGCGGAACCGATGATCCGGATTCGCAGATCGATCGCATCTACACCGCCGTGCAGCAGCGTTGCCGTTACCTGGGCCTTTTCGAGGGCAACGAAGGCATCATTCCCAAGCCCGCCACGGAGGTCCTGGCTTCGGGCTTCGGCGACTGCAAGGGGCTGGGCACCTTGCTGATCTCCCTGCTGCGGGCCAGCGGTTTCCGGGCCTTTCCCGTTCTCGTGCGGACCAGGTCCCTGGGACCGCTCGAGGTCTCGATCCCCAACATGACCCAGTTCAACCACTTCATCGTCATGGTGGAGACGGAGGGAGGCAGGGTCTTCCTGGACGGCACCATGGATTCCTGTCCGGCGGGCCTGGTCCCCATCCAGGACACCTTGTCGCCGGTGCTCCTGCTCGAGCCCGGCGCCGTCGGCTTGGTGGAGATTCCCGCCGAGGCCCGGGATCCCGGTACCGGTCTGCTCACAATCGAGGGCAGCCTCGATGAGCAGGGGATCCTGACCTTTACCAGTCGTTACCGGGTGACGGGAAACCTGGGTGTCCGCTGGCGGAACCGCCTTCGATCGCATGAAGGGGCCGAGGGCGACGAGGACGTCTGCAAGATCCTGCTGGACCAGGACCAGCACTTCCATGCCGGCGAGGTCCGGCTGGAGGGCCGGGACGACTGGCGTGCTCCGTTGATCATGGAAGTTGAGGGTCGGACGACCAGACCGTTGCCCGGGGATGACCACGGGTTCTACCTGCCGCGCCAACTGTCGGGTTTCCTGCCCATCCACGACTTCAAGGTCGCCTGTGGTGATGAGATCGATCTGAGGAGCTATCCCGGCCTGCGGGAGGAATGGTCCCTTGTCCTGCCGCGGAATTTGAGCCTGGCCGGGACTGACACCCTGGTGGCGGATGGTCCGGGATTCCGGTCCCGGACCACGATCTGGCAGGAAGGCGGTGTCCTGCGGCTCGTGAGGGAATTCCGCGTGGACGGCGAGAGCATTGCCGCGGACCAGGTCCGGCAGGTACAGCAGGACCTGACAGCACTGAAGAAATCCGACCGGGGCTACCTGGTGCTCGAACGTTCCTGACAGACTGTCGAAAAAACCGGACTCGCAGGTGCCGGTCGGCACGAACGAGCCCGGTTTCCTGCCGAGCCTGGAATATACGGCTTCCTAGGGCTCCACGGGCACGGGCGGTTCGGCCCCCACGGCCTCCTCGTCCCCCAGCACGTAATGGCGGAACCACTGCAGCTCGCGCGTCTCGTAATCGATCATGTGGCTGGGCTTGTTGATGCCGTGGCCTTCGCCCGGGTACAGCACCAGGCGGCTGGGCACACCGTTCAGTTGCAGGTAGTGGAACATCTCGATGGACTGGCGCGGGTCCACCGGTTCGTCGTCCTTGCCGTGCATGACCAGGGTGGGGGTGGTGATGCGGTCGGCGCGGGAGGCTGGGCTGTGCTCCCACATGCGCTGCAGATCCTCGTCCCACGGCCGGCGGTAGCTGTCGATCAGCAGCTGCGAGTTGTTCTGGCCCATGGCCGAGACGTAGTTCCAGATGCCGGCGATGGACACCGCGGCCTTGAAGCGGTCGGTGCGGCTGATCACCACGTCGGTCATCAGGCCGCCGTAGCTGTACCCGGTGAAACCCAGCCGGTCCGGATCGATGGTGCCGCGCTCGACCAGGGCGTCGACGGCAGCCATGATGTCCAGATAGTCGTCGGTGCCGAAGTTGCGGTACACGCCGCGCAGGAAATCCTGGCCGTACCCCGTGCCGCCGCGGGGGTTGCAGATGAACACAGCGAAGCCGTTGCGTGCGAGCACCTGCCAGGGATAACGGCTGGTCCAGGCGTTGCCGTAGCGGTAGTAGGGACCGCCGTGCATCTCGATGATCGCCGGTAGGCGGTCGGTTTCCCCGGCTCCCGGCGGCAGGAAGAGGAAGCCCTCCACGAAGCCCCCGTCATGTCCGGGCAGGCGCAGCTTCTGCGCGGGTTGCAGATCGTAGGCGGCAACGGTGTCGTTGGTGCTGTCGATCTCGCGCACCTTGCCGCCCAGCTTGCCGGCGAAAAGGGTACCGGGCTGGTCCAGGGCCGTTTCCAGGTAGGCGAAAGCGCCGCCGCTCACGCTCAGCCCGAACAGGTTGCCCTCCAGGTCGGTGATCTGCTCCAGCTTCGCTTTGCGCACGTCGATGCGGACCATGTCCAGGTCCGTGCCGTGGGCCGCGGGCAGATAGATGTAGCGGCCCTTTGGGCCCCACTGGGGCGCCGTCGAAGGCGTGCTGCCGGTGCCGCCCAGGGTCCACTGGGTGTCGGGCGTCAGATCCGTGACCTCGCCGCCGGCCATGTCCCGCAGCATGACATCCTTGAGGTTCAGGTAGGCCCGGAAATCGGCCTCGCGATCCATGTAGTAGGCGAGCTTGCCGCCGTCGGGGGACCATGCCGCCAGCGAGCTGTGGCGGTCCGGCGGGGTGATGACCTCGGCGTCACCGCCGCCGTCGACATCGATCAGCGCGATCTGCTGCTCCTCGTCGATGAGACTCGAAAATCGGGGGTTGAAGGTCACGGCCAACAGTTTGCCGTCGGGGGACCATGCCGCCTCGTAGGGATGCCACGGCGAGAAGGTGAGCTGGCGCGGCTCGGCGTCCTCGGCCGGGCCGTTCTTCCCCGCCTGTACGATCCACAGCTGCTGGTACTTTTCCGGGTGCTCGATGCGGTCGAAGACCTCCCAGTCCCGACGGTCCTCGGGAACCTGATAGGCGGCCTCGGCCGAATCGGCGGCCGCCGCCAGGCTGTCGGCCGCATCCGTATCGGCCGGATCAGCCAGAACCGCCAGCATGGTCCCGTCGGGAGACCACCAGTAGGCGCCGACGCCGCCTTCGATGTCCGTGACCGGCCGGGGCTCGGACCCGTCCAGGGGATTGATCCACACCTGGGCGTCGCCGTCGACGGGGCGCAGGAAGCTCAGGGCCCCGTCGGGCCGCCAGGCCAGGGCGCTGACACGGTCATCGGTGAAGGTGATCTGACGCGTGCCTCCCGAGGCGATCTCCCCGAGCCAAAGGCGCGTGAGGCGCTTGTCCTGTTCCAGGTCCCGTCGGCTCCAGGTGTAGGCCACCAGCTTGCCGTCGGGGCTGACGTGGACCGAACCCAGGGTCGGGATCTCGAGGAAACGGGCGAGGGTGAAATCGTCCTGAGCGGGCCGGGCGACTGTCGTCCAGCAAAGGAGCAGGCCGCCCAGCAGCGGCATGAGGGCACGGGAAGGTTTCATGGTCGGGCCTCCGGATATACTGGCACGGGTCACGGGATTTTACCTGGGTCAGGGCTAAAATATCACTTGTTATGCAAAAGGGGAATGTCGGGTTACTTTGAAGGCGCCTGAGGGGGCGTTGGACAGGAGCTTGACACCCGGAACCGATAGGGGCATACTTTGATCGGTCCCCGTACAAAGTTGGGGCCCGGTTGCCTTAACAGGCCGGATCACGTCTGGCCGCACCACCCTTCCTCCGTGGAGGCCTGCCGACATGTTGAGCCGTTTCCAGACTTCGGTTACCCTCACGCTCTTTTGCTGGTGTTTGCTTTTTCTGG